>NZ_JBHEUZ010000011.1:0-194656 GCF_041925275.1 Parapedobacter sp. 2B3 | reverse complement strand
GTCTAAATTTAATCGTTGACTCTTTTATTGGTAAATATATATCCTTAAAAAGTCTCCGGTCAAATGTAGCAACTCCATGGTGTGCATGGCCAACCTGTTGGTGATGTATGCCAGGGGCGTATGGGAATTCAAGTATACGGGGGCAACCCCGAAAAACGCCTATCTGAATCACCTATTGGCAACGGATGGTACGGTGCCGGCGAACCAAATACGTTTTTGCTACCATTATAAACACAAAATAAACCGGATACGCTTGCGCGGCGGGGAACAACGGAGCGACCCCATCGTGGACGATACATTCAAGAACATGATGGAGCGGCTGGATCCGGAGGAATTCATGGAGGTCCGCTCGGGCCTCATCATCCACCAGACAGCCATCGTAGACGACGGCAGGATGCAGCGGAATGGCAACAGACGGGTGGAGCTGGTTGAACCGTATGAGAAGTATGACAAAAGCGGGGATTGCTCGCAGGTAAAGCGGGTCGACGTGCCCAAACGACGGGTATCCACATTTCAGAAATGGCGGGCAGCGTATAGGCAACCCGAAAAAAATGAAATTAAAAGGTAGGGTATGCCTACGTTTTCTTGGGGCTGGCGGGACATTCAACGTTGGAGCGTTGACCACGCTGAAGTTTTTTGGATAGGCGAGGGTTCGGTCGTATCTTTGGTACGGAGAGATTCGCGTTTAGATTCAGCGGATGTCGAGAAAGCAGATCAAGGAGTGACCACCATTATGTGTATATGCCACAAGCCCAGTTAGAAATCCCGCTTTGCGAAGATACAGTCGGCACCGTTGTCGCCTACCAACCCGCAGCTACAAAGCAGTATATCGGCTCGCCCAGTTTGGTTATCCTGCCCAATGGGCATTATGTGGCCTCGCATGATTTATTCGGACAAGCAAGCAGCGAGTGGGTACAGGGACGTACCCGCATATACGGCTCGGCCGATAAAGGGCTGCATTGGCGGTTCCTTACGGATATAGTAGGTGCGTTCTGGAGCAATTTGTTCGTGCATGGCGATGCCTTGTATCTGATGGGTCCTGACCGTCATTTCGGAACGGTCCTTATTCGCAAGTCTGTGGATGGCGGCAGCTCGTGGACCAGCCCCACCAACGAGCAGGACGGGCTGTTGCTCAAAGGCGAATTCCATAGCGCGCCCGTACCGATGGTCGTACATGGCGGGCGCATCTGGCGGGCTATGGAAACCGCCCATGGCCCCATACGGGAGTGGGGCAAGCGTCTGGCTGCGATGGTCATGTCGGCACCGGTTGATGCAGACTTGCTCCGCGCCGATAGTTGGTTGTGTACGCAGCCGCTATACTTTGATCCGACCTACCTCGCGGGGCATTTCAACGGGTGGCTGGAAGGGAATGTAGTGGTAACCCCAGAAGGTACTATCTGCAATATCCTTCGTGTGGACGATAAAAGCACGTTGGAAGAGAAGGTGGCGATGGTCGATATCGATGCGGACGGTACACGGGCATCCTTTGATCCCAAAACCGGATTTGTGCCATTCCCGGGAGGTAGCAAGAAATTCACGGTCCGCTACGATCCCGTCTCGCAACGGTATTGGTCGTTGACCAATGGCATACCCGAACGGCTAAAACCGGCCTATCAAGGCGAGAATTCGTCGTTAATCCGGAATACGGTGATGTTGGTTAGCTCTGTGGACCTCCAGTCGTGGGATACTTGCCGGGAAGTGATTCACCACCCCGACGCATCCCGCTATGGATTTCAATACGTCGACTGGCAGTTTGAGGGCAACGATATCATCTTCGTGTCGCGCACGGCGTTTGAAGACGGGATGGGAGGGCCCAATCGTGCGCATGACGCGAATTTCCTGACTTTTCACCGTATCGAGCAATTCAGGCACGCCTCCTCACCGGCCCGTTAGGATAGGTACTGTTCGTATAGGCGCTCTACCTCGGCCGTGCGGTGGTAGCCAATGCGTCCTTTGGTTCCTTCCGGGTCGTCGGGATAAGCGACTAACATGGCATTCGCTTGGGCGACAACGGCCTGCAAGGTCTCCATAGCCTCCGTGGTGGCCTGATTCTTTACCTTGTTTTCCAGCAGGAGGGCGTAATCCAATACCGCACTTACCGATACTGTGCCGTCATCGAGGTACCTCGTGCCATTCCTTTTGAACAATTTCAATAGCGTCGCGTAGCATGCTTTGGCATCGGCGCGTTGACCGCTGCTTACGGCATTCCGTAGCGCCACCACGGCGTTGATGATGGTTGATTTCACATCGCCTTTGCAGGCCGAAGCGGCAGCTTGCGCAATGGTGTTGAACTGCGCATCGAGCGTATCGATCTCGTTGGTGTCTGTTATCAGGCCAAGCATCTGCCTATCCCGTGCAAAATGCAAAAGGTAATAGGCAATATAGAAACGCCTCCTATGCTCGTCCTCACGGGTAAACTGCGCCAACGCCAGCAGGTGCGTCTCTTGCTGGGCGGCAAACTTCCCTTGCAGCCCTTCGACCACACCCTTGATCAACAGGCTCAGGCTGATGCCGAAATTGACAAACTGTTCCTGTTCCGTTTCGGGCAAATTGACCAGTTTTCGTTGATATGTTACTGCTGAATCAAAATAGCTGATGCTTTTATCATAATCAATTCCCTCTTCCCACAATACGGAACCCAGATCATGCAGGATGCCCGGATAAACCTTGTTTTTTAGTTTTTCGTCGGCCGACTTAAGGATGTGTTGTGCGGAGATTTGGAAACATTGCGTAGCATCCCGGTAGTCCCCTCTCCGTTGGTGCACCTTGCCCATCCGCTGGCGCGCCTCTTCCGTGAGCCTGATTTTTTCTGGCCCCTGGTAGGTGGTGGAGAAATAGTCGAATGCGCGCTGTGCCAAGGCCATGGCTTCATCGCAGTGATCCCGCAGGATGAGGTTGTGCGAGTTTTTCATGCCGATCTCGTGCACCAGCAGCAAATCATCCGGTGAGATGGCGATGACTTGATCATATAGCCGCATCGCTTGAGACACTTCGCCTATTTTGAAACTATATGCTGCGGCTGATTTCAGGAGGTCGGTAAGGTGGGGTTGGGTTGCCTGGCCGAGCGAGTCCTTCCAGTGACTGGCCAGCACCTCGATGTGGGGCAGTATAGCACGGTAGAATGGCCTGCGCTCGTCTTTGAAATCATTTACAGCATGGCGCAACAGCGTCAGTGCCTCGATGAACTCCGTGTCCCAATTGCCCTTTTCGTGCAACAACGCATGGGTGGTTTGCTGCCAGAGGCGGTGCATATGGTAGTACTGACCGCCTGCTTCACTTTTTATAAAAGCGTATTGGTTGCTCAGTTGGGCAATCGCTTTCCGGAGGTTTAAAACGGTTTGCCCCGACTGGAATTCATCCAGTGGCATTTCGGTGGGGGCCAAGAAAGATATGATATGGAGTAACCGGAGTCCGTCACGGAAGTCGTCGGCCTCCAGGGCTGCATAGCTAATGCCAAAAGCCTTGTTGATGGGCATGCCATTGCGGTAGCGGTGTTGTACACTGGCGAGCTCGGCGTATGAGGTGGTGCTATGGCCATGGGTAACCATGAACGCGGCCGCGAGGGAGGCAGCTAGGGGCAGGCGGGCCAATTCTTCATAGAGCGTTGAGAGCGATTGGTCGTCCAAAGCAAATGCATCCCGTTGTTCAGCGGTGAAGACCGAAGTGAGGTAATTCCTGAATTCGTCGACGGTCCACGGTGGCAAATCGAGCAACACGTTTCGCCACAGCTTATTGCGCGACGTAACGACGATTCGCTGGAAGGGCTTTCGGTTTGTAGGCGGGAAAAACGTATTACGGAAATCCCGGATATGCTTCTCGGTAGCGTATGTTTCTTCGCAGGCATTGTCAAAAACCAACAGGTAATTGTAGTCGCCAAGGGCTCGTACGGTCGCATCCAGCCAGCTCGTCTGGGTCTGATCAACTTCGATTCCCAACGATTTGGCCAGTAGCAGCAAATCGCTGTTTTGGTTGGGTTCTGGTGCCGTGTTTTTCCTGGAAAGGTCTTCGGCGTCTACCCACCAAATGATGTCGAAAGTACGCTTCCCAAACACCCCTTTTTCCTTCGCATATTCATAGGCTACTTGTTGGGCTAGAAAACTTTTGCCGGAACCCGGAATACCCGATAGCACAAAATAATTGCCCGTTTCATTCCCTTTCTTTACCGCCGTCTTCACGCGGGCTTTGTGGCTCGGGTCTCCTCCTGTCTCATTGAAGGTATAAACGGGGTTGTCGTCCATTAGTCCCGAGAGGTTTTCTATGGCAACCGTCGAGGATGTTCTATGTTTCGCTTTCCGGTTGTTTTCCCTGCGCCATAGGACAATCACACCGCTTATAATACCCACTACAGCGGCGATGGCCGCGAGCACGCGCTCGGCGATCCACCAATAATTCTCTCCAGTGGCCGGTGGTGCGCCAGACAGCGTATCAGACAACGCCCCACCAACGAGCAGCGCGTCCATCAGGAAAAAGTTTAGGCTCATGTTTATTTTCGTTAAATGTTTACATCAAATTCAATGAAAAAGGCTTACATAATTTTAACCAGTTCTTCCCATTCCTCCTCTAACGTGCCGCTGTAGCGTTGGCGTTTGGCCCGCCGGTACCAGTAGTCGGCATTCCACAAGTCGCCTTCCTTGCGGTGCAGATAGGCGTGCACATGGGCCGATTGCAGATCGTCTAGATCATTAACCAAATCGTGGGCTCTTTCCCAATCGCCCTTGCCATCCCACCACAGCGCTTCCTGCTGTATGGTAAGGCTTACTGGAGGGTTGTTGTCTTTAAGCGAATTTTTGAAGTCGACAATATCCATAGTGAGTTTTCTAATCCAAAGATACGGAAATCATTTTTAACAGCTGCGTGGCGAAAGGAGGCGGGTGCGCAGACGGGAAAATAGTGACCACCATTACTTTTAAACCCGATAACCATCATTCGGCTGACATTGCGATGACAGTAATTTTACCACCATTAAAATATGTTGATCCATGCAGCTAACTAAATTCAACTACGACAACAAAATCGTCCGGGATTTCGGCATTGCCACCATCGTGTGGGGCATTGTGGGCATGTCCGTCGGTTTATTGGTCGCCGTGCAACTCGTGTGGCCTTTCATGAACTTCGAACTGCAGTATACCACCTTCGGGCGGGTACGGCCCCTGCACACCAATGCGGTGATTTTCGCATTTGTAGGCAACGGAATCTTTATGGGGGTCTACTATTCACTGCAACGGCTGCTGAAAGCCCGGATGTTTAGCGATTTCTTGAGCCGTGTACACTTCTGGGGGTGGCAGCTCATCATCCTGGCCGCGGCCATTACGCTACCGTTAGGCCTCACCACCTCGCATGAGTATGCCGAGCTCGAATGGCCGATTGACATCGGTATCACGGTCATTTGGGTGGTATTCGGTATCAATATGTTCGGAACGATCATTAAGAGGCGAGAGCGGCACATGTATGTGGCTATCTGGTTTTACATCGCGACTTTCGTTACGGTCGCGGTACTCCACATCGTCAATTCCGTACAGCTGCCTGTTTCGATGTGGAAGAGCTACTACCTCTATGCTGGTGTGCAGGATGCGTTGGTACAGTGGTGGTACGGGCATAATGCGGTGGCATTTTTCTTAACCACTCCCTATTTGGGGATGATGTATTATTTCTTGCCGAAGATGGCCAACCGGCCTGTTTATTCCTACAAATTGAGTATCCTGCACTTCTGGTCGCTCATTTTCATTTACATCTGGGCGGGTCCGCACCACCTGCTGTACACTTCCTTGCCGGGATGGGTCCAATCACTCGGCGTGGTGTTCTCCATCATGCTCATCGCACCCAGTTGGGGCGGCATGATCAACGGTTTGCTGACCCTGCGCGGTGCATGGGACAAGGTGCGCAACGAACCGACCCTCAAGTTCATGGTCGTGGCGCTCACTGCGTATGGTATGGCCACGTTTGAGGGGCCTATGCTATCATTGAAGCAGGTCAATGCGATTGCACACTTCACGGATTGGATCGTGGCCCACGTGCACGTAGGGGCATTGGGCTGGAACGGATTCATGACCTTCGCTATACTTTACTGGTTGGTGCCCAGAATTTATAAAACAGAACTCCATTCAAAAAAATTAGCGTCCGTACACTTTTGGATAGGTACACTGGGCATCCTCTTTTACGCCATTCCTATGTACTGGGCTGCGGTTGTACAAGGCTTGATGTGGAAGGAATTCACTCCGGAAGGCGTGTTGAAGTACCCGAATTTTTTGGCTACAACCTTGCAGATTATTCCGATGCATATGCTGCGGGCTGTAGGTGGCGCGCTTTATCTTGCCGGTGCGTTGCTAATGACGTATAATTTGGTGTGCACCATGCGTAAAGGTAAGCTATTGGCCAATGAGCCGGCGGAGGCACCAGAACTTACACCGCTTGTAGTCAACGAGCGGTCTACGCATCGCCGTCTGGAACGCAAGCCGATGTTGTTCTTGGTGTTAGCGCTAGTCACCATCTTAATAGGTGGTATGGTACAGATGATGCCAACCTTTATGATTTCTTCTAACGTACCGACGATTGCCAGCGTGAAACCCTATAGCGCACTCGAACTGCAGGGGCGCGATCTCTACATCCGCGAAGGTTGTGTGAACTGTCACTCGCAAACGGTACGGCCATTCCGCTCCGAAACCGCTCGATATGGCGAGTACAGCAAGGCTGGCGAGTTTGTATACGACCACCCTTTCCTGTGGGGATCTAAGCGTACAGGACCCGACTTGCATCGTATAGGTGGAAAGTATCCCAACAAATGGCATTTCGACCATATGCTCGACCCTACCATCACTTCGCCGGGAAGTATCATGCCGCCTTATCCGTGGCTCATTGAGCAGGTGCTCGATACCACCACTACAAAAACGAAAATGAATGCCATGCGTATACTGGGTGTTCCCTATAGTGATGAAGATATCAGTGCTTCGAACGCAAAACTGCTGACGCAGGCCGAGGGCATAGTGGCCGACCTGAAAGAACAGGGCGTGGAAGTGCGACCCGATACCGAAATCATTGCGATGATTGCTTACCTACAACGGTTGGGTACGGATATCAAAGCACATGAAGGTGAAATTATAAGTAATCAATAGACCCTTTTAAATAAATAACCATGTTCAAACAGATAACAGATTTAAGTGGCAACGAATGGTACTTGATTGTGTCACTTTGGATATTTCTGGTATTCTTTATCGTGGTAGCCATTATGCTTTTCCGAATGCGTAAAGACTATGTAGACTACATGAAAGATATTCCCATGGACGACGCAGACAATACAGATAAATTAGACGACTAAATGCAAGGAACCATGAATATGATAGTTTTGCTTATACCGGCCAACACAGGTGCAGCGAATACCGCTACCTGGTTCGGATCAGGGAATATTAACAACGACATCCTTATCCTAGCGCTTATCGTGGTAATGTCCGTGATATTGGCTGCAGCCATCGTGGTATCCAAAGCGATGGGTGCCATGTTGAAACTGACAATGCCCGAGGTGCTGGAGCAGGAGAAAGCAAGAAAGGCTGAACGTAAACGAGCAGGCGAAGGTGTATGGCGTGAGCGTTGGAATAAACTAATGGGCTTAAGGCCTATTTCCGAGGAGAAAGACCTCATGATCGAACACGCTTACGACGGCATTACGGAATTGGACAATCCCGTGCCGGCATGGTTTAATGGGATGTTTTACGCCAGTGTCGTGTTTGCGGTGGTTTACCTATGTGTATACCACGTATTCGGATGGGGACCCAACCAGGATGAAGAATATAACCGCGAAATGGCTAAAGCCGAGAAAGCAAGGCAGGAATGGCTTGCGCAGGCTGCTAATAATATCGACGAAAGCAACGTGGAGGTAGATTTAAGCGCGCCGGTCATTTCGGCTGGTCAGGCAATTTACACTCAGAACTGTGCCGTATGCCACGGTGGAGCAGGAGAGGGCGGTATCGGTCCGAATTTAGCTGATGAATACTGGCTGCACGGTGGCGAAATCACCGATGTGTTTAAAACCGTGAAGTACGGCGTGTTGGATAAAGGGATGGTGCCCTGGGAACAAAGCCTTACACCGGGACAGATTGCCGAGGTGAGTAACTATATTCTGTCGCTCAGAGGCACCAATCCGCCCAATGCCAAAGAACCACAGGGAGAAAAAGTGACGTACAAAAGTGACGATCCATCAGCCGGCAACGGAAATGGAGATGAGGGAATAGCTGAGGAGCAGACTATTTAAGCCAGTAAGGATGGATTTCATCATCGGGAAAGCGACAGACGGTACCAAACCGAAAAGGCAGTGGATATATGCCAAGAAGCCCTCGGGTGCGCTGTACCGTTACCGGCAGTGGGTGGGGTACACGTTGTTGCTCTTCCTTGCCGTAGCGCCCCTTATCCATATCAACGGCGAGCCCCTGCTGTTGTTCAATATCGTTGACCGCAAGTTTGTCATTCTGGGTAGCGTATTCTGGCCTCAGGATTTGTATATCTTTGTGTTCGGCATGCTGATCCTGATGGTATTCATCGTGTTGTTTACGGTTGTGTGGGGGAGGGTATGGTGTGGTTGGACCTGCCCACAGACCATATTTATGGAGCTGGTGTTCCGCCGTATTGAATACTGGATAGAGGGCGACTGGCAACAGCAAAAAAAGTTAAACAAAGCAAAGGGAACTAACCAATGGTACATCAAAAAGATAGCGAAGCACGCGATTTTCCTAGCGGTATCGTTCATGATTTCAAACCTGTTCCTTTCGTACGTCATCGGTGCCAAGCAATTGTGGCAAATTGTAACCGAACCGGTAGCGCAGCATATCGGCGGACTGGTTGCCATCAGTTTGTTTACACTGGTTTTTTACGCCGTGTTTGCGTTCGTCCGCGAAATTGTATGCACTACCATTTGCCCTTATGGTCGTTTGCAGGGCGTACTCCTGGACGATAAAAGTATAACCGTGGCTTACAACCAGAAACGGGGAGAGCCACGCGGGCACCTGAAAAAAGGGACCGATCAACCATTGGGTGATTGCGTTGACTGCGGTCTGTGTGTGCACGTTTGTCCCACCGAAATCGACATCCGCAATGGTGTGCAGATGGAATGTGTGAACTGTACGGCTTGTATCGATGCATGTGACGAGGTGATGGACAAGGTGGGTAAGCCAAGGAAACTGATCGGCTTTTATACTGTGGGCGAGACGGAAGGAAAGTCGACGGAGAAAGCTGGCAATACGCGGGTGATTGCCTATAGTGTGGTGCTGGTGCTGCTCTTAGGTATATTCGGATGGCTGCTTTTCAGCCGTGCAGAGGTAGACGGCACCTTGTTGCGTGCGAAGGGAAGTACCTACCAGTTGCGCGACGATGGCACCGTGAGTAACTTGTATAGTCTGGAACTTATCAATAAAAGCCATGAAGACATGCCGTTTGAATTGGTAAGCGAGGACGAACGGTTTAACGTGCAACTGGTAAATCCGATAACCACGGTGGGAAAAGGCGGTACCGCACAGCTAAGTTTCTTTTTGGTGTGCCCCAAAGGCACGGTCACGTCGTATAAAACAGACGTAAAGGTGCAAGTGGTTACGGATGAGCGTGTGGTGGAAACGATGAAAACCACATTTGTGGCTCCTCCGGGAAGTAAGTAAATAGTTTAAAATTGTGAAGATATGAATTGGGGGAAAGGCTTGGTTTTGGCGTTATCGCTGTTTATCGTGATGATTATTGCGTTTGGTATTTACATGGTGACTCAAGATACTGATTCGTTGGTGCACGAAGACTACTATGAGCGCGGGTTGAATTATGATAAGCTCAACTATGAAGATGACTCCGGGCGGACTACTGCTGATACAATTATCGCATTGCCTAAGGAATAACAGGCTATGAATTACCTCTTACTCGGCTTTTTCATGGGTGTCTTTGGAAGTCTCCATTGCGTGGCCATGTGTGGCCCCTTGGTGCTGGCTTTCTCTACCGGTAATACCCGCGGCAGGTCTTGGCTGGTCATTGTACAAACCGTCCTTTACCAACTGGGGCGTGTTTTGGTATATGGAATTCTCGGACTGGTTATCGGCGGCATTGGGTATGTGCTCAATATTAAGGACTGGCAACAGGGCATTACACTCCTTACCGGCGCGCTTTTGGTTGTTGTCGGCGTTTTTTCACTATTCGGCAAGCATTCGCGACAATTTGTGAGCCTCCAGCAACGGTTTGTTACTCCGCTTACCCGCTGGGTGGGTTATTGGTTATATAGGCCGGGAGGCCATTTTGTGGTGGGAGCGCTGAATGGTTTGTTGCCGTGCGGTATGGTGTACATGGCATTGGCGGCTGCACTTAGCGCCGAGTCTGCAATGGGTAGTGGGCTGTTCATGTTGTCGTTCGGTGCCGGTACATGGCCCGCCATGATTGCGGTAGGCCTTTTGGGAGCCTTTGCCAAATCTCGCATGCGCTTTAATTTTGCTTTTTGGCTTCCGATTATCTCCGTTGTAATCGGTATTTGGTTTTTACTGCGGGGTGCAAACTTGGATATTCCGTATCTGAGTCCGTTGATTTACCCGGAAGGTGCGATTGTATGTGGATACTAGCGCTCGCAAAGAAATGTTCAGCCCAAAATATCTCAACCACGTTGCTTGATCTTTTCATATAGTTTTTTGACTTCAAATTACGATTTTAATGCCTAATGGATTTTTGCCGTATATGCTATAGGAAAGTACAGGATGCGGATTATAAAAAAAACACAATATTTGCGTTGTTTTAAACCTAATATATTAAGTAAGATTTGATAGTTCCGGAATAGGCTGTGATGTTTGTTTTTTAAACGATTTCGATATAACTGAACAAAGACGTGAGAAATGATGAAGAAGATGATAGACTTTTCCGTCTGTTAAAGGAAGGGGATGCAGAAGCATATACTTTTCTTTTTAATCGCTATTTTGAACCATTGTATCGGCAAGCATACCACATGCTTGCCGATCAGGAGATAGCTTATGACATTGTTCAGGATGTCTTTGCTGCATTTTGGGATAAGCGTGAAAAATTGCAGATTACTTCGGTAAGATATTATTTGTATACAGCAGTTAGGAACGGTGTATTGAACGAGATAAGGCGTTCAAATAGACATGAAAGGCGTTTGGAGGAGCTTGCTGCTTTTATGAAGGCACACGAAGTTCCTGCTGATTTTTTTTTGCGTACGAAGCAATTGCAGGAAGAGATCAACTTAGCCATCACCGCGCTCCCGCCTCGTATGAGGCAGGTGTTTTTACTTTGTCGTGATGAAGAACTCACGTACGCGGAAGTCGCTGAACGAATGAGTATATCTAAATTGACTGTTAAAACCCAGATGAACAAAGCTTTACATCTGATGTGGGAAAGGATTTCTAAATTGTTCATGGTACTCATCATATTTGCTAACCCATTTTTGTAGTCGGCTTACCTAAACTCTTACCCTTTTGCTTAAAAGTCGTTAAATATAATTTCTTATTGATGTGCCGATTGCCTTTTCGGCAGCACTCACAAACTTTGAATAAGTAATCACTGGCTATCGTTTAGCTCGGTAAGGTAATTTGTTGTTTTTTGTGTCTGTCGATTTATCAAGTAAATGCTTTTAAATAATCGGCGGTAGCTTTTTTGACTATTAGATATGCTGAATTCCTAATCATTTGTTGTTAAGAAATACGATGGCTTGTCTTTTCATCTCAAAAAAATAAAATTTACTAATACAACCACGTGCCTTGGCCGGTGTCTTAATTATTGATGGACAAGGAATACGCGAGACAATTAATCGAAAAGTATTTTAAAGGTGCGCTTGCGCCTGAGGAGGAATATTTGCTATTGCAATGGTATGAATCTGAAATTAAGGATGCCGAAGCTGGACAGCTTTCCACAACGGATATTGACGTTCTCCGTGAACGTATGCGGTATGAATTGAAACGTCGCCATTCGCATAAACGGATGGTCGTACGTTATCTAGCGGCAGCATCGGTCCTTTTGGCGTTGAGTGTGGGGTCGGTAGTTCATTTTTCCAGTCGTACCGTGCCGCCGGGTGTGGTAGCTGAGCAAATTGGCCCTGGAGGGAACCGGGCAACACTCACGCTTATCGACGGAGAGACGATAGACCTAAGCAAGCAACAGGCTGGTATCGTGGTGACAGATGAAATTACTTATCTGGATGGCAGCAAGGTTATTGAAAATGATAGTAAGAAGAGTGCTAAAAGCGTAGCGACCGGTTTGTTGGCGCTGTGTACACCCAAGGGGGGGACCTATTCGATTACGTTGTCAGATGGAACACGTGTTTGGCTTAACAGCGAATCTACCTTACGCTATCCGGCTCGTTTTTCGGATAAGGAACGGTTGGTTTTTCTTGAGGGAGAGGCTTATTTTGAAGTCTCAAATGGTCATGCTTCGGCTGCCCGATTGAAAGATATCGGTTCTGGGAACTGGCCATTCCGAGTCGAAATTAGAGGGCAGCGCGTTGAAGTGCTTGGTACTGAATTTAATGTTACTGCGTATGAAGACGAAGAAGAAGCTAGAACTACATTAGTTTCGGGAAAAGTATGGCTGACTGACGATAATAAGCAATCCGTCATCCTCACCCCAGGCGAGCAGGCAATTCGTTATGAAAGCGGTTTTTCTGTACGGAAAGTAGATGTACAGGAATCAATCGCCTGGAAAGATGGGTATTTTTATTTTAACGACACAGACCTGGATAAAGCACTGAAACAGTTTGCTCGTTGGTACGGTTTAGAAGTATCTCCCGATCGAAAGAATAAAAATGAACTTTTTTCGGGTAAAATAAGCAGGTCCATTCCGTTAGCCGACGCGATAGCGATACTGGAAGAAATTTCGGGCAGAGCCATTTCCGTTGATGGAACTCACGTTTCCGTACGCTAATGACATTAATGAAAAATTAAATGACAGAAAGGAGGTATCTATTTGAACGAATGAGCTGAAGAATATCAGATTGGGCTTAAAACGAAAAGCCGATAGTGCTCCGAACACTATCGGCAACTAGTTTTAAGTTACCTTGTATTACAGCCAATCATGATCGATTGGCAAACACCAAATAATCAAGATAATCTATAAACCCAATAAAGTTATGCATAATACTGAAATATGCAAAGGGTCCCCAATTAAACCGGCCCATTGCAGAAAATTAAGCAGTTTCTTAATGAATATTACTTTTTTATTAATGGCGTTCGGTTGCTTTCAACTTGTGATGGCTTCAACTGGCTATGGCCAAAAGCTGACATTGAACCTGAAAAATGCCAAGATATATACGGTAATCGATGCGATTGAGGAAAGTACTGGATATACCTTCATCTATAAAAAGAAGGACTTAGAGCGCATAAAGAGGGTAGATCTTCATGTAATCAACGCTGAATTGACGGATGTGCTAGAGAAAGTATTCCCCGAAGAAAAAGGGCTTTCTTTTCAGACCCGGAATTCGGTAGTCATCGTAAAAGCCCTGCCGATGTTTGCCAGTGCGGAAAAGGTAAGAGCCAAGTCAATAGTGCCCACTATCCTACAGCGCGATGTAAGGGGGACGGTAACAGATTCACTCGGGATGGGCCTTGTGGGGGTAACTGTTTCGGTGAAGGGAGATGCCCGAACAGTGACCAGTACCGACCAAAATGGCAGGTACGTATTGAGGGTTCCTGAGGGCACTACTTTAATATTTACGATGGTAGGGTTTGTACAACAGGAGATTTTCGTGGATGGCCGCGAGGTGATAGACATCGCCCTTGCCCAGGATCAGTCCGGATTGGACGAGGTGGTGGTGGTTGCTTTTAGCGGTAAACAAAAGAAGCGTGAGGTAGTCAGTTCGGTTACCTCGATTAATCCTTCTGAACTGAAGGTCCCATCCAGCAACCTGACGACGGCACTGGCGGGTAGGATGGCAGGGTTAATCGCCTACCAAACCAGTGGTGAGCCGGGGCAGGATAACGCTGAGTTTTTTATACGGGGAGTGACTTCTTTTGGCACCGGAAAGGTGAATCCGTTGATTCTGATGGACAATGTGGAAATATCAACCGATGATCTATCGCGGTTGCACCCCGATGATATTCAGAGTTTTTCCATTTTGAAAGACGCAACCGCAACTGCGTTATATGGTGCCAGAGGAGCCAATGGCGTCGTGCTGGTAACCACTAAAGAGGGGATGGAGGGGCGTCCAAAAATATCGCTGAGATTGGAAAACTCGTTTTCTTCGCCGACAAAGACTGTAGAGATGGCCGACCCAATTACCTATATGCGTTTGGCCAATGAGGCTGCAAGTACAAGAAATCCACTGGCTCCGATACCTTATTCCAATAGGCAGATTGACAACACGATCAGTGGTGGAAATCCATATGTATATCCGGCAGTCGACTGGATGAACATGTTGACAAAGCCAGTGACCAGTAATCAACGTGTAAATGTTAATATTAACGGCGGCGGTAGGGTCGCACGCTACTACATTGCAGGGTCCTTTGCGCAAGACAACGGAGTGTTGAAAGTCGACAAACGCAACAATTTCAATAACAATATTGATCTGAAGAAATATCTTATAAGGTCTAACATCAATATTAATTTCACGAAGACGACGGAAGCCGTTATACGGGTTCATGGAACGTTTGACGACTACGTTGGGCCGATTACTGGCGGGAATGATATGTATCGGAAGATTCTTCAAGTGAGCCCGGTTCGATTTCCAGCATATTTTGCCCCCGATGAAAAGTACCAACGTGCCGAACACATTCTTTTCGGTGGGTATGAAGGTGAATCGTATATGAATCCGTATGCTGAAATGGTCAAAGGATACCGGCAAGAGAGCAGAACGGCTATGATGGCACAAATTGAGCTTAAGCAAGATTTAAGTTGGCTGACGGAGGGGCTGAATGCGCGGGTTCTGGGAAATACGATTAGAAATTCCGGTTTCGATGTCCGTCGCGCTTACAGTCCTTTTTATTATCAGGTAGCTAATTATGATAGGTTTTCGGATGAGTATATATTGAGAGAACTGAATGCTTCGTCCGGTAACTCTTATATTGAATATATTCCTGGATATAAAAGTGTGGTAAACTCGTTCTATGCCGAGGCGGCATTAGCTTACAACCGAACGTTTGAAAAACACAGTACAAGTGGTATGTTGGTCGGTGTAGCTAGGAATTCATTGACCGGCAATGCCGGATCGTTATCCGAATCGCTGCCTAAACGAAACCTGGGGGTTTCAGGTAGGTTTACTTATGGTTTTGGAAGCCGTTATTTTGCTGAGTTTAATTTCGGGTATAACGGTTCAGAAAAATTTGATAAAGGACACCGATGGGGTTTTTTCCCTTCCTTCGGACTAGGATGGTCGGTATCAAACGAGCCTTTTTGGGGAGGTAGACTGAAGGATGTGATTTCCATGCTAAAGCTCCGTGGCACCTATGGGTTGGTTGGGAATGACGAAATTGGCTCAGAACGCTTTTTCTATTTGTCTCAGGTGACAATGGGGGGGGGCGGAGGGTTTGCAACGGGCTATGATCTGAGTTCGGGGACGGGAATCAGCCGTAACGGGGTACGCATCAGTAACTATCCGAATTCTCAAATTGGTTGGGAGATTGCCCATAAGACCAATCTCGGTATTGACGTTGGTTTGTTTAACGGAAAGGTCGAAATCTTGGCTGACTTATTCCGGGAACACCGCACAAACATCTTACAAAACCGGGCCGATATCCCCACATCCATGGGGCTGTGGGCGACCCCTCAGGTAAATGTAGGGGAAGCGCTCGGAAAGGGTGCTGACATATCGGTAGATTACAATCACGTGGTTTTCCCCGGATTCTGGTTTGTGGGAAGGGCCAATTTCACCTACGCCCGGTCTACATACAAGTACTACGAAGAGGCCGATTATGCGAGTATCGGATTGCCATGGCTCTCCAGGGTAGGAAATTCCGTGTCGCAGCGTTGGGGTTATGTTGCTGAGCGGTTGTTTATCGATGAAGCCGATGTTGCAAATTCGCCAAGACAGGATTTTGGTGAATATCTTGCCGGAGATATCAAGTATAAAGATGTAAACGGGGACTTTGTGATAAACGAAGCCGATATGGTCCCCATCGGCCGTTCGGTCATACCCGAAATAAACTATGGCTTTGGACTTTCGGTCGGATATAAAAGTGTCGATTTTTCATTTTTCTTCCAAGGTTCTGCACGCTCATCATTCTGGATCGACCCCGCCGCCATGTCCCCTTTCAAGCAAACCTCATCCGGCGGACAATTGCTGGAAACGGGTCTCACCCAATTTATAGCGGATAGTTACTGGTCTGAGCAATCGCAAAATCCATATGCAAACTGGCCCCGCTTATCGAATACCATTATCAATAATAACATGCAGAGCAGTACATGGTTTATGGAAGAAGGTCCGTTTCTGCGGTTTAAGAGCGCCGAGATGGGATATACTTTGCCGCAGAAAGCTGCGGAACGGTTGAAGTTGTCTAAGGCCCGCTTTTATATTAATGGTACCAATTTGCTGTTGTTCAGTAAGTTTAAGTTGTGGGATGTTGAAATGGGTGGAAACGGATTAAACTATCCTCTGCAACGGGTATTCAATGTGGGTGTCAATATATCATTCTAAATGGAATATTATGAAAAACTTGATAAAAATAGCGATGATAACGGTGGCAATCAGTGGCCTTGTTGCATCATGTAATTATTTGGATGTGGTTCCCGATAACGTACCTACTGTTGATCATGCATTCAAAAATAGAAATGAGGCGGAAGGGTATCTTTATGGATTGTTTTCCTTCCTTCCGGAGTTTGCCAATGCGGCTTCCAACCCCGCTTTGCTTGGTGGTGACGAGGTGTGGTATATCGATCCGGTGGAGGGTATGAGCCCGGTACTGTGGTATTTATCGCAGGGGCGGCAGGGCACGAACAATCCATTGGCAGATTATTGGTCCAGTAAGCAGGACGAGACCCAGTATGGACTGAATGGTGGAAAAGCGCTCTTCACGGCGTTGAGTGACTGCAATATTTTTCTTGAAAACATCCATAAACCATTTGACCTTTCAAAGTATGAACGAGAAAAATGGATCGCTGAAGTTAAATTCTTGAAAGCATACTATCATTTCTGGCTCTTCCGTATGTACGGACCTATTCCGCTGATCAAGGAAAATCTGGAAATAAGTACCAAAGGAGAAGGTGTACAACGGTATCGGAAACCCGTTGACGAAGTCGTGGACTACCTTGCGGAATTGCTTGACGAAGCAGCGGCAGACTTGCCAGTACAGGTAGAAGACATGGCATTTGAAATGGGACGGCCAACAAAGGTAATTGCATTGGCTGTAAAAGCCCAGCTGCTTACACTTGCTGCAAGTCCGCTTTTCAACGGGAATGCCGACTATGCGTCGATGGTAGATAACCAAGGAATACAGCTCTTTCCTCAGACCTACAATGCTGAAAAATGGAAGCGGGCTGCAGATGCCCTGGAAGAAGTGATAACACTAGCTCTCGAAGCTGGACATAATCTGTTCGATTTTTCAAAGACCCCATTTGCAGGCAACCTGAACGAAAAGACCATTGCTGCGATGCAGGTAAGGGGAGCGGTTACCGAACGATGGAACAGCGAAATCATTTGGGGCGATTCGAACACCGATCCCGATGCGCTAGAAAGAGCCTGTCACCCGGTCTTTACGCTAGCCCAGCTTGGTGGTGGAATCCGGAAGAGTTACGCACCTACACTTAATGTCGTTGAACAGTTTTACACCAAAAATGGTGTGCCAATCGAAGAGGACAGGGAATGGCAGAACCTAAATCTGATGGAATTGAGGAAGGCAGGACCGGATGATGCCTATTATATAAATGAAGGATTTGAAACCATACAGTTACATTTCGACAGAGAAGCCCGCTTTTATGGCTCAATTATTTTTGACGGCGGTACCTTGTACGGAAATGGTAGAACGACGAACGATCAGAACCTGTGGGTTACTGAGCTGAAAAATGGAACGCTGGGGGGCGGACCGAACCCACCCGGCCGGTATTCAAGCACCGGTTACTTATGCAAAAAGCTGATACATTATTTAACTGCGGCTCCAGAATCAAGCGGGAACCTTTCTACCTACCGCTATGCGTTTCCTATCATTAGGCTGGCCGACCTTGGTCTGATGTACGCGGAGGCCCTTAACGAATATGCACCGGCACCGACAGCGGAAGTTTACCAATACGTAGATGTGATCAGAGAGCGAAGCGGGCTGCCTGGGGTGATTGAAAGCTGGCGTTCTCATTCAATCAACCCTGATAAGCCATTGACAAAAGAAGGGATGCGTGATATTATCCGGCGTGAGCGATTGAATGAGCTCGCGTTCGAGGGGTCCCGATTCTGGGATCTGAGGCGCTGGAAGCTTGCAGAGGAGTACATGAATCGTCCGATTCGCGGATTGAACATTAGTGGGGAAACCGCGGATGAGTTCTATCAGGTTAGGAATGTTTTCAGTTCGACTTTTGAAAAGAAAGACTATTTGTGGCCTATTAAATTGAGCGTGATACTGAAGAATAAAAATTTGGTACAAAATCCCGGCTGGTGATGATTAATAAGTCTTTTAGATTTTAGATAGTTATGAAAAAGTTATTGAATATATCTTGTTATATCCTTGCCTCTTTGTTAGTTTGGTGTTGTTCTGACGTAAAGGATTGGAGTGATCCGATTGATAAAGAGGCTCCGGGAGTTGTGAGAGATGTGGCGGTCAGAAATGTCAATGGTGGAGCCGTCATTACCTACACGTTGCCTGACGATGACGATTTACTTGGTGTGAAGGCGGTATATGTACTGAATGATGGCGTACCGCGGGAAATCTACTCTTCTGCATTTAAGGACTCTATCGCCTTGGAGGGATATGCCGATACGGAAGGTTTCGTGGTAGAATTATATGCTGTAGATAAAAGCAAGAACGAATCACTTCCCGTAGAGGTGACGATTAACCCCCTGACCCCTCCCATAAAACTGATCCGTGAAACATTGGATGTGAGCCCAACGTTTGGCGGCGTGTTTGCCGCATGGGACAACCCGTTGAATAAGGAGATATCAATTACCTTATACAATCGGACACCTGATGGCGAACTTGTCGTGTTTGACACGTATTATTCTAATGCAAGCCGCGGACGCTATACATTCCGTGGATTAGACAGCGAGCCGCAGGACTTGGTCGTCGAGTTGCGTGACCGGTGGAACAATTTTGCCCGGCCGTTGGACACCGTACTGACGCCGCTGTTTGAAACTGAGATATTGGGGAGAGACGAGCGAGGAGGGGTTATCTGGACACAATGGGGTTATAACGAGGGAACCCATTTGTTCCGGGGCGATATGCATCGTTTGATTTCAAACAGGACAATAGCGAATGCTACCGACGGCGTCCTCATGAGCGGCAGTGTTTATTGGCACTACTCCAACAATATGCTTAGCGACTTCATTCCGGGGCAACCGGAGGTAAATACGTTTCCCTATTATTTTACGATTGACATGGGGAGGAAAGCATCTTACAGCCGCTTGGCAATGTGGATGCGGGATCGGTCGCCGTTGTTTTCGGCAGAGCTACCTTCAATTTTTGAAATCTGGGCAACAAATGAACCTAAACCCATCAGCGAAATCGGAAATGGCAGCAGGGAAGACAACCTAAAATATTGGACGGCTTGGCCCGCTGCTGACGGAACCGATGCGTGGAAAAATGATTGGGTGAAGATTGCTGATTGTGTGATGCAGTTACCTTCGGGCACAATGTCGCCCAGCGAACTTACCAATGAGGACCGGGATTATATACGGAATGGCTTTGTATACGATATTGACACGGAACAGGCAGGCAAGCCGTACCGTTATCTGCGTTTTGTAGTACACAAGACAAATACGGGCGTGCCGCAATTTATGATTAGCGAACTGAAATTCTGGGGCGCTTATGCCGATTAAGGCTGGTTCGGCACTGGCTCGCAGCAAAACTGTGAGCCAGTGCCTTGTGAAGATAATTTTTTGTAAGGTATGTTTATATTCAAATAAGTTGACAGACATGGTTGTAAGTAAAGGAAAAAAGTGTCATTTACATTCCAGATTGAGCGTTTTGATTTTATACGTTTTTCTTTTTCCTGTATCTGCGTGTTTTGCGCAGTTTCGCGCAGAACAGCTTTTCGTAAGTAAAAAAAATCCCCACTTATTGGTTAATGCTGATGAAAGCCCTGTATTTCTAAATAGTTTTACGGTGTGGATGCTTCTTAGGAACGGATCAACTGATGATGTTTCCGAATTGCTTTCACGGTTGAAAGACATGAAGCTAAATGCAATATCGATGATGGTGCTTGACCTGAATCTAGATGATATCGGCAAAAACTATTACGGTGATTACGCTTTCGAGTTTGATGAAAATGGTTTACCGGATCTTTCGAGGCCCATCGTAACTCCGGGCAGTAATTTCGAATCTCCCGATGAATATGATTTCTGGGATCATCTGGATTTTGTTATCCGTGAGGCAAATGATAAAGGGATGTATGTTGTTCTGCATCCTGCATGGGGAGATTGGTTTTCAGGGTCTTTTAATGGGAAACCTAATAAGTATATTGTTTTCAATGAACGTAATGCATATACCTATGGTCATTGGATCGGTGAACGGTACGGGAATATGAAAAATGTGATTTGGATGCTGGGTGGTGATAGGTCAGCGGTTTATGGGCAGTACGATTACAGAAGCATCTATTCCGCAATGGCCAAAGGCGTTACCGAAGGGGTAAAAGCTGTTTCAGTAAATCACGGAGGTCGTGTTGATGATAAAGGTCCGCTCATTTCCTATCACCCGAGAAAGTGGGCGCCAAATTCCTCTGATTGGTTTCACACCGAAAACTGGCTGTCTTTCAATTCCATTCAGGATACTCCTTATGATCAGGTTGAGTCGGTTCCGAAAGATTATCAGTTAGAACCTGTTAAACCGACGTGGCTTTGCGAAGGCCGCTATGAAGGAGCAATTACTGATTGGGGGATAAGGTACCAAGCTTGGCAAACGGTGTTATCGGGAGGGTTTGGCCACACATATGGATCAGATGCATGGAAATTTCCAAGAGATAACTGGCGGGAATATATGGAATTGCCTGGCCTTGGTCAAATGTCCCATCTTTATCATGCAGTACGTGAGCTATGGACAGATAGACAATTTTTAAATAGGATGCCTGATCAAAGCCTGGTTATAGGTGACTGGGGGACAACTGTTGGTGACGGAAATACCGGAGAGGATGGTGACGGTGGCGGTGTAGCCGCTTCAAAGGTGAACGGTCGTTCAGATAGGATTACGGCCATGAGGGGAAATGATGGACGCTGGGCGATGGTCTATACAGCGGCGGGTAAAGACATCCATCTCGACCTGAAGAAGCTAAAAGGAAAACTAAACGCTTATTGGTTTAATCCGGCAACAGGGGGATGGTGGGTTGACGGTGTAGAGTCAAAGACAATGCGCCCCTTTCAAAAAGGTATTCGAGCACAAAAAAATGACCTTGTTTTCGATGCACCGGGTAAACCTGGAAAAGGAAATGACTGGGTGTTGATTTTGAAATGACTTAGCTTTTAACGGAAAAAGGAAAAAACTCCGATAGGGAGAATTTAACTTATTCGGTTCGCTATACCAGCTTTTCCGGTGTGCGAACCGAATTATTATGATGGTAGAGGTTGACTCCGCTAAACTTTATCTGCTAGGTTATTTTGATGGTGGAGGCGGCGTTCGATAATTCGCAACAGGTATGGCCAATTGATATGTTGTCGATGCGTTTGGCTGGCTAAAGCTGTCTTCTTTATTGTTGGATTATTTTCATTATCGGGGCAATCCTGGTATCTCGTCCTTATCCAACAACGGTTTGTCACATCGCTTAACCGCTGGGCTGGCTACTGGTTATACAGTCCGGGAGGCCATTTCGTGGTGGGAGCGCTGAACCAACTCCTTCCGATCGTCTCCGTTTTAATTGGCATTTGGTTTTTACTGCGGGGTGCAAACTTGGATATTCCGTATCTGAGTCCGTTGATTTACCCGGAAGGAGCGATTGTATGCGGGTAATTTAAAATACCCTGTACAGGGTATTTTCTTGCTTTTTGCCAACCCATAAATTTGTCTTGCTGTTATATTAATACTTATCCGATGAAAATGAACAATTGGACTGCGCTGGTCGGCCGTGCTATGAAGACTGTGCTCTTGGTTGCTAGCCTTTCTATATACGGTTGTGAAAAGAAACCCAATGGATCTTTGGACGGTCCCGATGATGGTCCTTCCGGTGCCAGTAAGGGGTTGTTCGTTAGTTTCAAAACTCCTGATTGGAGTGAAAAGGTGGATTGTAGCCAACTCAGTTTTCGTCCCAACAGTTGTGATCCGCCACCGGATAACTCCGTATATTACGTCTATGCAACCTCTGCATCTACTAAGATGACTTTTCAGATATCCTACCCGGTAGACAGCGCGGCATTGGGTACACTTGCCACCAACCAGCGATTCCCGCTTCGGTTCAACGCCTGTGGGGCGAGGGAAGCTATGCAGAAAGCTATTTCGTTTATGGTGGTCATTCCGGCGTCTAAAGGCAATACTGATCGATGGATGCCTATACAGGAGTTGAATGAAGAAAGTTACGCCACAATCAAATCAATTACTTATGTGAAGTCGGACGAACACTACGCGTACTACCGTGTGGCCGGTTCTTACAATCAATTGTCGGCACTGGCTGATGCCGATAGGTTTCGCATATCCGATGAAGATAGGGTCATTAGCGGTGAATTTCAGTTGCTATTGCTCACCGACAGGTAATTACGCAAGGGACAGCGATGTAATTGCATAAGAATATGTCACCAAAGTTTCGTATACTTACATCATGATTACGCTGGCGGTTGATGTGTAGGGTGTCTACTTTCGTTACTTTTGTCGCGCGATGATGACTCGATTGATACAATTCCTGTTTCTGATGCTTCCTTACGTTTGTGTATACGCGCAGGAGCTTTCGGCGGAAGCCGCTGTTACACTAGCTGATAGCCTGATTGCCGCAGAGCGATCGCAATACCGCCAACAGGCAGAACGGCAGTGGATGCAAAAACAAATTATCCATCCGGGTGGGGCTGTCATGAAGTTCGAATATAAGGTGTTCGGGGAAAAGCCCGCCACTGGACGAAGCCTATTTATTTCGATGCATGGCGGAGGGAATGCTACACAAGAAATAAATGATAATCAGTGGGCCAACCAAATTGATCTTTATTCGCCCAAAGAAGGCGTGTATGTGGCGCCTAGAGCACCGACAAACAGTTGGATGCTCTGGCATGAGGATTTTATAGATGACCTGTTTGATGGGCTTATCAAAACGGCTGTCATTATGGAAGGTGTGGATCCCGCTAAAGTTTATCTGATGGGTTATTCTGCGGGTGGAGACGGCGTGTACCAGTTGGCTACCCGTATGGCCGACCGTTGGGCGGCAGCAGCCATGATGGCTGGGCACCCGAATGACGCGCGTGTTGATAACCTGAGGAACCTTCCGTTTGCGCTGTTCATGGGTGGGTTAGACTCGGCTTATCATCGTAATCGCGTAGCCGAGGGATGGGCAGGTAAATTGGATAGTCTGCAACAAGCTGACAATGGTGGTTATATCCACACATCCCATATTTACCCGCAATACGGGCACTGGATGGAACAGGCCGATACCATGGCGGTTGACTGGATGGCACGATATACTAATCAACCCAATCCGGATAAGATTGTGTGGATCCAAGACGACCGGCCGCATCAGCGTTTTTATTGGTTAGGCGTGCCGCCCGAAGAGGCCGAGCACGGGAAAGGGAAAAAAATCGTTGCAACCATTAGTGGCCAAACGATTTCCATACTGGAAAACGACTATAAGGCATTTTATATCTACTTCAACGACGCGTTGGTTGATCTTGACCAACCACTTACAGTCCTTTATAAAGGTATGCAAGTGATGCATGGCCGGTTTTACCGTGACAGGTTGGTTATCGAAGAAACCGTTGATCGCTGGGACAACCGGCAGGTTGCGTCGGTTCGCCTCAACATGTCTTCGGGAAATTAGCAACAGCGTATCGCTATTTCCACCCTCCACCCAACGCCTTATATAGCGTTACCTTCGCATTAAGCTGCTGTTGCTTGATGCTAACCAGATCTAACTCGCTATTCAAGGCATTACCTTGTGCCGTGATGACCTCCAGGTAAGTCGCTTCGCCGCTTTTGAACAACAGGTTGGCGTTTTTGACGCCGAGTTGCGCGGTAGCTACCCGTTGCTGGGCAATGGCAAGTTGTTCGTTGAGTTTTTCGATCATAACCAGCGCGTTGGTCACCTCATGCACAGCGTCCATCACGGTATGCTGGAAACCAATCTCGGCTTTGTCACGTTCCAGCTTGGCAACCTCATGCTGTGTTTTGAGCCGCCTGCCGCTGAATATCGGCTGCGTAACACCGCTGATGAGTCCGCCAAACAATGCCCCCGGTATGTTGAACCAATTTTGTGGCAGCATGGCATTGAGTCCGCCTTCGGCCTCGATGGTCAGTGTGGGGTAACGGTATGCCTGCGCCACGCCCACTTCGGCATTGGCGGCACGCAGCTCAAGCTCGGCTTCTCGCACGTCGGGACGGTTGGTGAGCAGTTGCAAAGGTACACCGGCATCGTAGATTTCCTGCATATGCCAGTCGGTTAATGCAGAGGAGCGGTATACACCGCCTGGCATGCGCCCTGTTAGTGCCATTAGTGCATTTTCCTGTATAGCAATCTGTTGCTCTAATTCGGGTATGAGCGAGGCGGCCACAAGCATCTGTGATTCCGTCTGCTGGATGGCCAGCGAGCTTACTTCACCTGCATCGCGTTGGAGCTTCACAATCTGGAGCGTACTGTCGTTGAGTCTCAGGTTACGCCGGGCTACCTCCAGCTGGGCATCCAGTGTGAGTAGGTTGTAATATCCTTCGGCAATGGCGGCCACCACACCCGTTTGGATGACCTTTTGAGCCTCGAATGTTTGCAGGTATTCGGCCAACGCGCCTTCCTTTTGTCGGCGTAGCTTACCCCAGATGTCCACTTCCCAGCTCATGCTGATCGAAGAGAAATATTGGGAGCTGAGCATGTAAAGGTCTTCCGGGGGCGTACCCTTGCCGCCACGCTCATACCAACCCGAAGAGGGAGAAGAATAATAATCGCTCGACCGCCACTGGTGGTTAGTGCCTGCCACCTCCGCACCGATTTGAGGGAAGAACGCCGCCCGGGATTGTCGTACCGATTGGTTGGCAATCTCGATGTTTTTCAGGGCGGTCTGCATATCGAAGTTGTTGGCAATAGCACTATCAATAAGCATGGTAAGCATGCTATCGGTAAAAAAGTCGGACCATGGAATGTCGGCGATGTTCATCGTATCGGCGATACTGTCAGGGCCACTAGCCCTACGGAATGTGTCGGTGAGGCCGGTTTCCGGACGGACGTAATCACGCCCCACTTTGCACGATGATATCAGCAACGAACAAATCGCCGCCACCAGACCGGGTTGCCAAGTTATTTTGTTCATTCTTCTTCTTCTTTCGTGGTCAACTTATTTTTAACAACTTCATCCAAGTGCTTGAAAACGATGTATAACACCGGGATGATGAAAATCCCCAGTGTCACGCCGAAGAACATCCCTCCCGCAGCACCGAAACTGATCGAATGGTTGCCCTGGGCAGATGGCCCTACCGTCCACATCAGCGGCACCAAGCCGGCTATAAACGCCAGCGAGGTCATCAGGATGGGGCGCAGGCGCATGCGCGAACCTTCTAGGGCCGACTCGATGATGCTCAACCCTGCCCGCCGTTGCTGCACCGCAAATTCAACGATGAGTATCGCATTTTTAGCTAGCAAGCCAATGAGCATGATCAATCCTACCTGTACATAGATGTTGTTTTCCAACCCCACTAAATTCACAACAGCAAAAACACCAATAAGTCCTACAGGTACCGAAAGCATAACGGCCAAGGGCAGGATGTAGCTTTCGTATTGCGCGGCTAAGAGGAAGTAGACGAAAACGATGCTGAGCGCAAAAATCAGGAAAGTCTCGTTGCCCGATTGCCTTTCTTCCAGGCTCATGCCCGTCCACTCATAGCCATAATTGCCGGGCAGGTACTCCGCGGCGGTTGCTTCCATGGCTTGCATGGCTTCGCCCGTACTGTAACCTTCGGCCGGGATGGCATTCACCGCGATGGCGTTGTAGAGGTTGTAGCGGTTTACGATTTCGGGCCCCATGGCTTTCCGTAGCTTGATGATCGTGTTGGCCGGGACCATTTCGCCGTTGTTGTTGCGTACGAAGATCGAATTGAACGATTCGGGATCGTTGCGGTAGGTGAAGTCCGCTTGCATATACAAGCGGTATTGCCGCCCGAAGCGGTTAAAATCGCTCACCCGCACGCGGCCGTAATACCCTTGTATGGTGCGCATCATACTGTTTATGCTCACGCCTAGGGCCTTGGCCTTTACCGGGTCGACCTCCAGGACGTACTGGGGGAAGTTGGCGTTGAATGTTGTATACGCCGACGCGATTTCGGGACGCTTTTCCAATTCCATGATGAAGGTATCGGCCACGGTACCAAAATCCCACATAGACCCTCCCATGCGATCCTGCAGCACGAACTCCAGTCCCGAGAAATCACCGAACCCTTGGATGGTCGGCCTAGGAAAGACACTGAACGATGCGTCAGTGACCTGCGCAAGGTCGCTGCGTATGGTGTCCATGATGGCATGGATATTCCGGACTTCACCGCGTTCGCCGGCAGGTTTAAGTTGGATGTAACCCACGGCGAAAGCCGAGCTGGCACTGGCGTCTATGGCATTATAGCCCGATACGGTGGTCATGCCGGCAATCGCTTCCCGTTTTGCCAATATGCTGTCTGCTTTTGTAAGCGCTTCGGTGGTACGGGCAAGCGATGCGCCGGGGGGCATAGACATGGAGTAAGTCACAAAGCTATCGTCTTCGGAAGGGATGAAGCTCGTGGGCGTCCGATTCATCAGCCATACGCCAATCGCGGTTACCACTGCGAGACCCGCCAGTGCCAGGACCTTGCGGCCGATGAGGAAACGTATAGCGTGTATGTATTTATGGGTCATCGTGTCAAATGCCGTATTGAAGGCACTGAAAAGTCGCGACGTGAAACCGCTGATTCCTTTTTTGCCTGCTGCCGGCGGATTGTGGTCCGCCGATACCGCCGATTCATGTTCGGGCGGTCTTTTGAGCAACAGTGCACACAGCGCAGGAGTGAGTGTTAATGCATTCAGTGCGGAAATCAGGATGGCGGTAGCCAAGGTGTAGGCAAACTGCTGGAAGAATACACCCGAAGGCCCCTGCATAAAGCCTACCGGAAAGAATACGGCTGCCATCACCAGGGTAATGGAAATGATGGCTCCCGTGATTTCGCCCATGGCAGCGTGTGTGGCTTTACGCGGACTTAATTTCGTGGCGTGCATTTTCTGGTGTACGGCTTCCACCACCACAATAGCATCGTCAACTACAATACCGATGGCCAGTACCAGCGCAAACATGGTCAGCACGTTGATCGAGAACCCGAATAGCTGCAGGAAAAAGAAGGTGCCGATGAGCGACACGGGGATAGCAATGGCCGGTATCAGTGTAGAACGGAGGTTTTGCAAGAAAATGAATACAATGATGAATACGAGGACAACGGCCTCGAATATGGTGTGCTTTACCTGGTCTATGGACTCGTCAATTTGGTCGCGTACGCTATAAGATACATTGTAATGGATGTTGTCGGGGAAGTCTTTGGCGAGTTGCTCCATTACCTCGCGGATATGGATGTCGATTTCCCGGGCGTTGGATCCGCTGGTCTGGAGGATGTTGAGCGTAAGGCCGGGGTATCCATTGACTTTATTGTCACTGCCGAGGTTGGTGGCCCCGAGTTCGATGCGGGCAATGTCTTTAAGGTACAGTACCGAGCCATCGGGATTGGTTTTGATAACGATCTGTTCGAACTCTTCCGGAAGCGTAAACCTCCCTTGGTGGCGGAGAATGGTTTCGAAGGCCTCGTTGGAGGTTTCGCCGAATTTGCCGGGGGCAATTTCAAAATTCTGGTCGCGGATCGCATCGCGGACGTCTTGGGGTACTAACCCATAGGCCGCCATTTTTTCGGGGTTCAGCCACGTCCGGATGGAGTAGTCGCGTGCCCCTACACGGCGTACCTCACCTACACCGTCTACACGGGATAACTCACGCATGAGGTTAATCTGCGCGTAAGCCTGCAGGAACGTTTCGTCATACAACGTATCGGGGTGGTCGCTGAAGATATCGATGGTCATGATGATACCGCTTTGCCGGGGTTCCACGGTAATACCCGACTCGATAACTTCCGCCGGGATGTTCGAGCTGGCTTTGGATACGCGCGTCTGCACGTTGACCGATGCCTGGTCCGGATTGGTGCCGGTTTTGAAAAATACCGTGATTTTTCCAGATCCCGAATTGGTGGCCGACGACCGGATGTACGTCATGTTGGGTACCCCGTTGATTGCCTCTTCAATGGGAAGGAGCACGGCCCCGGCCACGGTTTCAGCGTTTGCACCCGGGTAAGAGGTCGAAACGGTCACACTCGGCGGTGCGATTTCGGGGAACCGAGTGATGGGTAACTGCCACATGGATACCAATCCGAGGATGACAAGCAGCGTGGAGATGACGGTGGCCAATACAGGCCTGTTGATGAATGTTTTGAGCATTGCAGTTGTTCTGTAGATAGCACGCGGCAATCAGACGCAAAGCGCGCCCACCGTACGGTGCTATAAAGTCAAAGGATCGTATTGAATGGGATTTATTCCGCTGTGGCAGCCGTGGGAACATTCAATGGTCTGATCTCCATCCCGTCCGAGAGCTTATCTACCCCCGAAAGGACAATCCGGTCGCCCGCCGCGACCCCGCTTTTTACAATGTAGTTATTCCCACTTTTGCCCGATACCTCGATGGCCTGCTTCTTCACCTGGTTGTCTGCGGTAAGGGTATACACAAAAACCTTGTCTTGCAATTCGGTGGTGGCCACTTGGGGCACGGTAAGTACGCCGGGTTGGCGCTCCTCCATTTTAAGGGTGCCCGTATTGCCCGAGCGGAGTGCGTGATCCGGATTGGGGAAGGTAGCACGGAGACTGATGGCTCCCGTGGTGCGGTTTACCTGCCCATTGATGGCGTCTACCACCCCCTGTTCGGCATATACCGACCCATCGGCCATGACCAACGATACATTTGGGATGAGCTGTGTGGTATCGGCCGGTTGCTTGGTCGAGTCTTGCTTCCCGTATTTTTTACGGAAGTAAAGGAAATCAGATTCGCTCATCGCAAAGTAGACGTACACTTCGCTGATGTCGGACAGCTCGGTCAAAGGGTCGCTCTTGCTGACAAGGTTGCCGACGCGCCTGGGTATGAGGCCAATGAACCCGCTTACGGGTGCCTTGATGGTGGTAAATTCGAGATTAATGCGGGCACTGGCCACGGCTGCCGACGCTTGGTCGAGCGAGGCTTTCGCCACATCGTAATCTGACTTTGCAGTGCGTAGTCTTACTTCGGAGATTACATCGTTTTCAACCAACGGCTTTAGCCGCTCCACTTCCAGCTTGGCATTTTCCAGTTTGGCTTTCTCTACATTCTCGTTGGCCAGCGCATTGTTCAGCTCTTCTTGATAGGGCTGCGGATTGATCTTGAAAAGTTTTTGACCTTCTGTTACAAACGCACCTTCATCCACATATATTTCTTCCAGAATGCCCTCAACCTGTGGACGTATTTCTACATTGACCTTGCCTTCGATGGTGCCCAGATAGTCTTTTACCGTTACGGCGGTTGTGGTATCGATGGGTTGAACGGGGAGCGCAATCGCGTTGTTTTCGCCATTGGTTGTCTTGGACGAGCCCGTGGAACAGCTAAAAATAGCAAGTAGCGGCAACGCCATTAAAACGATGGCTATAAGTGTTTTAGTGTTTAATCTGATGGATGTGTTCATGTTTTCTTATTTTGTTGTCCTAGTATCTATTTCGTTACTTGTTTCTTGACAACGGCTGCCGCTTTCGTGGCGGTAGCCGTATATGCAATGAATTTCAGAATGCATGCCAAAAGTCGCATAACCGTGGGGCGCAAACATTTCATTGGATACTGGTGTTATTGATTTCGACATGGATTTGGTATATCACGTACATAAAGCGCGCAGCCCCATTATTGCGGCCGCTATCCACGATGGGCACCGGATGGACACGTCGTTGCTCAGTTATATGCATTTGCAAGAGCATGAGCGTTTCCGTGAAGAAGACCCCTATACCGCATACATGGCCAATCTACGGGTGAGCCGCATCGCCGTAGAGACCTCGAGATTCCAGACCGACCTAAATCGCAGGCGCGAAGAGGCGGTGTATCGGAAGCCCTCGGATGCGTGGGGACTGACAGTATGGGAGCCCATGCTGCCGGAGTTCGTAATAAACGAGCTATTGGTAGGGTACGATCGGTTCTATGCTGAGGTAGCACAGTTAATCCAACAGACAATTGACTTGTTCGGCAAGTTTGTGGTGCTGGATGTACATAGCTACAACCATCGCCGCGAAACCCCGTTGGCGACAGCTGGCATCGGGGAGAATCCGGAGGTCAATGTGGGGACGGGGCATAACCACGAGAAGTGGAAAAGCCTGGGACAACAACTCACCCGTTTCCTCGCACACCATCAGATTGACGGCTTATTCATCGATGTACGCGAGAACGTGAAATTCAAAGGCGGCGGTTTTTCGGAATGGATCAACCGTAACTATGGTGAGTATGGCTGTGTGCTTTCGCTGGAGTTCAAAAAGACCTTTATGGACGAATGGACGGGTAGGGTAGACATCGGGCATCTCCGCCAATTGAAGGCCATGCTTGCCGGGTGCATACCGTTCCTGTTGGATAAACTTGGAGACACCGTTAAACCTGGTTATCCGTATGGACGTTGATACCAAGAAACATATAAGCCGTATACGCGCAAGGCTAAAGAACGGACAACCTGTGCGGATGGCGCTTCCATGCGGCGGTGAACTCCATATCGACCGGCCGGTACCCTATCTATTGGTGTACCGCGTACCACCGAACGGCGAGGACACGTTTACCTCGACCTTGGGAAAGACCGAATCGGCCTACTTGGTGGCCCCGGATACCGAAGCATGCCCCACAACGACGATTGTACGCGAAATAGCCAGTACGCTGGCCGACCGGTTCGGAGGGTTCATGCTGCTGGAAGTCTGGCTTTCCGAACAGGCAGGTTCGCCTACCTTCACCATCCATCTGGGCCAAAAGAGCGCACTGGAGGTAGCCGAGAAACTCCGGTCGGAATTGCAGGGGATGCACCTAGGGCAATTGCCAGGTATGGAAGTGGAACTGGCAAAGGGCAAGAGGCTACCTGCACCGACCTATTATGGCCAGTTTTTCAATGCAGAGGAGGCGCGCAAAAGCGAAATTATCGTCATCGGCCTGGCTATTGCGCCCGTATATATCAATGAACAGACAGGCACACCCTACCCGTTGTTCCTAAGGGCGCTACGCGAAGGCTTCGGCAAGGCACTACGGAAGAGCTTCTTCGAATTTGTACGGATGAAAACGTCGTATAGCGCGGCGCATTTCGAAATGCTGGGCACCACGGAATTGCACCAAGGTGTATGGGATATCGATGAGAAGCTGGCCGAATACAGTAACCTGTTCGATTTCTTGCTATTGGTGACTCCTATCAATACACAGGATGCCTGGCATAGTTTTGCCAAAAGCAAATATCACAACAACCCCGTGTTCCACTACCGGCCGATGCCGATAGATCCGGAATTGATTAAGCGTAAATTGTATAACCTCCCCATCGAGGACATCGCCGACCCCACCATCGCCTATCTTTTCCGCGACAAACGGAAAGAGGTGGACCGCATGCTCAACATGTTGAATGACCGCGAAAAGCCTGACTTCGTTTATAGCAGCCAACAGCTTTTCGGCAATATCGAGGAAGATTTACTGGAGACCGCGCAGGCGATATTGGTGGCATCCGGACAAATGCCGCCGTCGGCCGAGGAACGCGATATGCTGGATGCCGATGCATTTGCGGAGTTGGCCAAGGTTGAGTTGAACTACCTCAAACAGCAGTACGATGCGGTATCAACGGCCGTGCGCGTGCGCGACGACGTGGAGGGGGTCATGGTCTCGCGCGGCACACTCAATATCAGTAGTCGTTACCGTATATCCAAGGCACGTGCCTTTGCCTTGCTCCAGCATGAAGTAGGAACGCACGTGGCTACCTACTACAATGGCAAGGCACAGCCGTTCAGGCTTTTCTACGTGGGTGTGCCGGGCTATGAACAGCTGCAGGAAGGACTGGCGGTACTCAGCGAATATATAACCGGGGGACTAACCAACCAACGCATGCGGATACTGGCAGCCCGGGTCGTAGCGGTACATCACATGGTCGCCGGAAACCCCTTTGCCGATACGTTTGATATGCTCACCGAAAAATACGGATTCAAGCATGAAGCTGCCTTCTATATAACCATGCGCGTATACCGTGGAGGTGGGTTAACAAAGGATGCGGTCTATCTCAAGGGGCTGTTGAATGTGATCGAGTACATCAAGCAAGGTAGGGACATCACCCAGTTGCTTGTCGGAAAGATCAGGCAGGACTACCTGCCTATCGTAGATGAGCTCATGCACAGGCAGTTGCTAAAGCCATCGCCTTTGCGGCCCAAGTACTTAGAAGAGCCGTACATCGCCAAAATCGCAGAAATTAAAAAGGAGGGGAGCGTGTTTAAAATGATTAGGTAACGCACTTTTGCTCCTCGCCTTTTGCACATCGCCGAGCTTCGGTTACGTGTGCGGAAAGCAAACAAGCAAATAGCGAACAAGCAAATAGCAAACAAGCAAAAATATGACCATCACATTCGTTGTCAATCAAGTAAGGAAGGAGCTGGCGGGGTACACCACCACGGCACTGGCGTATGAGGCCCATAAACGGGGGCATACTGTTTTTTATGCGGGTGTTGGGGATCTGGTATATTTGCCCAACGGTAAAATAGGTGCGCATTGCCGCCAAGTACCCGATCGGGAATTTCGTTCGCTGAATACATTCCTGGAAGCCGTGGTTGCTGAGGAAAAGGTATTGAAAAGTTCCAAGACTTGGGACGTGCTATGGCTGCGGAACGACCCTGCGGCCGATATGGAAAACCGCCCTTGGGCCCAGGATGCCGGCGTACTCTTTGGCCAGCTGGCCAGCCAGCAGGGCGTGTTGGTATTGAACAACCCGGAGGGGCTGATAAAAGCCTCCAATAAAATGTACCTGCAATATTTCCCGGAGTCCGTGCGCCCGTTGGCCCTGATTACCCGCAACATGGCCGATGTGGAAGCATTTTACCGCGACCAGCGCCACCGGATCATCCTCAAGCCACTCAAAGGATCCGGTGGTAAAAATGTGTTCCTTGTAGATAAAAAGGACGACAAAAACCGTAAGCAAATCGTAGAAGCGATATGCCGTGATGGATTTGTCATTGCACAGGAATACCTGCCAGCGGCAAAAAAGGGAGATATACGCCTCTTCTTGATGGACGGGGAGCCGATCGTAAAAGATGGCAAGGTAGCCGCGATCCACCGCGTTCAGCAGGCGGGGGAAATAAGAAGCAATATCCACCAGGGGGCCAAAGCGAAGCGCGCTTCCATGAATAAAGAGATGAAGGCCATTGTGGATACCGTGGGGCCCTTGTTGCGGAAAGATGGGATGTTTTTGGTGGGATTGGATATCGTGGGCTACAAACTAATGGAAATCAATGTGTTCAGCCCGGGTGGGCTGATTCATGCCAGCGAGTTCCACGGGGTGGATTTCATGGAAATGGTTATCACGGCGGTGGAGAAAAAAATCGCGGATATTGCCCGAAATGCCTAAATTTGGGTATGTTCGTATTGGGTAATGCCACCATCGATATACTTCACCAAATCGGCGCCTTCATCTATCAATGGTATTGGGTGCCGCTTTTGTTGGTGTACGTGGCCGTTATCCTAACCATCCTGATTGAGAACCGGAACCCGTCGAAGACGATTGCGTGGGTGCTGGTTATTGTTTTTATCCCCATCGTGGGAATTATCACCTATTACCTCTTTGGCCAGAAATTCCGGAAAGTCAAGGTATTCAGGGTGCAGGGTAGGGAGCGGTATACCCGGTTAATCCGTTTCTGGGAGCAGCTTAGCCCGTTGATGGATGATAACCTGGTTGTCATCAAACAGTCCGTTGGCCAGCTAAGCAGGGTGTTCACCTTCCTCAAAAACCAGCGGGTGGCACCTCCCACGCTCCACAACGAAGTAAGGCTACTGATAAACGGCGAGCAGAAATTTCCGGCACTGATGGAGGCCATTGCCTGCGCGCAGCACCACATCCACCTGGAGTACTACATTTTCGATACGGATGGTATCGGCAATCGGATTATTGACCTATTGGCTGAAAGAGTGTCTGCTGGCGTAACAGTACGGATCATAGCGGATGATTTTGGCTCTCCCGGACTCAACCGGCAACGGAAGCGCCTTGCTAAGGCCGGTATCGAGTTGGTCGCTTTTCTGCCCGTTACATTTACATCGCTGGCCAACAGCAATTACCGAAACCACCGCAAAATCGCCATTATTGATGGCCATACGGCCTTTGTGGGAGGTATCAACATCAGCGATCGGTATATCAACGATCAGCGGAAGGGGTTGTTTTGGCGGGATAGCGCTGTACGGATCCGCGGCGAGGCGGTGAATGTGTTGCAGACCCAATTTTGGATCAATTGGTACCTCGCCGAGGGGAGTTCCTTCAGTTTGCGCGATGGCTATTTTTACACCGCGCCCATGGTGCCGATGGGCAGAGCGGCAGTGAGTTTCGCCTTTTGCGATCCCGGCTCCGTTGCGCCGTTCAATATGGAGGCACTGTTGATCGGGATTGCCGAAGCGGAAAAATCGATCCAGTTGTGCACACCTTATTTTATCCCCAGCGATGAACTGAGCACGGCGCTCCAGTTGGCGGCGGGCTCGGGGGTGAACGTAGAATTGATGCTGCCGGCGCGATCCGACTCCTTTTTCGTGCAGCATGCCTCCTTTTCGTTCTTGAAACCGCTGTTGGCCCGCGGCGTATCGGTATACCTTTACGAGAAGGGGTTCCTGCATGCGAAGACGGCCTGCATCGATGGTAAGCTTGCCTACGTGGGTACGGTAAACTTGGACATCCGTAGCTTCTATATCAATTTCGAGGTGAGCGCTGTCATCCATGACGATGCATTGTGCCACCAACTGAACGGGCAGTTTGAACGCGACAAGCAGGATAGTACGCTCCTTACGATGGACGGCTGGCTCATGCGGCCACGATGGAAAAGAGGCCTGGATTCCGTATGCCGGCTACTGGCCCCTTTGCTTTGAACTCCGCGTTATTAAATGTTAAAATTGGCTGCCCATTTGGCATAAGCGCCCAAAAAAGATATCTTAGCGGCTTATTGACTCGAAATATGATGGGAATGAACCGTATTGCCAAACTACTGTGCTGCGCGCTTTTTATCTGTTGCCAATCCATCCAGCTACATGCTCAACAAGATACGATCAGTATCAATACCGTTGTTGAAAAAACACAAAAATTGCTGGAAGCGTATCCCATTGAGAAAGTACATGTGCATTTCGATAAGCCTTACTATGCCGTAGGCGACACGATGTGGTTTAAGGTCTACCTTACCAGCAACATGTACAACTACGAGCTGAGCAAAGTGGCGTACGTGGAAGTGATGAACGGCAAGGACTCGTTGATGCAAACCATGCGGATTCCGCTTACTGACCAAGGCGGCGATGGGCACCTCGTGCTCGACCAGGAATGGTATACCCAAGGGAATTACCGCTTCAGGGCATATACAAAATGGATGGTCAATTTCGATCCTGCGTATTTCTTCAATAAGATTGTTCCTATCGGCGATGTGCTCAACAATAACCTGCACTATACCGTTTCATTCAACGATGTGAGTAATGGGAAGAACGCCCGTACCCAAGCGGTCATCCAGTTCAAAGATCGGGAGGGCAAGCCGTTGGGCGACCGCAAACTTACTTGGGCGGCGGTGGCGGGCTGGGAACCGATTGACGATGGGAAGGGGAAGACCGATGCGGTGGGCAACGTGGTCATCAACATCAATGGAAAAGACAGGGATGTGCTCCGCGAAGGGAGCCTTCATGTTTCCTTGGAAACGACGGGAAGCGCACCGCCCATGTTAGGCCGTTTCCCACTGCGCAGCGCAGTGTGGGATGCTGACGTCCAGTTTTTCCCGGAGGGTGGCGATTTCATCGCGGGCGTGGCCAAGAAAGTGGCTTTCAAGGCTGTTGGAAGTGACGGGCGCGGGCTCCCCGTTACCGGAAATATTGTTGACCAAGGCGGTGCTGAAGTGGCATCGATCGCCGGGGCACACTTCGGTATGGGGTACTTCACGATGACCCCCGAACCGGGAAAGAACTATACAGCAAAGCTGACATTTGAAAGCGGTGAAAATCGGGAATACCCGCTGCCGCCGGTAGTTGACCAGGGAATCAATGTGACGGTGTTGAAGTCGGATACCGCCCAATTGCAGCTGGGTATCGTAGCCAACGACCAATACTACAGCGCCAATAGCGGCAGTGCCTATTACCTGGTGGCCCAAGCCAATGGCGTTCTCTGCTACGCGGCGCAGGCGGTGCTACGTAATGCAACCATAACGGTGAGTTTGCCGAAGGATCGCTTCCCAACAGGCGTCGCTCAAATTACCTTGTTCAACTCAGCGGGGAAGCCACTCAGCGAGCGGTTGGTTTTTGTAGAGAACATCCGGCCACTTGACATCGCCGTGACCAGCAACAAACCAGCGTATGCGGCGAAAGAGCTGGTGAACCTCGGGTTGACTGTCGACAATAACGGCACACCCACCGCCGGGAACTATTCGGTGTCGGTGGTTGACGAAACAAAAGTGCCGTTCGATGGAAATCGGGAAATTACCATCTTGAGCAATCTCTTGCTCACGTCCGACCTCAAAGGTTATGTGGAAGCACCCAATTACTATTTTACAGATCCGGATACCGAAAAGCGCAACGCGTTGGATGCGTTACTGCTTACACAAGGGTACCGCCGGTTTTCTTATGCCGATATTTTAGCGGACAAGTATCCCCCGGTGCATTTTTTTCCCGAGCAGGGTATCGAAATCGCCGGTATCTTGCGCCTCAATAACGGTAAGCCTGTGGTCAATGGCGGACTGCTGCTTTCTATCCCCGACAGGAGCTTTAGAAAGGATGTGTATACCGATGAACGGGGGCGCTTTGTATTTGAAGACCTACAGTTTACGGATTCGTCGCGGGTAACCATCAACGCACGGGGGAACGATAATTACCGTAACATGGTAATCAATGTGGACCCCACGCAGTTTCCGGGGATTGATACCACCGCCTACCGCGCCGATGATGTGTTGAATATAGACCAACAGTTTGTTAACTACCTCGACAATAGCCGTAATGAATACCGCACATCCATCCTGCTGGAAGAAGTGGAGGTTACCGCCTCCTCACGGCCGAGTTTTTCGCACAAAGATTATTCGGCGCTGTCGGGATTGGGTATGGCCGACCACCAAATCAATGCCGATCGGTTAAAGGGATGCAATAACCTCGTCATGTGTCTGCAAACGGCCCTTACGGGCGTTACCTACGATGCGCAAAGCCAGCTCTTTTTCATTACACGCGACTACAATGCGGGTGGGCGCATCCCCGTGCAGTTTTTTGTGAACGGGATGGCCATGGATGTAGCCGGGTTGCACGGCATCATGCCCACGGAAGTAGAAGGTATCGAGATTTTTCTCAAGGACGAGTTGGGTACCGTGAGCCGCATGTACCAAAATAACGGTGTGGTGTCTATCTATACCAAAAAGGTGGAAAAAGCGCCACGTATGTCGCTCAGCCAGATAGAAAGCCTACTGCCAAAAAGCAATATCATTGACCTCACCCCACTGGGGTACGTTAAAGAGCGTAAGTTCTATGTGCCCAAGTACGACACCCCCGAGCGCCGCGCCGTGAATGATATCCGTACGACCATTTACTGGAACCCTGACGTAAAGGCAGGGGAGGATGGCAAAGCGCAGCTGGAATATTACAATGCCGACGGAAAAGGAAGTTATCGGGTGGTGGTGGAAGGCGTCGATGCACATGGCAATATCGGGCGGGCGGTGTACCGGTATACCGTCAACTAATGTAGGAAAGGAACAAAGGATATGCGGAAAATCATCCATATTGATATGGATGCGTTTTATGCCTCGGTAGAACAACGTGATTTTCCGGAATATCGAGGTAAGCCGCTGGTGGTTGGGGGGGCGCCGACAAGCCGTGGCGTGGTGGCCACGGCGAGCTACGAAGCCCGTAGCTATGGCATCCATTCAGCAATGCCCTGCAGCAGGGCAGTTAAACTATGTCCCCACGCGCTGTTCGTGCCGCCCCGGTTTGACGCGTATAAAGCCGTTTCCGCGCAAATCCGCACCATTTTCAGGCGCTATACCGATCTGATTGAGCCGCTATCGCTCGATGAGGCTTATCTCGACGTGACCACCGATAAGCTGGGGATAGGGTCTGCCATCGATATTGCCACCTACATCAAGGACGCCATCAGCAACGAGCTCGGGCTTACCGCATCGGCCGGTGTGTCCATCAATAAGTTTGTTGCCAAAATCGCCTCCGATATGGACAAGCCGGATGGCCTCACGTTCATCGGCCCCTCGCGCGTAGAACGGTTTATGGAGCAACTGCCGGTTGAAAAGTTTTTCGGGGTAGGGAAGGTAACCGCTGCCAAGATGCGCCAGTTGCAATTATTCACGGGTGCGGACCTCAAACGGATGGCCGAAGCAGACTTGGTGCGGCTATTTGGAAAGAGTGGCCACTTCTATTACCGGATTGTGCGGGGCATAGACGACCGGGTGGTACAACCCAATCGCGAACTGAAATCGCTCGCGGTAGAAGACACCTTCTCCACCGACCTAGACCGTTTGGATAGCATGGAGGAGGAACTGGGTAAGATTGCTACGAAGCTGACCACGCGCTTGCAGGCACGTAGCCTGAAGGGGCGCACGTTTACGCTGAAAGTGAGGTTCGCCGATTTCCGGTTGATGACCCGGAGCCACTCCCTACCATATTATACTGATGCGTTTGAAGAGGTGCTAGGGCTGGCTTGCCAGTCGCTCCGTACAGTGGTGGCTGAAGATTCGATGCCCATACGGCTATTGGGAATCACAGCAAGCAATTTCGACCGGGTGAAGCTGGCGTCTGCTCAACTTTCGTTGTTTTGACTGTCGGATATCCGGAGAGGCTCGTCTTCTACCTCCTTTTCCGTCGTTACGATCTTCACGGCATACGACGAAGGCCAGACACCTTTGCCATATTTCAGCGCATAGACTTTCGTAAATTCAGCACCAAAATAAAGGATGGCTGCGGAATAGTATACCCATAACAGCAGCACGATGATGGCGCCGGCGGCGCCATAAGCAGATGCCGGCGCACTGAATTGCATGTAGAGGGCGATGAGATACCTGCCCAGCATAAACAGGGCGCCGGTAAACAATGCACCCCCCATCACGTCCCTGAATCGCATGCGCGCATCGGGGAGGAAACGGAAGATGAACGCAAAGAGCACCGTTATCACCACCAATGTGAGGGCAACGTTGGCCCATTCAACAACGAGAACCGAAATATCGGGAAAGTAATTAGTGATCTGCGAACTGAGTGCAACGACCAGGCCGTTCGCAATCAACGATACAATCAATAGGAATCCGAGGCCGAGCACCATGGAGAGCGACAAAACACGGTTGAGCAGCATTTTTAGCCACCCTTTTTTCGGTTTTGGCCGTACCCCCCAAATCCGGTTCAACGAGTCTTGTATTTCGACGAAGATGGTGGTCGATCCCACAACCAGTGTGCCGATACCGATGGCAATGCCCAAGCCCGATTTGTTCGATACGCTGATGTTGGCGATGATCTGCTGTATCTGGGCCGCCGTTTCCGGCCCGAAAATGTTGGCGAACTCATCGAAGACCTCGGTTTGTGCGTCTTCAGGCCCGGCTAATAATTCGCCGTAAAAGAAGCCAACGGTCCAGATAACGATAAGGAGCAATGGCGCGATCGAGAAGATGGTATAATATGCCAATGAGGCACTCATTTTCATTCCATTGTCATTTGAAAAGCCACTGGCGGTATCGCTAAGCAGTTTGAAAATGTCTTTGTAGAATTGGGTGCGGAAAAATTTCATGTCGTTAGCTGTAAGTCCAGTAAAGAAACCAATGAACGACCAATTAGTTTTCTTGGTACATGCTGTTTATCGCTTCTTCGTGCCGCTGGAGGATGACTTTACGCTTCAGGCTGAGCTTGGGGGTGAGTTCGCCGGCATCAATGGTCCACTGGTTGGGGAGCAGGACGAATTTCTTCACCTTTTCCCACTGGCCGAACCCCTGGTTGAGCCGATCGACTTCCCGTTGGTATTTCTCGATCACCGCCGGGTCTTTGACCGCCTCTTCGTTGGAGCGGAAGGGGATGCCCTTGATCTTGCACCATTGTGCCAACACGTCGAATGCGGGCACAATAAGGGCAGCGGGGAATTTCCGGTTTTCACCGATGACCATGACCTGTGCGACCAGGGTAGATTCCATGAATTTGTTTTCCAGCACTTGGGGTGCTACGTATTTGCCTCCCGCCGTTTTGAACATTTCCTTTTTGCGGTCCGTGATCCGCAAGAAGCCTTCGGTGTCCAGCTCGCCGATATCACCGGTATGCAGGTAACCTTCGTCATCGATCACTTCGGCCGTGGCAGCGTCGTTTTTATAGTAGCTGCGGAATATACTGGGGCCCTTGCACAATATTTCACCGTCGGTGGCAATTTTCACGTCCACATGCTTGAGCACCTTGCCCACTGTGCCGAACTTGACGCCGCCCTTTTCCAGTGTATTTACTGCAATCACCGGCGAGGTTTCGGTGAGACCATACCCCTCCATCACGGGTATATCGGCGGCCCAGAACACTCGCGCAAGGCGGGGCTGCAACGCGGCACCCCCGGAAACGATCAGCTTGATGTTGCCGCCAAGCGCCGCTTGCCATTTCTTGAATACCAATTTGCGGGCAATGCCTAGTTGGAAATCGACCCAGCTACCGTTCTTGCCCGGTTCTTTGTTGTTGAGTCCGAGGTTGAGTGCCCAGAAAAAGATGTGCTTCTTAATCCCTTTGAGTTCTTTGCCTTTGGAGACGATTTTGTCATATACTTTTTCCAAAACCCGCGGTACCGTGGTAAATCCATCGGGCTTCACGTCGTTGATGTCTGCTACGATGGTATCCAGGCTTTCGGCATAGTGTACCTCTACGCCCTTGGCAAAATAGAGATATACGACCATGCGTTCGAAAATATGGCATAGTGGCAGGAAACTCAGCGCTTTTTTAAAGTAATCCGGTAGGAGATTGAAACAATCGTATACGTTGGTCAATACATTTTTATGGGAAAGGCATACCCCTTTTGGCTTGCCGGTGGTGCCCGATGTGTAAATCAATGTAAGGAGGTCATCTTCACCAACGGCGTTGCGGTACGGGGCCAGGTCTACATCGTGCTGCTTGCCTTCATCCACCAGCGATTGCCACGAGGGTTTGGCCACTACCGGATCGAATGTGTAAATTGGGATATCAAGGTTGTTTTCCGCCAACGCGCCCGCAATCTTTTCACAGAGCTCGGCGTCGCTTAGGAAAATGATCTTTACTTCCGCGTCATGGATGATAAACGAGAGGTCCTGCTTGGAAAGCGTTGGGTATAGGGGCACTACGGCAGCACCCAGTTGATTGATGGCGAAGTCACAGAAATTCCACTCGGGCCGGTTGTGCGACATGAGTGCGATTTTATCGCCCTTGCCGATGCCCTTGGCCACTAACCCTTTGCTGAGGTTATCCACGGTCGACAAAAAGTCATCCGTGGAGTGATTCGTCCATTTGCCCGCTGTTTTTCCGGCCACCATGATCGGTTTGGCAAAATGGTTTTTGTAATACGTTAATATATCGAAAATACGGGTGGGTGTTTCCATAACCATTTATCTGACTGGTTTATAACATCGCCGGGAAATCCATGCCGACGCATCTAAAGTTAATAACAATTTCAAGGATATCATAGTTTTCAAAAAAATAGCCGGAATCGTCGCCGTCAAGTAGCATATTGGCATCTGTTTTGCGCGGATAGCCGCATGGAAACAAAACGATTGACCTTATTCATAGCCGTTATTTTTTTAGGGATTGGTAGTCACGGTGCTTTTGCCCAAGAAGCGGACGATAGCTATACGCGGGCGATAGGCGGTCGTTTTGGTGTAGCAAACGGGATTACCTATAAGCATTTCCTTAATGAGAGCCACGCCATCGACGGGATTGTGAACTTTCAGGGGAATAGGAGTTTTACTATTTTCAAGCTATTGGGCCTATACGAAATCCACCAGCCGATCAACTTTGTCGATGTGGAAGGGCTGCGTTGGTATTACGGGTTCGGCGGCGGCCTGGGCCACTATCGTTATAAAGATACCGATTCAAGCGGCTTGGCATGGAGTTTCGACGGCGTTGTGGGTGCCGACTACAAAATCCCCGAGGCTCCCATCAACCTGTCGCTTGATTGGAAGCCCACCATGGAACTGACGCCCGAGTCGGGCGTACGGTTCGACGGAATCGGGCTGTCTATACGGTTTGTTTTTTAATTGACAATTAACCATTGACCATTAATTCAACGACAGCCAAGTTTGTCCCAACCGTTTTTGCTGCTGCGAAGCATTCTGTAGCGGCACAATGCGGAAAGACCCTTTCGTGTCTTCGCTGAGGGTGATGGTTAGTTCCCTTATCTTTCCATCCCTTGCGATGAGGACGTCGAGTTGATCGCCGATAACGGACGATTGCACCAGCCGGTTCAATTCACGGCCATTGGCATCCAAGCGTTCACCATTGATGGCAAGTACCTCATCCTTCACATTGATGCCGCCGTTCCAGGCACCTGTGCCACGGGTTACGCCGGTAACCACCACACGGCCGTCGGTCATGGCCGTTGTGAATCCGAGATCCGGCCGTTCCTGCCCTTCATTGTAGTCGATCAATTCGTAGCCCACGGCGTTGAGGTAGCCGTTGTAGTCCAACGGGCCGATTGCATGGGCCGCATCGAAGATAGCTGCTACAGACGTGCCCGTGACCTCTTCGATCAGTGTTTGCAGCTCCTGCTCTCTAAATCCACGTCGCTCACGGACATAGAACTTTTCATAGGCAGCTTTTAATACATCGTCAAGCCTTTTTTCGCCCTGTGTAGCGGTCAGGATCTTAAGATCGAGTAGCATCGCCAACAACGCTCCTTTGTTGTAGTAGGATACACTCGTGTTGGCCGAGTTTTCGTCGGGCCGGTAGTATTTGATCCACGCATCGAAACTGGCGAGTGCGGCGGATTGCACCTTATTGCCGGGGCGGTTTTCAATCGTGTTTACATCGTTGGCGATGGCTTGCAGGTATCCGCTCTCATCAAGAAAGCCGCAACGGCGGAGCAACAGGTTGTCATAGTAGGCGGTGAAGCCTTCCATGATCCACAAGGCTGAGGTATAGTTTTCGTTGTCATAGTCGAACGGGCCAAGCTCGAAGGGGCGGAGCCGCTTCACATGCCATAGGTGGAAGTACTCGTGGGCTACCAGGCCGAGGAAACCCACGTACGAGCGTTCACTCTGGTAGCCGTTTCTGCTGGCACCCAATACGGTTGAATTGAGGTGTTCCAGGCCCCCGCCGCCCGACTGGTAGTTGTGCACAATGAATACGTACCGCTTGTTGGGGTTTACGCCGAATATGGCCGTTGCTTCTTCCACGATAGCGGCACAATCGGCCTTCAGCCGCTCTTTATCGTAGTTCCCACCGCCTACCATGGCGATTTCGTGGTGCACGCCCGCAGCATCGAAGGTGAATACGTCTTGATTTCCCACTTCGATCGGCGAGTCAAACAGGATGTCGAAGTCCGCTGCATGGAACGTGTTTGGTTTGCCCGCAACAGTCTCCAAGCCGGTGGATATGTTGGCCCAGTTGGCATGCGGGATAACGGTTACCTCCACCGGCTGGTCGAGCATCCCATCTACATACATGAACGTAGCCGCAGGTGAGAGGAACGCATGGCTATCATCGATAAAGTTGGTGCGTACCGATACTTCAAACCCATATATGCGATAGCTGAACGTCACTTTTTTTGCCTTGGCCGATTGGATGCGCCAGGTGTTTTTGTTAACCTTTTCCACCGCGAGGTAGGCACCGTCAGCATCGCACGCTTCTACACTTTCGACATGGCGCGCATATTCACGCACCAGATATGACCCCGGAGTCCATACAGGCATCTTCACATCGATATGGTCTTTGCGAAGGTCTGATATTTCCATTTTTATCTCGGCGTAATGTGCCTGCGGTTCCTTGAAGGATACTTCGAATCGGATGGATGGCGCAGCGAGTGCGGATGTGGTAACTACAGTCATAAGTGCAAGCAAATTGGTACGGATATATTTCATCACGGTGCAAATTAGGGAAATGCGAAAATACAAGTATCGGCCAAAGCGACAAAAGAATAATCGTTTTAATTGAAAAAGGTCACTCCCGGATAGCAATAGTGGCGGTGGCCTGCATGGTAGGCATGATCACCATGTCGTTCACATTGACATGTTTGGGCCGGGAGGCAGCAAACCAGGCAGCCTCGGCGATGTCCTCGGCCAAGAGTGGCGCAATGCGGTCGTACACGGCGGCTGCCCGTTCCGTGTCGCCCTTGAAGCGTACTTCCGAAAACTCGGTTTCAACCATGCCCGGGTGGATGGCGGTTACCTTAATATGTTTGTCGAGCAGGTCGATACGCATACCTTGGGTAAGTGCATCGACAGCGTGCTTGGTGGCGCAGTACACATTGCCTTTAGGGTACACCTCCTTGGCGGCAATGGAGCCGATATTGATGATATGTCCCTGCTTCCTTGCCACCATACCGGGGACCACCGTACGCGTAATGTACAGCAACCCCTTGATGTTAGTGTCTATCATCCGGTCCCAATCGCCAATGTCTCCCTCGTATATCGGGTCGAGCCCCTGGCTCAGGCCAGCGTTATTCACCAGCACGTCCACCTGCCGCCAGTGCTCAGGAATGTTGTTGAACGCCGTTGACACCTCATCTGCGTCGCGGACATCGAGCGCCAACGTATAGGCCGATGTGCCGAAATCATGCATTAGCTGTGCCGCCAATGCTTCCAAACGGTCGATGCGGCGGGCTGCCAACAGCAGGTCGTAACCTTCGCGGGCGAACGTCCGTGCGCACGCTTCGCCGATACCGGCACTGGCTCCCGTGATGAATACTGTTTTTTTAGACATTAGACATTAGATATTAGATATGAGACATTAGACATGAGACACTAGACATCAACTCCACAACCTCACAACCCTCACTCAAAATACAAGCTCACCTGGAAACTCCGCATATAAAGTCGATCCAGCGGCGAATCATTGGTGAACGTATGTTGGGGCCGGTCGTCCAGTAGGTTCCCGATACTTTGCACCCACCGGATTTCCGGCGACATTTTAAAAAATTCGAAATAGATGTCAAAACCGATCCCGGCGGTATACGCAAGGTAACTGCGATTGGTCATGATATCTACATTGCCGTCGTATCTTTTACTTGGGGAAACATTGAAAGCCACTTCCCCGCCACCGACCAGGTAGCCCCGCATATTCGTCTTCCGGTCAGACTTGAATTTCAACAACAAAGGGATACCGATGTCGGAACGGTGGATCGTATGCACCTCTTGGTCGAAGTTCACGTCAATATTCATGAACCGTAAATTGGGCTGGAGGCGGAGATTGAGGTTATCCGTTAGTTTCGCATCGGCCAGTAAGCCTAAGCCGATATTGTGTGAAAAAGGAGAAGTCACACTTGCGTAGCCCTTGTCTAGCCATGAATCCTTTAGGTCAAATTTATAGTCGGCATTGATATAGTGGAAACTGAAACCGAAATGCAGGCGCTCGTCGTCCACGCCACCACCCCACCGTTGGTACCGTTGCTGGGCGTTTGCGGCAAATGCGCCCATCAGCAGGCAGACCAAGCAGCAAAGGGCGATTTGGCTCCGCTGTTTCATTTCGTTGCGATATAGATAGTGCAAATGCCGAATGTCTGCGGGCGGGCCAACGCCTTGCCGAACCCCACACGTTGGAGGATGTCCGTGAATTGCTTGCCATCCGGGAATTGTGCAACGGATTCGGGGAGGTAGCTGTATGCACGGTAGTCTTTGGAGAAGACTTTGCCGATAAGGGGGGTAACATGGTTGAAGTAAAAGTGGTACAGCTGTTTGATTGGGAAGCCCTTGGGTTTCGAAAATTCAAGGATGACTGCCTTGCCGCCTGGCTTGAGTACCCGATGGATATCGGTGAGGCCTTTCTCGAGGTTTTCGAAATTGCGCACGCCGAACGCGACCGTCACGGCGTCGAATGTGCCGTCCATGAAAGGCAGGTTTTCCGAATCGGCAAGGGCAACCTCAAACTGGTCGCTGAGGCCTTTCTTGGTTATCTTTTCGCGGGCTATGGCGAGCATCCCTGCCGAGATATCAACCCCGATAACTTTTTGGGGTTGGAGTATCTTAATCGCTTCCAGCGCAAAATCACCTGTACCGGTAGCCACATCGAGGAGTCGCCGGGGCTTACTCGCTTTGAGTGCGCGGATGGCTTTTTTCCGCCAGATTATGTCGATACCCAACGACATGAAATGGTTGAGGAAGTCATAAGTGCCCGAGATGTTGTCGAACATATCGGCCACCTGCTGTTTTTTATCTGCGTCTGTATCTTTGTAAGGCTTTACCGTTTGCGATGCTGTCATGGTAGACAAAGATACGGTTTTACCGCGTACACAGGCCACACGCTTCAAACTTAATAACTTATTGTGTACCTTTGCATCGAGGCAAACCTGTTCTATCGCCCTGCTGCCACGGGCAGGAGGGAGGAAAGTCCGGACAACGCAGGGCACCCCGCTTCCTAACGGGAAGGGTCACGCTGAGAGGCGTGATACGGAAAGTGCCACAGAAAATAAACCGTCTCGCCTCAGGCGAGATAAGGGTGAAAACGTGGGGTAAGAGCCCACGGCTTTGCATGGCGACATGCATCGCGGTAAACCCCGGGGGTTGAAAGGTCAAATAGGTTGCGGATACCAGGAGGCTGCTCGTCTCCATTCTATCTCGTCTTAGACGAGATGGAGACCGCAACGGGTAGACCGCTTGAGCCTGCCAGTGATGGCAGGCCTAGATAAATGATAGAAGTCCCTCGCCTTGGGCGAGGGGTACAGAATCCGGCTTATAGGGTTTGCCTTTTTTACGTAGGAATAGAATATGACCAAAATACTAATTATCGACGACGAGCGTGCCATCCGGAGTACGCTGCGTGAAATTCTGGAGTACGAAGACTATAAGGTGCTCGATACCGACAATGGTACCGAGGGCTTGGCTATCATCAAGAAGGAAAACATAGACCTGGTACTTTGCGATATCAAAATGAGCAAGATGGACGGCATGGAAGTGCTTACTGAAGCGCTGGCCATCAAGCCGGATTTGCCCTTTATCATGATATCGGGGCATGGTACCATAGAAACAGCGGTCGAAGCCAGCAAAAAGGGCGCATATGACTTTATTTCCAAGCCGCCCGACCTGAATCGGTTGTTGATAACCGTACGCAACGCGCTCGAACGGGGTACGTTGGTTACGGAAACCAAGGTGCTGAAGCGTAAAGTTAGTAAAACACGCGATATATTGGGCGATTCGGAAGCCATCCAGCGCATCAAGGAGACCATCGAGCGGGTGGCGCCCACGGATGCCCGTGTACTGGTAACCGGGGCGAACGGTAGTGGCAAGGAGCTGGTGGCCCGGTGGCTCCATGAAAAGTCGTCGCGGGCGGATGCACCCCTCATCGAGGTAAACTGTGCCGCTATACCGTCCGAGTTGATCGAAAGTGAACTTTTCGGACATGAAAAAGGTTCTTTCACGTCGGCCATAAAACAACGCATCGGTAAGTTCGAACAGGCTGATAATGGTACATTGTTTCTGGACGAGATCGGTGATATGAGCCTTTCGGCGCAGGCCAAGGTGCTTCGGGCGCTGCAGGAAAATAAGGTGACCCGGGTGGGCGGAGAGAAGGAAATCAGTGTGAATGTCCGTGTCATCGCAGCGACCAATAAGGATTTGCTTAAGGAAATCGATGCCGGTAATTTCCGCATGGACCTCTACCACCGGTTGAGCGTGATCATCATCCATGTGCCACCATTGACTGAACGGAAAGAGGATATCCCTGTGTTGGCGGAGCAATTTTGCGACGAGGTTTGCGGGGAATACAATATGCCTGTGAAGAAAATCACAGCAGCGGCAATGGAGGCGTTGAAAGCATTGCCATGGACCGGTAATATCCGTGAATTGCGTAACATGGTGGAGCGATTGATTATCCTGAGCGATAAAGAAATAACCGATAAAGACGTGTGCGCTTTTGCCAACCCTAGTGCGGTAACGGCTATGGTGGAGCGTGTCGTAACAAACGAGGAGGATGCGGATTGCGTTGCACCCGAAAATAGCGCCATTAACTACGATGATTTTCCATCGTTCCAGGATTTCAAAGACCATACGGAAATGGAATTTATCAAGTATAAGTTGGAAAAGAACGGATGGAACGTGTCTAAAACGGCCGATGAAATCGATATCCAACGGAGCCATCTATACAGTAAAATCGAGAAGTTCGGTTTGAAAAGGGAGTCGTAACAACGCCAATCCGCCCGCCAAGGGCGGATTGGCTTACTCGTTGAATTTGCGGTGCTGTTTCTTGATGAGAACCGCCACGACAATAATCAACACAATCGCGGCCAATGCAATATAACCATAGGCCCGCCAAGGGCTCTCTGCGGCTGTCGTCTCGTGCTGCTGCTGCTGCACAAAGGCCGGAACGCCAAACAATGCAATAAAAGACACAACGGTGCTCTGCATGACGCAATATATTTTTAACGTGTTACAATCTGTACAAGATATTAATTAAAGTGCACAAACGTGTCTTATGTTTGGCGTACAGTCGTTTTGTTACAAACAAATGATTTATTAGTCGATTTCGGCGATAAATACACCGTCGCGATCGATGTCGGCCTTGTTTTCCAAAATCTGCCGTAAACTTATCCTGCCAATGACATATTTGAAATCTTGGGCATAATACCGTTCACTGATGGAGGTAAACCCGAGCTTTTCGACGAGTCGTTCATCTTCGTAACGGAGATACACCGAGATTTCCCAATCGGTGCTATACCGCAATCCACCGGCATCGATGTGTTTCTTGTATTCGTATCGGTAGCCATACCGTAAGGCGGCGATATCCGAAAGTACGGCCGATCCGGTAGGGTGGCCCCCGGCGCCTTTGCCATAGAAAAATTGCTCATCGGCAAAAGCGGCTTTGACCAATACGCCATTGTATTCATTTTCTACATTATAGAGGATATTATCGGGCCTAACCAACTTGGGTAACACGTATAGGATAACCGCTTTGTCATTGATTTCACGCGCCGTGGGCACGAGCTTTAGCCGAACGTTCTTCTCGTTCGCAAAGCGGATGTCGGCCGTACGCAGTTTATCGATGCCAATATTGAGGATGGTATCCGGGGAAATATAAAGCCCATATGCGTGCGAAGCGACAATGGCGAGTTTAAACTTGGGGTCAAAGCCCCCCACATCGAGCGTTGGGTCCGTCTCGGCAAACCCCAGCTCTTGTGCCTGCCGCAGCGCCGTGTCGTAGGCGAGGTTTTCATTGAATATCTTGGAGAGTATATAGTTGGACGAACCATTGAAGATGCCCGAGATGGAGTGCAGCAACTCATTGTCGTAATATTCTTCCAAGTTCCTGATGATGGGAATGCTTCCGCATACCGCACCTTCGTATAGCAAGCTCGTGCCGTGCTGGTTTTGGATTTCCACCAGTTCTTGGAGATGTGTGGCAATCATCTTCTTATTTGCCGATACCACATTCTTGCCCGATCGGAGTGCACGTGCCACAATGTCGAAGGCGGCATCGGCGTCGTCAATCAACTCCACGACCGTGTTGATTGCTGGATCGTCCAATACCAAGGCTGCATCGGTCGTAAATAATTCGGCCGGAAGGGTGCGTTCCTTTTCGGGGTGTTTGATAACAAATTTTTTGATGGCGAGGTTGAGGTGTTTGGTACTGATGATGTCGTATAGCCCTTGTCCCACCACACCGAATCCGAAAATACCCAGGGTTAGTTTGTTGTCCATGTTTGCAGTCAATGTTGTTGTTTTGATATAAAAGATAAAAATAGTTTAACCCACACGGCGGTAACTGGTCGTGATAGGTTGGTCTCCACCCATGTTTAAGAAGTCGGCAAGTACTTCGGCAATGCGCTTTGTCTCGATGAGAAATCCATCGTGCCCGTAGAAGGAATTGATTTCCGCGTATTTCGCGCCGGCAATATGCTTAGCCAGGAACTTCTGCTCTTCCACCGGAAACAATAGGTCTGTGTCAATGCCAATAACGAGCGTTTTCGCCTGTACCAGGCGAAGGGCATCGGGTACGCTTTGGCGTCCGCGGCCCACGTTATGTCCGTCCATCGCTTTGCTGAGGAGCCAATAGCTGTAGGCATTGAAACGTTTAACCAATTTCTCACCCTGGTAATTCTGGTACGAAGAGGCCCTGAAATCATCCTGCTTGTCGTCGGATGTTTCCAATTGCGTGGCACCATAGGTATCGTAGCCGCGGTAAGAGAGGAGCGCGATGCTACGGGCCGCTTTCAATCCCTTGGCGCCGCCATTGGGTATGTTTGCATAAAACGTCCGGTCGGTGCTGATGGCCAGTCGCTGGCTTTCGTTAAAGGCAATGCCCCAGGGAGAGTGTGCTGCGTTTGTCGCTACCAATACCAGGTTACGAATCCGATCGGGGTCGGCGATAGCCCATTCCAATGCTTGCTGGCCGCCCAACGACCCGCCGATGACCACAGCTATTTTTCCGATGCCGAGATGGTCGGCCAGCAACGCATGGGCGGCAGCCATGTCCCGGATCGAAAACTGCGGGAACGATAGGTAGTAAGGATAGCCAGTGACCGGGTTGGTACTCAGTGGGTTGGTGCTGCCGTACGGCGACCCGATGATATTGGCGCAGACGATGAAATGCTCCGCCGGGTTAAAAAAGTCCTTTTCACCGAACAATCCAGGCCACCATCCAAACACATCGGCATTTGCCGTAAGCGCATGGCAAACCCATATCACATTGTCCTTCCGTTCATTGAGTTGGCCATAGGTATGGTACCCAATGCTGAGGTTCCTGATTCGCTTCCCGTTTTCGAGTTTGAATGTTTTCGGATAGTTGAATGTCGATATGCCCATGGTTGGTTGGATTGCTCGGTGATGGGAAGCTATTTCACTTGGTCAAACGCCTGTTGCAGATCGCCCTTGATATCGTCGATGTGTTCGATACCCACGGCCAACCGCAGTTCGCCCGGATACACGCCCGCTTCTGCTTGTTCCTGTGCCGACAATTGCTGGTGCGTAGTGGCGGCCGGGTGGATGACAAGCGTCTTGGTGTCGCCCACGTTAGCCAAATGGCTGATGAGTTTCAAGTTATCTATGAATGCATTTGCTTTTTCAGCGCCGCCCTTGATGGTGAACGAAAGTACCGCGCCGAAGCCATTCTTGAGGTATTTCTGTGCATTGGCGTGGTTCGGGTCGCTTTTCAATCCGGGGTACTTCACTTTTTCTACCTGCGGATGCTGCTCCAACCACTTGGCCACTTCCAATGTGTTGTCTACGTGTCGTTGTACACGCAGCGAAAGCGTTTCCAGCCCCTGCAGTAATAGGAACGAGTTGAAAGGCGACAACGCCGGTCCGAAATCACGCAGTCCTTCTACCCGTGCGCGGATAGCGAACTGGATGTTGCCAAAAGGGCCGTCCACACCGAAAACATCGCTGAATACGAGCCCGTGGTAACCTTCGGAGGGTTCACTGAACTGCTTGAATTTACCATTTCCCCAATTGTAATTGCCGCCGTCTACAATGATGCCGGCGATGCTATTGCCATGCCCACCGATCCACTTTGTCGCCGCAGCTACCACCACATGCGCGCCGTGCTCCAATGGTTTGAATAGATAACCACCGCACCCGAACGTATTGTCGACAATGAGGGGGAGGTCATATTTTTTGGCTATTGCGGCGATGCGGTCGAAATCGGGGATGCTGAAACTGGGGTTGCCTATGGTTTCCACATAAATGGCCTTGGTTTTATCATCGATTGCAGCCTCGATGTTTTCCGGCTTTTCGTTTTTCGCAAACCGGGCCTCGATGCCCAATCGCTTGAACGATACCTTGAATTGGTTATACGTGCCGCCATACAGACTGGACCCCGTAACGAAATTGTCACCGCTTTCCAGAATATTGGTCAGAGCGATAAACTGTGCCGATTGGCCCGAAGCGACTGCGAGACCCGCTACACCGCCCTCGAGCGCTGCCATCCGTTTTTCAAACACATCGGTGGTCGGATTCATGATCCGGGTATAGATATTTCCAAACTCCTTCAACGCAAAGAGGTTTGCCCCATGTTCCGCGCTGTTGAATACGAAAGAAGTGGTTTGGTAAATCGGTACGGCACGTGAACCCGTGGTGGGGTCGGCCTCTTGTCCGGCGTGTACTTGCAGCGTTTCAAATTTCAGATTTTCATTAGCCATGATTCAACTTTTTTAATAAACTTACTTATGTTGGATTAACTTGTGTGCTCAATGGATAAGCGCTGTCCGGTACATACCCGCCTCGTTGGGCAGCGGCATGTATGGTGGACGGTGTGTGTGCGTGGGGTCAACAGCAGGTACGGCACCGCATCATCCCGCTGCACATTCGGGATGGCATAGCGGCAATAGGCTGAATGCGGCTTCCTCCGGGTTTTCCGGAAGTTGGGCTAAGGATACTACTTGTTGGGTACGTGTTCATTTGTCTTATCATTTATATGCTCCCAGCCAATCTTTGCAGGGACAGGAATTGGCACCTTTTCCACCGTTTGCGGATGGTTGCCAGTGGGTCATTGAGCCAGTCTCTCGCCACTTCTTTATAAACCAAGACCTACTTTTGAAGAGGAATTGATTTGTGCGTGTATCCACGCAACGGTTGCAAATATACGCGGTATGGTTGGGTTGTGCAACCCTTTTTTGATTTTTTTGAGCAGGTGCCTTAACAAATAACACGAGGCCTCCCGTATAAGGAGGCCTCGTGTTATTTGTGCGATATGGATTCGTATTACCTTACCGTACGAACAGGAGTTCGCGCAGTTTCGGCAACGGCCACTGCCGGTCGTCCACAATCTGCTCCAACTTATTCAGATGGTATCGGATTTTGTCGAAATACGGTTTCACCTTCGTGTCGTAAGCGATCGCTTTTTCGCGTGCATCTTCAAGGACGTTTGCTTTCTTGCGTTCCTGGCGCATCGCTTCGGCATCGACCAAGATGGTATTGATGTGGTTGGAAATACGTTCTACCAAATTGGCTTGCGATCCGTATGCTTCCGCTTTCAGTCCCAAATCCTTCAGTCCCTTTATATTCTCAATGAGAACGTTCTGGTAGTTGAATGCTGCGGGAGCCACCAGGCTGGTTACGATCTCTCCGATAACGCGGGCCTCGATCTGGATTTTCTTGAAGTAGTTTTCCAGTAGGATTTCATGGCGGGCTTCGCTCTCCCGCTTGGTGAATATGGCTAGGTTCTCGAACATATCCAACGACCGTTCACTCACATACACGTCCAGTGCTTTCGGTGTGGTCTTGATGTTCGACAGTCCACGTTTGTGGGCTTCCTCTTCCCATTCTTTGCTGTAGCCGTTGCCCTCAAACCGGATCGCTTTCGATTCTTTGATGTATTTGCGTACAACGTTGAGCAGAGCAAGATCTTTTTTCGTGCCTTTCTTGATCTGTTTGTCGACCTCCGTTTTAAACTCGATGAGTTGGTTGGCTACGATGGCGCTGAGTACGGTCATCGGACTGGCGCTGTTGGAGGCCGAACCTACCGCCCGGAACTCGAATTTATTGCCGGTGAAGGCAAAGGGGGATGTCCGGTTGCGATCGGTGTTATCGAGTTGCAATTGCGGGATTTTGGGGATGCCGTGCCATAGCAATGCCTCATTTTTCACCTTCTTGGCTACCCGGGCGGTTTCCACTTCATCGAGCACCGCATTGAGTTGACTGCCGAGGAAGATGGAAATAATGGCCGGAGGTGCCTCGTTGGCACCCAAGCGGTGGTCGTTGCCTGCGCTGGCGATCGATGCCCGCATCAGGTCCGCATGTTCATGGACGGCTTTGATTACGTTGACGAAAAACGTCAGGAACATCAGGTTGGTCTTCGGTGTTTTCCCCGGCGACAGCAAATTCACACCGGTATTGGTAATCATCGACCAGTTGTTGTGCTTGCCTGAGCCATTGATGTCTGCATACGGCTTCTCGTGGATCAGCACTTTGAATTTGTGCCGGAGCGCCACTTGCTCCATCAAATTGAGCAATAATTGATTATGGTCTATCGCCAAGTTGATTTCTTCGAACATGGGCGCACACTCAAATTGGGAAGGGGCCACTTCGTTATGGCGTGTTTTTAATGGGATGCCCAATTTGAGCGCTTCCTGCTCGAGGTCGACCATAAATGCCAGTACCCGCTCGGGGATGGCACCGAAATAGTGGTCTTCCAGCTGTTGCCCCTTGGCAGACATGTGGCCGAATAGCGTGCGGCCGGTGAGCTGCAAGTCAGGGCGTGCATTAAATAAGGCGAGGTCTACCAAAAAATATTCCTGCTCAATACCCAATGATGCTGTTATCTTGGTGATCGATTTATCGAAGAAATTGGCTACGTCTACCGCGGCTTTGTCGAGGGCATTGATGGCTTTCAGCAACGGGGCCTTGTAATCGAGCGCCTCGCCGGTATAGGAAACGAAAATCGTGGGGATGCAAAGCGTTTTGCTGCCACCGGTCTCATAAATAAAAGCCGGCGACGATGGGTCCCATCCGGTGTAACCGCGGGCCTCGAAGGTGTTGCGTATGCCGCCGTTGGGGAAGCTGGATGCGTCGGGTTCCTGCTGTACCAACGCGCTGGCGGTGAACTTGTCGATGGCCGAACCATCGGGCAGGGGTTCGAAGAACGCATCGTGTTTCTCTGCGGTGGCGCCGGTCAATGGCTGGAACCAGTGGGTGTAATGCGTTACACCATTGGTGATAGCCCAGCTTTTCATTGCCTGGGAGATATGCTCGGCAAGATCGTGGGTGATGGGCCTGCCGCTGTCTATGGTTTCCGTCAGTTCTTCATAGGCATTCTTAGGAAGGTATTCCTTCATCTTTGCTGTTGTGAACACATTCTTTCCGAAAAACAGGGAGGGTTTAGTTGTTTCGTGGGTATCGGTTCGATTTAATCGCGAAACCGCGGTCTCTACCGCCTTGAATCTTAATCCTGACATTGAATTTTTATTAGTTTTGCCTGTATGTTGTGTTGTTTTTTAATTTTCGGTTCAATATTCGAAAAAAAAAATGACATTTCATTGATTTCGTTGGAAAAATTTCAATATTATTTAAAAATAAATGCGAAATAATCGATTTTGTGGCGACTTGACTATGCTTTTGTGAAAAATAGACGGCAAGGGGGCAAATGCATACAGTTAATCCCTGTAGTTTAATCATTCGCCGAAGCCCCAGTCAATGCCTTTGAGCGTGGCGGGTACACCATGTTCAATCCATGGAGCTGCCGGTTTCCCTTTCAGAAAATGATCGAAAAACTCGAGTTCGCGACGCTGGATATCCTTTCGGTTTTGACGATGGACGAGGTTGTGTGCCTCGCCGTTGTAATTTAACAACCAAACAGGCTTTTGCAACCGGCGTAGCGCAGTGAACATTTCGATGCCTTGGTACCACGGCACCGCGCCATCCTCATCGTTGTGCATGATGACCACCGGGGTTGTTACATTGGGCAAATGGAATAACGGGGAGTTCTCAATGTATAACTCGGGTTTTTCCCATAGGGTGGCCCCGATGCGGCTTTGCGTCCGTTCATACTGGAATTGTCGGTTCATCCCGCTCTGCCATCGGATGCCACCGTACGCGGAGGTCATGTTTACCACGGGTGCCCCCGCCCATGCTGCTGCATACCTGTCGGTACGTGTAATCAGATGGGCTACCTGGTAACCACCCCAACTTTGGCCCTGGATGCCCATCCTATCGCCATCAACCCAAGGGTATTTTTGTAATTCCTCCATTCCCGAATTGACGTATTCCTCGGCCGACCGGCCGGGGTGCCCCGTTTCGTAGTGGATATCGGGAGCAAAAACAAGGTAACCGTTGCTCACAAAGAAACTGATGTTGAGCCGTGAAGGCGTTGGGGTAGGGGGAATGTAGTTGTACAGGCCATCCGACAGTTCTTCATAGAAATAGGCAATGATGGGGTATTTTTTATCAGGGTTGAAGTCTTGGGGCTTGTAGAGGATCCCCTCGGCCTCATGGCCCATCGGGGTGGTCCATTTAACCAGTTCGGCCGTACCCCAGTTATATTGCTGTTGCTGCGGGTTGATGCCGCTCAGTTTGGTTTCTTTCACAAAATCTGCCGATACGTAAACATCCGGCGAGGAAACGTAATTCTCCTTGGTGTAGATATAGGTGTCGGCATCCAGGGCACGTTTCGCCTGGTTGTAACGATAGGGGCCTACCGCCATTTCCTTCGGGTCCCGGTTATTGTCGCCGTTGGCCCGGTACCAACCGCTTTCTTTCGTGATATGGTTGAAAGCCGATAAAACCAATGGCTTCCTGGTGTCAATGACGGTTGCATCGGCCGTTGCACCCCGTCTTTGCCGATACCGATCCAAGCGGCTTTCTTCCATTTCATGGTATCGGAACGTTGTTTGGCTGCTCCTTCCAGCCCCATTGGTAACCAGCCTGCGCTTAGATCCGTCCGGGCGGAACGCCCATATATCGTATTTGTCGTAAATGAAGATTTCCTCGTCGTCCTTGCTCCAGCCCGCCACGCCGTAGTCGCTCGGGTCGTCGGGAACATCGTTGTCTTCATCTGCAAAGCTGACAGGCAAGTCTGTGTTTAGCTGTATCGTATTGCCCGCTTGGATGTCGTGGCTGTACCAATTTCCGTCTGACCGGTTGAACCAGGTGATGTAGTTGCCCGTCGGCGACATATGGATACGGCCACGGACGTGCTCCGCGATTTTTTTCCGGGCACCATCCACGGTGGAAACGGTGTATATATCTTCAAAGGCACCGGTGCGCCATTGGGTCTCGATGCGCCGACCTACATCGGTGGTGGCCAGGATGTACATATTGTCGGCATCGTCGGTCAGCCGGATGTCTGGAAGTTGCTCATCGGCCAAAGCTATCACCTTGCGCCCCTGTTTGGGGTAGGTGACGGCCAGGTAGCTCCTGTTTTGTTCGCGGCTCAGGTTGACCAGCTGCTGCGTTTGCAAATAATCGTCTTTCCAGTGCCAGATGTCGACGTTTGCATGTTCAAAGTCCACCAGCGTGGTGTCTTTCACCCGTGGGATAGGCGCGATGCCAAAGAAGAGCTTCTCGCCGTTTTTGCTGAACCGCACATCCCCCTCGCCGCTTACATACCATCCGTTGGGCATGCCATTGGCGGCGCGGGATGCGATGATGATGGCACTGTCTTGCCCGGGGGCGTAATAATAGAGATCGAATGCCTTTTGGAGCGATTTTTCAGGCGACTTGTCTGCTGTGAAGGCCAATTGTAGGGATGCATCGTCAAAGGTAATATTTTTGTAGCTGCCTTTCCCCCGACTGATATGCCGGGATTGCTTCGTTGCGAAATCGTAATAATATAGTCCGGCATCCGCGCCGATGCTATCTTTTTCTTCGGCCTTTCTAACATATACCAGCACCTTCCCGTCGATGCTAAATTCATAGGTCTCCACGCGGTCAATGGTGGTATCTGTACCATTGGAAAGGTGTCGTATATGTAATGTCGGTTGCGGTTTCTTGCGATCCGTTTTTTTGTTGCCGACGTTCTCGGCGTTCGTGGTGTCTTCCGGTACCAGCGGCCGTTCAGTGATGTAAGCAACATAATCACCCGGTTCCACGGGTAGCTTGTACGATTTTACGAAGGGTATCTTCTGTAGCGCTGCCGTTTCCAGGGAGAAGATGGCTAACGAATCTTTCGGCATTTCGTCCGCTTTTTTCTTTTTTATCTTGGCCGCCCGTGTTTCTTCGTAGAATGGCTCGATGTGCGCAAGGAGATAATTGCCGTTGGGAGAAAAATTGGCCTTGGAAGCCCGGTCGATACGGCCTACCTGTTGGTTGTGCGGATTGGTGATTACCAGCCTGCCATCGCCTGCCTGTGGGTTTACGATGTAATAGATAAAGTGCCCATCGTCAGTGATCGCGGATGAAGAGATGGTTTCCCAGCCATCGTAGGCATCGTGATCCAAAGGTTTATTTTGTGCCCATGCGGTATGTATGCCGCAAATAAGTGCTAAAAGGGCAAAGACTTGCTGTTTGATGGTCATCGTCTGGAAATTCATGGTGCGATATAGGGTGCAATATTGAAATAAAAATAGTGACTGCCCGAAGCTGTAATATTATTTTTACAATCATGTTCCCGTTTTACAGTCATGTTCCCGCTATTTCATCCAGCAGGCGTTTATGGTGTAACAAGACAGTCAGACCAAAGTCAAAACTACCTATTTATTGTTTTATTTGGTTGGTGGCTCCTTGTATGGGAGCCGAATAAATTTATTTTTACGGAAAAGGAGATAAATGGATACGATATTAAGTGTGCGGGAAGTCGGCAAGACTTATCAAAGCGCGGGCAAATCGCTCACGGTGCTCCACCAGATCAACTTTGAGGTGGCGGTAGCGTCGACGGTTTCGATCGTGGGTCCCTCGGGCAGTGGTAAGACTACGTTGTTGGGGCTCTGCGCCGGATTGGACCGGGCCAGTGTGGGCAGTATCGTGCTGAATGGGGTGTCGCTGGATACGCTCACCGAAGACGAGCGGGCGCGGGTACGCAACCAATATGTTGGTTTCGTTTTCCAGAATTTCCAATTATTGCCTACACTGACGGCATTGGAGAATGTAATGGTGCCGCTCGAACTGCGTGGCGCAGGCAACAGCCGGCAGGTAGCACTTGACCTACTGGATAAGGTAGGTTTGGCCGACCGTGGGCATCACTATCCATTGCAGTTGTCGGGGGGCGAACAGCAACGGGTATCCATCGCCCGGGCATTTTCCAATGCGCCGCGCATCCTCTTTGCCGACGAGCCCACGGGAAACCTCGATGCCGAAACGAGCGAGAACGTTGAAAAGCTACTATTTGATCTCAACCACGATATGGGTACCACATTGGTATTGGTAACCCATGATTTGGAGTTGGCGTCAAAGACACAGCGGATTATCCGCATGAAAGGCGGCCAAGTGGTGTCAGATTCGATGATAGACAAAACGAACCGATGATGCCCGATCGCGAAAAGACTGCATTCCGTTGGATAGCCCGCATGGCGTGGCGCGACAGCCGTCGCAACCGCTCCAGGCTGTTCCTCTTCATCTCATCCATCATCATCGGTATCGCGGCGTTGGTAGCCATCTTTTCCTTTGGAGACAATCTTGCAAAGGATATCGACAAGCAGGCTGCCGGCCTGATCGGAGCGGATTTGGTGCTCCATAGCAACCGCGAGCTTTCGGTAGAGGGGCAGGCTATCGTAGATTCGGTACAACGATTAAGCACAGGTTATTCTGCGGAGCAAAGTTTCGCATCGATGGTGCTTTTTGTCCATAATGGCGGTACCCGCTTGGTGGAGGTAAGGGCCCTGGGCGGTGAGTTCCCTTATTACGGGCAGTTGGAAACCGTGCCGGAAGCGGCCGGGGCCACGTTCAGGAGACAGCGGCAGGCATTGGTAGACAAGACGCTCATGCTCCAATTCGATGCCGAGGTAGGTGATTCGGTGAAAATCGGGGAGGTGACGTTCGAAATAGCCGGCCGTCTTGAACGGGCTCCCGGGCAAAGTGGCCTTTCCACTACGGTAGCCCCAGCGGTGTTCATCCCGCTGGAGTACCTGCCGGCGACGGGTTTGAACCAGAAGGGCAGCCGCATCAATTACAGTTACTATTTCCAGTTGGCGAAGGGTTCGGATGCCGATGCGCTTGCCAGTGGGCTCGATTCGTTGCTGGAAGTGCAGCGCATGGGGTATGATACCATTGCTTCGCGGAAGCGTGAAACGGGGCGGTCATTTGCCGACTTGAACAAGTTCCTGTCGTTAGTGGGATTTGTGGCGTTGCTGTTGGGATGCATCGGTGTATCGAGCGCCATACACATCTATATCAAAGAAAAACTCAATAGCATCGCCATATTACGTTGTTTGGGGGCGAGTTCGCGGCAGGCATTTTTGATTTTCCTTGTCCAAGTGTTGGGCGTCGGGTTGGCCGGTTCGGTCATCGGCGCGTTGTTGGGTACGTTCATCCAGCAACTGTTGCCGTTGGTGCTCCGCGATTTCGTGCCGGTAACCATCAGCAGTGATATCTCGTGGTGGGCCATTGCCCAAGGTATTGGGCTGGGGGTCTGTATATCGGCGCTATTCGCATTGCTGCCGCTGATCGGCATCCGCAATATTGCTCCATTGAACACCTTGCGGCTGTCGCTGGATGCGCCAAGCCCGGTGAGGGACCGTTGGAGTTGGCTGATATATGGTCTCATCGGACTGTTTGTTTTCGGCTACGCCTATCTGCAATTGGATGGCGTGGGGCAGACACTGGCATTTACAGTGGGTGTGGCACTGTCATTCCTGGTGCTGTATGCCGCGGCGAGCCTCCTCGTATGGCTGGTTAAGCGTTTTTTCCCGTCGTCATGGAGTTACCTATGGCGGCAGGGACTCTCCAACCTATTCAGGCCCAATAACCAGACCGTCATCTTGATTGTCGCGATTGGACTGGGTACGGCATTTATTGCGACCTTATTTTCCGTACAGGGGATGCTGATAACCCGCGTCTCCCTGTCGTCTAGCGAGAACCAGCCCAATATGGTATTGTTTGATATCCAATCGTCGCAGAAAGCCGAAGTGGCCCAATTGGTTGCCGCCCAAGGTTTGCCCGTATTGGATGAGGTACCGATCGTAACGGTGCAATTGGAAGCCATCAACGGCATTACTGCCGACGCCGCCAGACGCGATAGTACCCTTGATGTTTCCCGCCGCGCGCTGGGGGGTGAGTTGCGGTCGACATACCGGTCGGAACTGACAGATTCGGAAAAGATTACCGCGGGTAAATGGCTGGGGGAAACGATCGGGGGAGATACCGCAAGGGTATCGCTTGAAGAAGGGTATGCCCGCCGTATCCGGGTAGAAATCGGAGACGAGTTGCTATTCAATGTGCAAGGTGTCCGCATACCCACGATTGTCGGTAGCTTCAGGGAGGTCGATTGGAACAGGGTGCAGACCAATTTCCGGCTGATTTTTCCGGAGGGTGTCATTAACGATGCTCCACAATTCCATGTATTGATGACCCGTGTGCCCGACGAGGCGACCTCAGCCCGTATGCAGCAGGCAATGGTGCAGCAGTTCCCCAATGTTTCCATTATTGACTTGGGGCTGATCTTGTCAGTGCTGGATGCCATACTTGACAAGATCGGTTTCGTGATCCGGTTTATGGGTGGGTTCAGCATCCTTACCGGCTTTGTCGTATTGATAGCATCGGTTATGATCAGCAAGTACCAACGCATCAGGGAAGGTGTATTGTTGCGTACCATGGGAGCTACGAGGAAGCAGATTTTGGTAATTACGGCCCTTGAGTATTTCTTTTTAGGGCTTATCGCTTCGTTTACCGGGGTGCTGCTGGGGATGGGGGGCAGTTGGGCATTGGCCGTATTCAGCTTTGAAATCCCATTCACACCCGATATCCCAGTGTTGTTGCTGCTGATGCTGGTTGTCGCATCGCTGACCGTACTGATCGGGCTGGTGAATAGCCGGGGCGTAACCTCACGGCCACCGTTGGAGATTCTGCGGAAGGAAATTTAGTGGTCACTTACTTGCCAAGATGGAGTTTAAAATCGCACTGCCGACGCTATCGACGGGCTCGGCGGTATTCGATAGCACAATAACCGCCATCTTCCGGTCGGGCGAAAAAGCCATATAGCTGCTGCTTCCGAACGTGCCGCCGTTGTGCCAGTAGATAAGTTCGTCGCCCATCAAGTTCATATGCCACGCCAGTCCAATGTCAGTGTCTGGCGGATTGAAAAAAGTAAATTGGCGGGTGCCGGCCAAGGCGTGCTCAAGGTCCGTTTCGGGCATCTTGAAATGGGCCTTTGCGTAGGTTAGCAAATCTTTTACCGTAGATTTAAGCGATCCATGCGCCGTGAACGCATCAAATGTCCACAAAGGCGTTTCTTTGCCGTCCTTGTTATACACTTTGGCCACATATTGCGAATCTGGAGCGGGAAACTCCGTGGTGTTTTTCAGGCCGAGCGGGTGGCAGATGATTTCCTGTACCATCTCATTGTACGGTTTACCATATACGGTCGAGAGGATATCGCCCAATAACCCGTATCCCAGGTTGCTGTACACGTAGCTATCATCGGGGGGGGTAGTCGCTTTATACGTTGCCAAGAAGCCATACAACGCTGCTTGGGTATAGCCTTTATAGGGATCGAGTGGATGGGATGCGGCCGTGGCGTCGATGTTTGCAGGCATGCGTGGTAAGCCCGATGTATGGTTGGCCAAGTGTTTCAGCGTGATTTGCTGTAGATCCGGATTGGTAGCCACCGAATCAGGCAAGTAGTCGGTAATCGGATCGTCGAGGTTGAGCTGACCGGTTTGTACCAGGTAAGCGAGCAGCGTCGCTGTAAATGTCTTGCTGATTGATCCGATTTCAAACAGCGTGTTTTCATCGGGCAGTTGCTTGTTTCCCTTTTCGGTCTCCCCATAGTAATAACTGCTTGTTTTGCCATCGTTGACCACGCCAATGGCCAACGCGTGTGTATGGCCCTTGCGGCTATAGGAAAGTGCGATGGAGTCGATATAGCCATCGAGTTTAGAGGTGGCGGGACTGCGCGAGGTAAGAACTTCGGTCTTTTCGGGAACAGGGTCGCCGGCAAACGGTTGGAAGAGGAATGTCTCGATCCGATTCGAGCTGTCCAGCGCCAGCACAACCTGCAGCGGCGTGCTGAGGAAATTGAGCTTGTAGATGCCCGTTCCCTTATCATAGCTCTTCAATTCGGCCGATTGAATTTGCCCGAGCGGATATAATTGCTGGGCCATTACGGTTTGGAATGCCTGTAGCGAAAGGGACTGCTTGAATTTAGGGCCAGCCAATGCATAGATCGAGTCTGTCTCTTGCAGGTTGAAATGGTACTCTATTTTGTTGAATACCGCTTGGTTGATTTGTTGGTCGCGGTTTTCCTCTTGCGCAAAGGCGGGAAATATAGGTAGCAATAAAATGATGCAGATAATCCTGTTCATGGTTTCAAACATAACACAAAATTACGCGAAACCTGTCTACATTCCTAATGTTTGTTTGAGGCGGGTATAGCCGCTTTTACTTACGCTTACTTGTTTTCCGTCTGCCAGTACAGCTACATAGCTATCTTTTTCGTGGGGCTCCAGTCGGGCGATATGGTCAACTTTGACGATGAATGATCGGTGTACGCGTACAAATTGGGCGGGATCGAGCTGCTCTTCGAACGAAGCCATCGTTTTGTTTTTCATGAATACGCCCTCTTGGGTATGGATTTTCACATAGTCGTCGTCGGCTTCTAGGTAAATGATGCTGCTAACGGGGATAATCTTGATTTTTGCCCCTGTCTTTACGACCACGCGCTCCAGCCTGCCGTCTGTCTGGTGTATTTTATCCAGTAGGCTCCGGGTATTTCTCTTGCCTACATCCGCTTGTTGGCTATCGAGGAATTTGTCCATGGCACGGTCAAACCGGGTTTTCGTTATCGGTTTGAGCAAGTAGTCCACGGCGTGCCGTTCAAATGCCTGTATCGCATACTCATCAAACGCAGTGGTAAAGATCACGGCCGGCTGGCTATCGATGATCTCCAACATTTCGAAGCCGTTGATTTTAGGCATCTGGATATCGAGGAAAACGAGGTCGGGCTGATATTGCATGATGGCTTTTGCACCTTCAAACCCGTCGTTGCACTCAGCGACGACCTCTACTTGCGGGTATCCTTCGAGGTACTCGGCAACCATGCTTCGCGCCAATGGTTCATCATCTACCAGTACAGCCTTGATCATAATTGGGGGATCCTGATTATGCTGGTAAAGATATGGGTTGTTGCCCGGGTTTCCAACAGGTCCGTGCGGCCGAACAGTAAAAATAGCCTCCGTTGGATTCCCCGCAACCCGAATCCGGTGCCCCGGCGTGGTTTATTGCTCTGGTTGTCATACGGGTTCTCGATCTGTATTTCCAGGAGGCGGTCATTGCAAGTGCATGCCACACTGATGGTTACCTTTTCGGTGGTGTCATACAATCCGTACTTGATGGCATTTTCGACCAGTGGCTGCATGATCATGGCGGGCAGCGTCATGGCCAGGCACTCGTCGTCGTAGCTAACCTGTGTTTCCAACCGGTGGCCAAACCGGACCTTCTCGATTTCCAAGTACAGTTGCAGATGCTCCAGTTCATCCCTAAGGGCAATCAATTGCTGGTCGTCTTTGCGTAAGGTGCCTCGAAGGAAGTCCGAGAGCTGGAACGTCATGTTCCGTGCCTCGTCCGGTTTCCTACCTATGAGCGCAATGATGGAGTTGAGGCTGTTGAAAAGAAAATGTGGTTGTAGCTGTTGCCGCAGGTTATACAGTTCCGCCTCGCGGGCAAGCCGCTCGGCATCGGCCTTATGCTGTTCGTTTTCTTTGTATTCCTGCTGGATATTCCATAGGATATTGATGATGGCTATCCAGGCGATCAGCAGTGCATTGACGAAAAAACGCAGTGGTAAGGAGACGTCGATGTGATCGAGGTAAGTTTCATTTTGGATTACATACTGGAGAATCCACCGATCGGCAGAAATACTGATGGCGGCCAACACGAGCCCCCAAATGACAATATAAAAATAGCCTTTCCTCCGGGGCAGATAATGGTTCAACGCATTTGCAATCACAAAGCAGCATAAGGTGATGACCGTAGCGCTGATCAAGCTATCGTTCAGCGCCAAATTGAAGTCGACATCAAACCACCAAAGCAAGGCCGTTTGGATAAGTGCATAAGCCATCCAGATGATAAAGCAGCTAATGTTGATGAGCCGCTGCTTAGATGATGTATAGGTGGTGGTGCTCAACCGATTAAATGTTTTTGATGGTAATGCCCCCGAAAAGGGAGGTGCCCTTGATGTAAACTACCTTTTGTTCATCGTAGGGTAACCCCTGCGTAAAGCGTTTGTCGTCTACCTCCCCAAATACCGACACGACGTCTGACTGCACTTTCCAATGTGATGGCACGATGATCTTCATGCCCGCAAATAGTTGGAATACATCGATGACGATGGGGTGGTGGATTTCTGCTTGGATAAGGTTCACGTCTGTACCGCCGCAGATATTGACAACTTCCCCCCCTTGGAAGCGCTTGGATATGACGATCTTTTTAACATCGCTGAATACAGCGGTCGATTTGAGGTAATCTTCGCTGGTGAAGCCGCTTGCTTCGTCGCGATCCGCATCGTCGGGGGAGCGGTCTTCATCGAACCCGGCGGTTTCACTAAAAGCGGTAGCCCCGCTGTTTGCGGGGCCATTCGGTTCATCTTTTACGCGCTTGTCCCACTCATAATCTCCGTATCGTTCGCGGAATCGCCGGCGTCTATCCGGTCCCGGCGCAAAGGGGCCGCCTTTGCCTTTCCCCATGAGTAGCCAAAGGCCGATACCGATGATGACTGCTGGCCATATAAATGCACCGATGTCAAAATCGGTCAGGTTCTTCAGTAGGAAGAACGAACCCAAACCCAACAGGATGTAGGAAGCCGGGTTGCGGAAATTGGAGTTTCCACCGATGATCAAGCCCACCACGATGAGTACCATGGGCCACATATTATGCCAATTGAATATCCAATCGGGAAAGAACCAATCGAATCCTAATCTACCAGCGAGCAGTATTGATCCGATACCGACAATGATGATTCCTGCCCACATGCGGCCTGTGCTGGAATACGATTTTGCTGGTTGGCGTTGTCTGTTCATTATCTTGTTATTTTTATTAAAGTCGCTAACTGAATCAGCGTAGCTATTGTTAACTATAGAGCCAAAGATATAGGGAATTAGCCCCTTCTGCAATACGGATTAGGCAACAATAGCTATTTTCTCGGTAAATGGCTGTTTTATTTCGGTAAATCGCGGCGGCTGATGTGCAAACAGCGTTATTTAACGGGGTGCCATAATTTTGACAATTTGGGTCAAACCTGCCCTATCAGCGCCTGATACAAAAGGCGATGGAAGGCGGGTTCCATGGGGCCGTTAAGAATAAATTATTCGAGTAAAATACTTGTATTAATCGACTAAATTGCTTTATATTTATCCCGATTCTGAGAATGAGGAAAATAAAAAAACTTAACAATGGGAGATTTTGACAACAAAGAGCGTGAAGAGGTTTTTTCAAAAAAGGTAAGGGCTGGTAAGCGCACTTATTTTTTCGATGTAAAGGCAACCCGTTCCAATGACTACTACGTTACCATCACGGAGAGCAAGAAGCGATTTGAAGACGGTGTGTTCATCAAGCATAAGATTTTCCTGTATAAAGAGGATTTCGAGAAATTTGCGGAAGGGCTTGGCGAAGTGGTAGACTATATCAAATCCCATCAGGAAGTTGTCGAGAAGCGTTACGAACCCGGGTATGAAGGCAACGGGGTAGGGGTAGCTGACGATGCAGAATCAAAAGACGATTTTTCGTTTTAAACTGACAGCCATCATGTGTTGATAATAAACTGAGCCTTGCATCGATGTGAGGCTTTTTTAATGCACGTATATTATGGAATGGAAAGGTAAAAGACGGAGCACCAACGTAGAAGATAGGCGGGGTATGTCATCCGGAGGCAAATTAGCGTTGGGAGGGGTAGGTGGTATTGTGGTCTTGATCATTGGCCTCTTAATGGGGGGCGACCCGGAGCAATTGCTGCAACAGATGCAGACCACCGGCGTACAGCAGACCGATGGGCCTGTGGAAATCAGCGCGGAGGAGCAGGAACTCACCGAAATGGTGGAAGTTGTTTTTGCGAGCACCGAAGATGTTTGGGCCAGCATTTTTTCGGGTGCGGGCAGCAGTTACCAACCGACCACTTTAGTATTCTACCGGGACCAGACCCCCACGGACGGTTGCGGGATGGGCGCATCGGCCTATGGCCCCTTTTACTGTCCGGCCGATAAGAAAGTCTATATAGACCTGAGCTTCAATGACCAGCTACGCGAGCAATTTGGCGCCACGGGCGATTTTGCCATGGCCTATGTGGTTGCCCATGAGGTGGGGCACCATATCCAAAACCTACTGGGTACGATGGATAAGACCGCCAAACTGCGGTCGCAGTTGAGCGAGCGTGAATATAATAAGGTAAGCGTAATGACCGAACTGCAAGCTGATTTCTATGCCGGGGTGTGGGCACACCATGCGAATCGGTCGTCCGAACTGCGCCTCGATCTGCAGGATATCCTGGAAGGTATGAAAGCGGCTGAGGCAGTGGGCGATGACCGCTTGCAGCAGCAGAGTCAAGGGCGCGTAGCGCCCGAAGCGTTCACCCACGGTACATCGGAACAACGGGCATACTGGTTTAAAAAGGGCTATGATACGGGCGACATCCGGCAGGGTGACACGTTCAGCGATCGGGGCTTGCGCTAAGGACAACCCCCTATTGCACCAGCAGGTTGCAACCCCGGATGTCGCTTTGGTCGAAGCGACCTAGTACCTCGAAGCTGCCGTCGGCATGCTTCTTCCCCAGATCTTGCGTAGCGATGAAGGCGCACGAATGGATGTTCGCCAAGTCGATAATATTGATGGCTCCGGTGCGGCCTATGGGCGATAGGGAGAAGGGGTCGTTGATATCGCGGATATGGATTTCCATCCACGGTGGGCACCGGAACCTGCCGCCTCCGGCCGAGTAAGCCTGAGACAACAGTTCGGTCATCCCATATTCGGAATGGATATCTGCAACGTTGAACCCCCCGCGCAGCCGTTCATGCACCTCCTCCCGGATCATCTCCCGCCGCCGCCCTTTCATGCCGCCGGTTTCCATAACGATAAGCTGGGGGAAATCCACCGCGTGCTCCTCAACAAAATCAAGCAATGCATAGGTAACACCGATAAGGAGGGTTTTCGTTCCTGCTGTTTTCAGGTGGAGCAGTGCCTTATGCAAGTCATCGTGGTTATACAGGAAGTATCCGCTTAACGGATGCCCGCTTTGGCGGATCAGGTCGTCTACCATATAAATAAGCGAAGACCCCTCACGCTCGGAATAGGCAGGAAGTAACGCTAATATGGCCATGTTGGCGGGTGCGCCATAAAATTGTTCAAATGCTGTACGGAAACTGTGCTCATAAATGGCGGCGTCGGCGACATCATGCCTGCTTTGTACGCTGCCTGTGGTGCCCGAGCTGGTGAAAACGAGTTGTGGTTGGGCCAGGCCTGTGACAATGCGGTGGTTCTTGAAGAAGTCAATGGGCAGGAAGGGGATATCTTCGGGTTGCTGTATGGTTGCAGGGTCTATACGGATGAACGATAGGTACTTCCGGTAAACTGCACAATGCCGGGCCTGGTGGTGGAATATCCGCATGCACGCGTCGTCAAATGCTTGGCGTGTCCGTATGGAGAAGATTTCCTTATTCATCCCTGCAAAGGTAGTGTTTTAGGGGTATTCAAAAAGAGTGGGATTGTCAACGTCATTATCTTCCAGGATTTTGTCTCTTTTCTTCATGGTTGCATAATTTATGGTTTATACGAGGGTGTCTAAATGTAGCGATCATCTTTGGAATCAGATGCGCCTTGCCGGTTTTCCGGTCGAGATTTAAATGCTGTTTTGCCAAACACCGCCGCAAACTGGCGAAAATACAAACCTTTTTTTTGTTTGTTTTTTGGTGATTTATTGTGGATAAATGAGGTTTGAAGTGTCTATATGGCTGTTTTTTGGCTAAATAAATAAGCAATATTGGAAAACGCGATAGCTAGCAGTTTTTACCAAAGTGCTTGCACTTCGGACGGAACAGTTAGCAGTTTTTGCCAAAGTGCTTGCACTTCGGACGGAACAGTTAGCAGTTTTCACCAAAGTACTTACACTTCGGACGGAACAGTTAACAGTTTTCACCAAAGTGCTTACACTTCGGACGGAACAGTTAGCAGTTTTTACCAATGTGCTTACACTTCGGACTGAACAGTTAACACTTTCAACGGAACGGTTGGGCCTCCGGTGAAAATATTCACTTCATCCCTTTCCGTTCTTCGCTGGGCGTGCACCTGAAATGTTTTTTGAACTGCGTGGCGAAGTGCTTGGCATTGCGGAAATGAACCATCGCGGCTATCCGCGCTATCGGGAGGTGGCGTTTCCGGCGCAGCAGTTCCCGACTCTTATATAGACGCATCAATCGGAGGGCAGCGTTGAGGGTAAGAGACCGCCCCTCAAATGCCCGGCTAAGCTTGCCGGGTGGAGCACCCCAGTGCTGCAGCAATCGTTATCCGATCTATCCGTTCATCCATAAAGTGCTGCCGGATGTGTGAAATAGCCCGATCGTAAAGCTGTAAGAGGTTTTGGGAAGACATGGGGTGTGATGATTCAAAATATAGCCCATTTTTCTTTGGTTAATTCAGGAACGAAAGCGTCACCAAATTCATTCGACAACGTTTCGACTATCCGATTTTTATCAAAATCTTTGAGTCCAAACAAATCCAAATCGATGGAAATTCGGTGACCGTATTTTAACGCAAGTGCCGTACCTCCAACCAAATGAAAATCATTGAGTACCGGCAAGCCAAGTAATTTTTCTAATAAGGCGAAAGTCCGGGGTTCGATTGTCTCAAGATGTAGCATCGAAATGATTCTATAGGGGCGTTTATCACCGCGCTCGCTAAATGCAGTCTGTGATCCGGTAAAAATTTTGCAGCTAACAAGACAGTCGTAATTCGCTCATCTCCATAATACCGTCTACAATTTCGAATGTCTTGCACATCGCCCCGTTCAAATACCCGCTCGATAACAAAAGTCGCACGCTTATCGAAATCCAAGCGGTCCACATCAACGTCCCAAAAGATACGCTTGTCAAACTGTGGTTTTGTTTTTCCTTCGACCATACGCGAAGTTAAACGAAATTTACGTAATTATTCCCCCCAACACCCCAATTTTTAAAGCATGCCCCCGCAGACCGACAGCACCTGCCCATTGATGTAGGCCGATAGGTCCGATGCGAGGAACAAGCACGCGTTGGCCACGTCTTCCGTTTCGCCAGCACGTTTCAGGGGGATATCTTTTTCCCAGCCTTCTACCACCTTGGGGTCCAGTACGTCGGTCATTTCTGTGCGGATAAACCCCGGAGCGATCACGTTGGTGCGGATATTCCGCGACCCGAGCTCTTTGGCTACCGATTTGGAAAATCCGATAATACCCGCCTTGGAAGCCGCATAGTTCGCCTGCCCGGCATTGCCCTGTACACCCACCACCGAACTCATGTTGATGAACACCCCCTTGCGGTTTTTCATCATGATCCGCGACGCGGCTTTGGTCACGTTGAATATCGACTTGAGGTTTACTTCCAACACATCATCCCATTGGTCCTCCGTCATGCGGAGCAGCAAGCCGTCTTTGGTGATACCCGCGTTGTTCACCACGATGTCGAGCGTTCCGAACTCTGATACGATGTCATTGACCAGTTGCTCGGCCGCCTCGAATTGGGAAGCATCCGACCGGTATCCCTTCACTTTGGTGCCGTGGGCCTGCAATTCCTGTTCCAGGGCTTGGCCCTTTTCTACGGAAGATAGATAGGTGAACGCCACGTTTGCGCCCTGTTCGGCAAATTTTTCGGCTATGGTGCGGCCGATGCCTTTCGAGGCCCCGGTGATGAGTGCGGTCTTTCCTTCAAGTAATTTCATAATTCGCTGTTTCTATGCGTTTGGATTTCCGGTGCAAACTTAGCTAAATTCGCACAAAAATGCGAATGTAGCGATCTCTCTGCTGCCATTGAAAACAAAGGAGCAGCAGAAACTTAGCTAAATTCGCACAAAAATGCGAATGTAGCGATCTCTCTGCTGCCATTGAAAACAAAGGAGCAGCAGAAACTTAGCTAAATTCGCACAAAAATGCGAATGTAGCGATCTCTCTGCTGCCATTGAAAACAAAGGAGCAGCAGAAACTTAGCTAAAATGCGCGGTATTCGCGAAAGCGCCAGGTACAAAGATTTTAGCTAAATACTTTTAGCATTTTCGTTTTCCGATATTTTTGCCATATTAGCGGACGATAACGTATTTACACAGTATAAATCCTATAAACAAGCACGTACGTAAATGAAATCACCATTGACCTTTTTGCTCGCGCTGTTCACACTGATCGCTTCAGCGCAAGATGTGAGCCGCGTTGATAACCCGCTGGATTATGTAAACACCTTGATGGGTACGCAATCCGTGCATTTGCTTTCAAACGGCAATACGTATCCGGCCATTGCCCGGCCATGGGGCATGAATTTCTGGTCGCCCCAAACCGGAAAGATGGGCGACGGGTGGATGTATACCTACACCGCCGATAAGATCCGTGGGTTTAAGCAGACGCACCAGCCCTCCCCATGGATGAACGACTACGGGCAGTTTTCCATCATGCCCACCACGGGTAAAAAGACATTCGATCAGGATGAGCGCGCAAGCTGGTTTTCGCACAAAGCAGAAATAGCCAAGCCCCATTATTATAGCGTGTACCTTGCGGACCATGACGTGACGACGGAAATTACGCCAACCGAGCGGGCGGCACGGTTCCGTTTTACCTTTCCTAAGACCGATAGCGCGTTCGTTGTGATCGATGCGTTTGACAAAGGTTCGTACGTGAAAATCATCCCGGAAGAGAATGCCATCATCGGCTACACGACGCGCAACAGCGGCGGCGTGCCCGATAACTTCAAGAATTATTTCATAATCGTATTTGATCAGCCATTTGCCAATACGGGGATCTTCGCCGATTCGGTATTGGTGAGCGATCAGTTGGAAATACAGGCGAACCATGCGGGCGCCATCGTGGGCTTCCGGATAGCCAACCGGGGCGATCAGGTGCAGGCCAAGGTTGCATCGTCGTTCATCAGCCATGAACAGGCCTGGTTGAACCTCCGTGAGATCGGAAGCAAAGATTTCGAGACCATCAGACAGGAAGGGGCCGACCAATGGAATGCAGAATTGGGCAAAGTCCGCGTAGGTGGGGGCACCATCGATCAGGTACGCACCTTCTATTCGTGCCTGTACCGGACCATCCTCTTCCCCCGGATGTTCTACGAATATGATGCCCATGGCAACGTGATGCACTACAGCCCCTACAACGGCAAGGTGCTTCCGGGCTACATGTTTACCGATACGGGTTTCTGGGATACGTTCCGGGCATTGTTCCCCTTCCTGAACCTCGTTTATCCGGAGGTCAACCAAAAGATGCAGGAAGGCTTGGCAAACACCTATAAGGAAGGCGGGTGGCTACCGGAATGGGCTAGCCCCGGATACCGCAATATCATGGTGGGCAATAACTCAGCCTCCGTGGTTGCTGACGCATATATCAAAGGGCTGCGGGGCTATGATATCGAGAAACTGTACGAAGGCCTACTGAAAGGGGCCAACAATGCGGGGCCTATTACCGCAGTGGGCAGAGCGGGTGCTGAACATTATACAACACTCGGCTATGTTCCCTATGATGTGGGCATCAACGAGAACGCTGCACGGACCCTGGAATATGCGTATGACGACTTTGCGATTTACCAGCTGGCAAAGGCGCTGAAGCGGCCCGCGGATGAAGTAGCTTTGTACCGCGAGCGGAGCTTCAATTACAAAAAACTTTTCGATAAGGAGACGGGGCTGATGCGCGGGAAGAATAAGGACGGTAGTTTCCAAACGCCGTTCAACCCGTTCAAGTGGGGCGATTCATTCACCGAAGGCAACAGCTGGCACTATTCGTGGTCGGTTTTCCAGGATGTGGAAGGGCTTGCACAGTTGATGGGCGGGCATGACGCGTTCGTAACCAAACTCGATTCCGTATTTTCCCTGCCGCCGGTGTTCGACCACAGTTATTACGGCTTCACCATCCACGAGATCCGGGAAATGCAGATAGCCAACATGGGGCAATACGCCCACGGCAACCAGCCCATACAGCACATGATTTACCTCTATAACTATGCAGGTGCACCGTGGAAGACGCAGTACTGGGTGCGCGAGACGATGGACCGGATGTACCTGCCCACTCCGGATGGATATTGTGGCGATGAAGACAACGGGCAGACCTCAGCATGGTATGTGTTTTCTGCACTGGGCTTCTATCCGGTTACGCCGGCTACCGACGAGTATGTGGTGGGAGCGCCCCTATTCAAGGAGGTGACCATCCAACTGCCCAATGGTAAAACCATTGATATCCAAGCACCCAACAACAGCCAAGAGAATCGCTATATCCAGTCGGCAACGGTTAATGGCAAGGCTTACGGCCGCAATTACCTCAAACACAGCGATCTGGTCAATGGGGCCGTACTGCATTTCGATATGACCGATAAACCCAATAAGCAGCGGGGAACCGATAAAGTTGATTTTCCGTTTTCACTCAGTTCGGAAGAACAATAGTTCTTGACAACTTATTTCAGGTAAGCCCGCCGATAATTCAGCGGGCTTTTTCCTGTTATCTGCTTGAAATATTTGTGGAAACCCGCGAAATTATAGAACCCGGTCTCAAAACAGATCTCTTTGACACTCAGGTTGTTTTCAATGAGTAATTTGCACGCGTGGCCAACACGTATTTCGATGAGGAACTGTGAAAATGTTTTGCCCGTACGCGATTTGAAATACCGGCAAAATGCATTGCTGCTCATACCTGCCACATCGGCGATTTCATCCAATGCGATCCGTTGCCTGAAGTGCTGCAGCGCGAAATCATAGATGTTGTTGATGCGGTCGTTTTCATCGCCTTGGAAATGGGGAGTGAACCCCACCGATGACAGGGGCTTGCGGTCCTTGGTGTGTGCGATGGTGGTGAGCGCCTCGATGAGGAGGATGATCCGCTTCGTGCCCTCAGTATCCAGCAATTCGGCCAGTAGCTTTTGCACCCGCTTACCAGCACTGCCATACACGGCAACGCCTTGTTTGGCCTGTTGGAGCAATTGTTTCATCGGGGTATTTTCGGGAAGGTCGAGGAAGTCCGCACCCCAAAAATCGTCGTTGAAATGGGCCACGCGTACATCGGCGGTTTTTGCCGCCCTGGTATCCAAATAATTGCTGTCGAAACTCCAGTAATGGGGTAGGTTGGAGCCGATCAATATGACGTCTCCCGAGGAAAAATTGTGGATGCTGTCGCCGATGAACTGCGTACCGCTGCCCTTTTCAATATGGATCAGCTCCACTTCCCGGTGGTAGTGCCAGCGGTTGTTGGCATACGGTACCGTATCCCGCCGAACGCTGAATGAATGGGCAGGCCCCTTGCTTACCTTTAATAATTGGGGTTTCATGCTGTTTAGTCAGTCAAAAAAACACAATATTTAGCAATAATAGGAAAAACAAGCTAATATAGCTTAATATATCGCTAATATGTTGGCAGCTATTGTATGCGTTGTTTAGTTATTTTGTGTTGTCTGAAAATATGCTGACCGATTAACTAAATATGATATGGCAAAGCGATATGCAATGATTCCGGTGATACTGATCACCTCGTTGTTTTTCTTATGGGGTCTGGCCAATAACATGACCGATACCTTATTGGCCGCATTTAAGAAAATCATGTCAATGACAGACGCGCAGACGTCGTTGATACAAATGGCTTTTTATGGGGCGTATTTCGTGCTGGCATTGCCGGCCGCACTGTATATCCGACGGTTTTCTTACAAATCGGGCATATTGCTGGGGTTGGGTTTATTCATCCTGGGAGCAATGTTGTTTTATCCGGCAAGTCAAACCATGGTGTATGGGCACTTTTTGGCGGCGTTGTTTGTTCTGGCGGGTGGGCTTTCTATTCTGGAAACGTCGGCAAACCCGTTTATTTTGAGTTTGGGCCCACCCGAAACGGCGACGCGACGGCTGAACCTGGCGCAGTCATTCAATCCGATCGGTTCGATAACGGGCGTGATCTTGAGCAAATATGTCATCCTGTCGGCACTTCACCAGGCCGGCGATGAAGAACGTATCCGGATGGACCATTCGGCGTTGGAGCAGATCCAGCGGGCGGAGCTGTCTGCCGTCATGCAAGCATACGTCGGACTGGCGATGTTGTTGATCGTGGTTTGGTTGTTGATTAAAATGGTACGGATGCCGCAAGACATCGATACCGACCGCGGCAACGTATGGGCTGCATTTGGCCGCCTGAGCAGAAACAGAAATTACGTGTACGGTGTCATCGCGCAATTCTTTTATGTGGGGGCCCAGATTGGTGTGTGGTCTTTCACCATTCGCTATGTCATGCAAGAGTTGCAGGTAAATGAAGAATCGGCATCCAACTATTACATCCTGTCGCTGGTATTTTTCATGCTTTCCCGCTTTATCACCACGGGTCTGATGAAATTTGTTAAGCCAACGCGGCTGCTGTTGGCCCTGGCCCTCGCCGCGGTCGTGCTGTGTTTGGTGGTGTCGCTTACCGGTGGCCAAACAGGAGTTTACGCGCTGGTCGCTGTTTCGGCCTGTATGAGCCTGATGTTCCCCACGATTTATGGTTTGGCAAGCGAAGGGCTTTCCGACGACCGGAAGATCGGCGGTTCGGGGCTCATCATGGCCATCCTCGGCGGAGCTGTCCTCACCTATCTTCAAGGGCTGGTTTCAGACGGCCTCGGAAACATCAACATTTCCTTTTTGGTGCCTGCGCTGTGTTTTGCCGCCGTAGCGGGTTATGGATGGTATCGGGAAAATAAAAAAAATAGTAGTATATGAAACGATATGCATTGGCATTGGACTTACACAATGATGCGCAACTGATTGCCGAATATGAGGAGTTGCACCGGAACGTCGCACCCGAAATCGAGCAGTCCATCACCGGTTCGGGGATTACCCGAATGGATATCTATCGGTTCGCTGATCGCCTGTTTATGATCATGGAGGCAAATGACGATTTTTCATTTACCGATAAGGCGGCGGCGGATGCGGCGAACCCCCACGTAAAAGTATGGGAACAGCTCACCTGGAGATTTCAAAAAGCCATACCCGGTGCCAAACCTGGGGAAAAATGGGTAGTAATGGATAAAATTTTCGAACTTAGCAGCGATGAACGATCAGATGGATAACAATCGGTTTTTTTTGCAGATACACCCCGATGACAATGTACTGGTTGCGTTGCGCGACCTGCCCCCCGGCACGGAGGTTGACTTTCGTGGCGAGCGTTTTTCGGTGGTTGACGGCGTCAAGGCGAAACATAAGTTTACCATCGGACCCCTTGCAGCTGGTGCCGACGTGCGCATGTATGGTGTGCTGGTAGGCAAGACCAATACGGCGCTGGAGCGGGGGCAGACCCTCACCACGCAGAACATCCACCACGCAGCGGGTACCTTTGAGTTGGGCGAGCGACGTACCGATTGGCAGCGGCCGGATGTATCGATGTTTGATGGCGAAACGTTCTTGGGCTACCATCGGTCAAACGGTACGGTAGGTACCGCCAATTATTGGTTGGTCATCCCGTTGGTATTCTGTGAAAACCGCAACGTGCTGGTCATGAAGCGTGCCCTCGAAGACCAGCTGGGCTACGGTAAGCGCTCACGCGACTATAGGCCCGAAGTCGAGCAGCTTATCGGCCTGTACCAATCCGGTGTGGCCGTAGAGGATATCCTGAATGCAGATATCGCAACCGATCGCGAGCAGGGTGCCGGCAAGCGGCTATTTGAGCACGTAGATGGTGTCAAATTCCTCAACCATGAGATGGGATGCGGCGGTACGCGCATCGATTCGGATGCGCTGTGCGGCTTGCTTGCCGGATACATCACCCATCCCAACGTAGCGGGAGCAACCGTGTTGAGTTTGGGGTGCCAGCACGCGCAGGCATCTATACTCCGCGACGAAATCGCCAAGCGCGATCCGCATTTCGACAGGCCACTTTATATTTTCGAACAACAGCTGGTGGGTACGGAAACCGAACTGCTTCAGCAGGCGTTGAAACACACTTTCGCCGGTTTGATGCAGGCCAATGGACAACGGCGGCAACCTGCACCGCTCAGTAAGCTGTGCATCGGTTTGGAGTGTGGCGGGTCCGATGGGTTTTCAGGCATATCTGCCAATCCGGCACTGGGCTACGTCTCCGATATGCTAGTGGCTATGGGCGGGTCGGTTATCTTATCCGAATTTCCGGAGTTGTGTGGTGTGGAGCAAGAGTTGAGCGACCGGTGCGTGGATGAGGAAACGGCTTTGCGGTTTATGGAACTGATGCGGACGTACAATGCGCGGGCGGAAGCGGATGGTTCGGGCTTCTACGCCAACCCCTCGCCGGGGAATATCCGGGATGGTCTGATTACCGACGCCATCAAATCGGCCGGAGCGGCAAAAAAGGGAGGAACCTCTCCGGTGACGGCTGTCGTGGATTATCCGGGTGTGGCAAATAAGCCGGGGTTGAACCTGTTGTGTACGCCGGGCAACGATGTGGAAAGTACGACCGCTGAGGTGGCCGGCGGGGCCAATGTAGTGTTATTTACCACGGGGCTGGGTACGCCTACCGGGAACCCAATCGCACCCGTTGTCAAATTGGCTACCAATACGAAGCTCTATGAGCGGATGCCTGACATTATCGACATCAATTGCGGTACGATCATAGAAGGGGAGGAAACGATTGAGCAGGTAGCACACACGATCCTCCGTTATGTGATCGATGTGGCAAGTGGGAAGGTGCAACCCAAGGCCGTGCAATTGGGACAGGATGATTTCATCCCCTGGCGGCGGGGGGTGTCGTTGTGAGACTTTAGATGTGAGATGTGAGACATTAGGCAATCAACATCAGTATAAATCATTAAGCAAATAGCAAATAGCAAAAAAGCAAAAAAAATGACCAAAAGACTAGCTGGCAAGAAAGCTATTATTACAGGAGGAGGCAGCGGTATTGGCCGTGCGATCAGTTGGCGGTTTGCCGAAGAAGGCGCTTCCGTCCATATCCTTGAACTGAACACGGCGGCAGCGGAGGAATTGGCTGTAGCCATCCGCGATTCCGGTGGGCAGGCCCACGTGCATCCATGCGATGTAAGTGCGCAGCGCGACGTTCAACACGTGATTGCCGCCATCGGCCCGGTCGATATCCTTGTCAATAACGCAGGTATTGCCCATGTAGGGAACCTCGAGAACACGTCGGAAGACGATTTTGATCGTATCATTCGGGTCAATGTCAAGGGTGCATATAACGTGCTGCATGCGGTGGTGCCGATGATGAAAGAACAGGACGGTGGCGTTATCCTCAACATGGCTTCCATAGCCACCCTCGTTGGCATTACCGATCGTTTTGCCTATTCCACGAGCAAAGGGGCGGTGCTGGCCATGACCTTATCGGTAGCCCGCGATTACCTGCATGCAGGCATCCGGTGCAACAGCATTTCGCCGGCACGTGTGCACACACCGTTTGTGGATGGGTTTATTGCCAAGAATTACCCTGGCAAGGAGACGGAAATGTTCGAAAAGCTTTCTAAAAGCCAGCCCATCGGCCGGATGGCACAGCCCGAAGAAATCGCGTCCCTGGCATTGTACCTGTGCTCGGACGAGGCGGCTTTCATCACGGGGAATGACTACCCGATTGACGGTGGGTTCGTAACGTTGAATAATTGATTAGACAACAGACATTAGTCAGCTAAGTCAACGTACGGTAGGCGCAAACAGAAAAAAAAAGCAAAAAGCAAACAGCAAAAAAAATGAAATTAATCCGATACGGCGACTCCGGCCGTGAAAATATAGGAGTACAGCAAGAGGGCATAAATTACGATGTTTCCGCTTTCGGCGGCGATTATGATGAGGCGTTTTTCGAGAACGACGGCCTTGCTCGCTTGGAAGAATTTGTAAAGGCCAATGAAGGTAAGCTCATTGCGGTCCCTGAAGGTGCACGGCTTGGCAGCCCCATAGCACGCCCTTCGAAGATACTTTGTATCGGGCTGAATTACCGGGACCATGCCAAGGAAACAGGAGCAACGATTCCCAAGGAACCCATCATCTTCATGAAGTCTACCACATCGCTGAGCGGACCCTATGATGATATTGTCATTCCGAAAAATTCAACGAAGACCGACTGGGAAGTGGAGTTTGGCATTGTTATCGGCAAACGGGCTTCCTATGTGTCTGAAGCCGATGCGCCTAACCACATAGCGGGCTACGTGTTGCACAACGATGTGTCCGAACGCGAGTTCCAATTGGAGCGGGGCGGTACATGGGATAAAGGGAAGGGATGTGATACCTTTGCGCCGATTGGCCCTTTTCTGGCAACGAAAGATGAAATCAAGGATATCAATGATGTGCGCCTATGGCTTACGGTGAACGGGACGACTTATCAGGATGGTAGCACGAGCGACCTTATTTTCAACGTACCATTCATCATCAGTTACGTAAGCCAGTTTATGACCTTGCTGCCCGGTGATGTAATCTCTACGGGCACACCGGCGGGGGTGGGGTTGGGTTTCAACCCGCCGATTTTTCTAAAGCCCGGCGATGTGGTTGAGTTAGGTGCCGATGGGCTAGGCACGTCAAGGCAAGTGGTAAAAGCTTACCAAGGGGAATAAGCTAGTACGGCATACATGATTCGCGTCGATAGCCACCAACATTTCTGGCACTACGATTCGGTAAGGGATGCTTGGATGACCGATGACATGGAGGCCATCCGACGCGATTTTTTGCCCGCCGACTTGGAGCCGTTGCTAGCTGCCAACGGCGTGTCGGGGTGCGTGGCCGTGCAAGCCGACCAATCGGAAGCGGAGACGGCATTTTTACTGGAGCTGGCCGACCGGCACGCGTTTGTGCGTGGCGTGGTGGGATGGGTTGACCTACAGGCAACCGACGTGGCGGATCGGCTCGCTTATTTCAGCCGCTACCAGAAGCTCAAAGGCTTTCGCCATATTGTGCAGGGCGAAGAGGACCCCCGGTTTTTGCTGCGCCCAGGGTTCCTGGCGGGTATTGAAGCATTGGCGACGCATGGATATACATACGATATCCTCGTGAAACCGCACCAGCTCGATGCGACGGCCGAATTCGTCGCTTGTTTCCCTGAGCAGCCTTTTGTGATCGACCATTTAGCGAAACCGTACATCAAAGCGGGGGTACAAGAGCCGTGGGCTACCCAGCTCGCGTCCATTGCCAAGCACGACCATGTGTATTGCAAGCTATCCGGAATGGTAACCGAGGCCGATTGGGCCGCATGGAGACCCGCGGATTTCGTGTTTTACGTCCGGCATATCCTCGATGCCTTCGGACCACAGCGAGTGATGTTTGGATCCGATTGGCCGGTATGTAACGTGGCGGGGGCATACCATGAGATCGTGGAGTTGCTCGGGCAAACGATTGGCCATCTGCGGCCCGACGAACAGGAACTGATTTGGCATAAAAATGCCGTGGATTTTTACCATTTGTGATATCATGGATTTAAAACTACGAGAGAAAGTTATTGTGGTAACCGGTGGAGCGAAAGGCATCGGCAAGGGCATCGTGCTGGCATTGGCCGCAGAGGGTGCCATCCCGGTTATCGTGGGGCGCAAGCAAGCCGATAACGACAAGGTGCGCCAGGAAGTGGAGGCGATAGGCGGCCACGCGTTTTGCGTGGAAGCCGAATTGACGCGCCCCGAAGACTGCAAACGCGCCGTTAACGATACATTAGCCCGGTTTGGCCGAATAGACGGCCTCGTGAACAACGCGGGAGTAAACGATGGTGTTGGATTGGAAAACGGCAGTTACCAGCAATTTGTGGATAGCCTGCATAAGTCGCTGATTCATTATTACCTCATGGCGCACCACGCCCTTCCGGCATTGAAGGAAAGCAAGGGGAGCATCATCAATGTAGGTTCCAAAACAGCCGAAACGGGCCAAGGGAATACGTCGGCATATGCCGCCGCCAATGGTGGCCGTAATGCATTGACGCGCGAATGGGCGGTGGAACTATTGAAATATGGCATCCGCGTAAATGCGGTGATCGTAGCCGAATGTTACACCCCTTTATACGACAAGTGGATTAAAACACTTCCCGACCCGGACGAAACGTTGCGTAAAATCACCGATCGTATCCCGTTGGGGCAACGGATGACCACCACGGAGGAAATTGCCGCCACCGTTGTGTTCCTGTTGTCCGGCCGGTCAAGCCATACCACCGGGCAGTTGATTCACGTAGATGGGGGATATGTGCATCTAGACCGTGCGATCGATTAGGCGGTTACTCAACCACGACACCCATTTTGCTGAATTTGTTGATGCGGTCACTGACCAATTGCGCCGTCGTCTTCTTTTGAAGGACAGCTAAATCGCTAAGCAACTGTTGTTTTACCGTTTCGGCTATCTCTTGCGGATTGTGATGGGCGCCACCGAGCGGTTCTTTGATGATGCCATCAATGAGTCCATTTTTTGACATATCCGCGGCAGTCAATTTCAACGCCTCGGCAGCCCGTTCCTTATAGTCCCAGCTACGCCAGAGGATGGAAGAACATGACTCGGGCGAAATAACGGAGTACCATGTGTGTTCCAGCATATACACCCGGTCGCCGACACCGATGCCGAGCGCACCGCCCGACGCACCTTCGCCGATAATGATACAGATAATGGGTACCTTCAATACGGCCATCTCCATGAGATTACGTGCGATGGCCTCTCCCTGTCCGCGCTCCTCGGCTTCTATTCCTGGATAGGCACCCATCGTATCGATGAGCGTAACGACCGGCTTGCCGAATTTTTCGGCTAGTTTCATCAGCCGCAATGCTTTCCGGTACCCCTCCGGATTTGCCATCCCGAAGTTGCGGAATTGGCGTTCCTTGGTGTTCTTACCCTTCTGGTGGCCAATGACCATCATCGATTGGCCGCCGATGGTCGCAAAACCCCCAACAAGGGCTTTGTCATCCCGCACATTCCGGTCGCCGTGTAGTTCAATGAAGTCATCGCAGATCAGGCTTACGTAATCGAGGGTTTGGGGCCGGTCGGGATGACGCGACATCTGTACCTTTTGCCAACCCGTCATATTACTGTATATCTCGTGTTTGGTCTTTTCCAGTTTGTCTTGCAATTCCGCCAACGTAGCGCTCATGTCTACCTTTGTCTTGTCGGCTACCTGGTTTACCTTTTCAATCTGCATCAGCAGATCGGCAATGGGCTTTTCAAAATCAAATGTTGTTTCCATACATGCGGTATTGCGAAAATCGGCAGCTAAGGTAGGGAATTGTCGCGACTATTTAAAAAATGTGGATTGCACGCACTGGCTTGGTTTTTGCAGCAAGTTACCTTATTCAGTAAAATCAACACGTTTCGATTGAGTCTATGATCAGATCTATTACCTTATCCCTTCTGTTCTCGTTTATGCTCATCGGTTCTGTCAAAGCAGATACCTATCCCGGTGTATTATTTGAAAATAGTATACTAAAGGGGAATTACATGTATAGCCAAGTTTATCACGACGACCGCAGTTGGGTAGAAAATGTAGCTGGGAGGCTTCCGGTGTCAGACACCATCTTTTTTACCCCCGGCAATTCCCTGTCGTTGAAATACCTATCTGCCGAAGATGGCAGTTGGCAGACGCAAATCATGTTTCCGAAAGCTGCCAATGACTACTTGCCCAATACGGCAGACGTGCTGACATTTAAACTGTATGTCGTCTCCAACATGCAAAGCGCCACATTGCCGCGGTTAGCTGTACGCCAACGCGATACGATAAGCCAGGTGCTTGAGCTATCGAACTATATCGACGATTTCCGTACAAACATGTGGCTGGACGTTCGTGTGCCAGTAAAGTCGATTGGCGGACTGCTGGCGGATGAGGCCATTGAAGGCATTCAATTATCGCAGGGGCAGGCAGATACGGCCATCCAATGGTTGTATCTCGATCAAATCGAGTTTGTTTCTGCAAACCCGCCACGGGTGAAACTTTCGTCACCGGCTGTATTAGCTTCGGCGACAGCCTTTGACCGCCATATTGATCTCACATGGCAGTTGCCACTTACGCCAAGCATCCGGTATATCAAAATTTACCGTGCGGAAGACAACGAACATTTTGAGCCGGTAGCTGTCCGGCCGGTGTTCGTGCAGAAATACACTGATTTTGTGCCCTACCCCGAGAAAACCTATTCCTACAAAATCGCATGGGTGGATTACGACTACCTCGAATCGCCATTTTCTGATGTGGTCGAAGCGACCACCCATACCGTCAGCGATAGCACACTGTTGGAATTCGTACAGGCCGCACATTTCAATTATTTTGTTGAACGTGCGGAAATAAACAGTGGTATGCACGCCATCCACTTTGGTGTAGACGATGCAACGGTATCGGTCATGGAAACCGGCCTGAGCATATTGTCGCATGTAGTCGGTGTAGAACACGGATTCATATCCCGCAAGGCAGCAGTAGACCGATTGAAGCGCATGGTTGACTTCCTGGCGAAAGTGGAACGCTATCACGGGGCTTTCCCTGCCAAGATCGATGGCCGCACAGGGCGGGGTATTTTCGCTGTAGACAGTGTTCCCGAAGCCGATTTGACGGCAACCGCCTTCCTCATGCAGGGTTTGCTCGTTGCCAAGCAATATTTCGGCGCGGACAGCGGTGCTTTTTCTGAGCTCGCAACCAAGATCGATACGCTTTGGCATGGCGTTGAGTGGAACAAGTTTGTGTTGGCAGGCCAAGAAGATATCCTCCTGGATCGTTGGTCGCCCGTTTCGGGATTCAAAAGTGCACGTCCGATGGGTGGATTCGGTAAAGATTTCGTCGGCTATATCCTGGCATTGGCCTCACCAAGCTATGCCCTGCAACCCGATGCATATGCCAAGGGACTGGGTACGCCCAAAGAGTTGGCTGATTCGGTTTACGTGATGGAATTGGCAGACAACGCCTCTTTCGCTGTGGATGTAGGGGACGGACCCCAGGGAACGCTACCGCGGTATCGCGAACTTCCCTACACGACCGATACCACGCTGTACGGTACATCTGTGGTAGTAGGGTCGATAGACACCACCTTGCTGGAAGCTTATACACCATTCTTAGCCTTCGATCCACGTGGCAAACGTGACACGTTCACAAACTATTTCACCAACAACGTAAATTTGACAAAGGCTGCCCAACGGAGAGATAACGAGCGGGGCTACGGAAGTTTTTCGGCGGCTATTTGGGGAAGTACGGAAATCGATGCCGACTCGCTGGGCACGATATACGGTATTAATCCGGCGATACCGAGCGCAAGTTATGCCTATTTGCCCGCCGCCGCACTGCGGTCTATCCGGGAACTGTATGAGGGGTATGGCCCTGTGCTTTTTACCGAGTACGGATTCCGCAAGTGGATTGCCCCCGAACGGAATGCCGTGGCAAGTGGGTACGACGCGCTTAACCAAGCTGCCGTGGTCGTTATGATCGAGAACGGACGCACCGGCTTGATATGGAATCTTTTCGCAAGCCACCCCGATATTCAGAAGGTCATTGCAGATCATTTTAATAGGGAATAGTTTAGTTTATATCATCCGTTACAATATGAAGAAAATTATTATTTTTCCACTCTTGGTTGTTTTCTCAACCACTATTTTCTCTTGCAAAGACAAGCAGATGGCAGTCAATCCCGGAGCACGGGTATCCATCGATGGCACGAAGGACGGCTTGCAGCATGTGCAGCGCGACTTTGAGGATGCTGCCATGACCGATCGTGGTATCATGGTCACGTTTGATTCGGATGTATTATTCCCACTCAACTCATCGTATCTGACCGATCAAGCCAAAAGTGAAATCGATAAGCTAATAGATCTACTGGCCGATTATCCGAATGCTTCGCTGATTGTTGACGGCCATACGGATGCTACCGGTACGGAAGAATACAACCAATGGTTGTCTGAAAAAAGGGCCGAATCTGTTAAGAAATATATTGCCGACCATGGCATCAGCGGCAGTCGGATTACCACCAATGGTCATGGCCAGGCAAAGCCGATCGCGCCGAATAATACCAAAGAAGGCCGGCAGCAAAACCGTCGCGTGGAGGTGACCATCGCGACTCCCAAGAAGTAAACTAGGTCAGTAGCGCCGTCACTTCCCCCGCTTGGATTGGTTGGCCATAAAAGATGCCTGCTCTTTCCTCGAAACCCGCGGCGTTATCCGTTGTGTAGAAGCGCGTGCTACCACCGGTTGTGCATAGCTTTTGTACTTCGGGATGCCGCTCGAGGTAGTCAGCCAGGCTAGCGGCTACGAGCTCGCCCTGCGAAAGCAGGCCGATATGTTCGGGCAGGAATTGCCTGATTAGTGGATACAGTAGGGGGTAGTGGGTGCATGCCAGCACGACGGTATCGATGCGTGGCGATTGCTGGAGGAGCCTGTTGACTTCCCGCTCTACGAAATACGCCGTGCCTGGCGTGTCTAGTTCGCCATTTTCGACCAACGGCACCCAAAGGGGGCATGCCTGTTGAAACACGGATATATCGGGATAGAATTTCCGGATCTCTATGGGGTACGACATCGACTTCACTGTGCCTGGCGTGGCCAAGATGCCGACATGCCGCGTCTCGGTGTAGTGGCCGATTACTTCGGTGGTGGGCCGGATCACACCCAATACTTTACGCAATTCGGCTTGCTTGGGCAAGTCCCGTTGCTGGATGGTGCGCAATGCCTTGGCTGACGCGGTATTGCAGGCCAGAACCACTAGGTGGCAGTCCATAGCGAACAGCTTTTCCACACATTCCTTGGTGTAGGCATAAACCGTGTCAAACGACCGTGTACCATAAGGCACACGGGCATTGTCTCCCAAATATACGTAATCATACTGGGGTAGTTTGCGCATAATTTCGCGGAAGACCGTCAGCCCACCATAACCCGAATCGAATATGCCTATTGGACCCATTTTTTTAGATTTTAGATTTTAGATATGAGACGCTAGATATTTTTATCAAATCACAAATCACAAATCACAAATCTCACATCTCACATCTCACATCTACTTCAGCAAATACGGCTTTTCCTTGTATGTTTTCCACAAAAATTCACCAAATAATGTGTTTGCCCAAGCAAACCATTTGCGTGTAAATTTCGTAGGGTCGTCTTTGTGGAAAGATTCATGCATAAATCCGGTGCCGCCGTGCGTGCTTCTGAGTAAATCAATGCATGCCTTGATTTCGTTGTCATTGATAGAGGTCAGTCCACGCATGGTGATTCCCATAGGCCAGATCATGTCCCTGCCAATGTGCGGTCCGCCGATCCCCTCGGCTGCCGACCCCTTAAAGAAGAACGGATTGTTCAATGACAACACATATGCGCGTGTACGCTGGTATATCGGGTCGTTTACCTCCACCGCGCCGAGGTAGGGGAGCGATAGGAGGCTCGGGATATTGGCATCGTCCATCATCATGTAGCTGCCGAAACCGTCAACTTCGTAAGCGTATACACGGCCGTGCATGGGATGGTCCACGATGCCGTATTCCTTCACCGCCTGCTCCACCTCGTTGGCAAGCTCAAGGAACTCCAGGGCCAGTGCCTGCTCATTGGCGATATTGGCAAGCATTTCCGCCGATTGACGAAGGCTCGCTACGGCAAACAGGTTGGAAGGGATGAGGAAAGAAAAGACCGTTGCATCGTCACTCGGCCGGAAGCTGGAACAGATAAGTCCTACGGGGTTCACCGGATAGCCGTATCCATCTACCTGTAGGGTGTCGGAGCCGCGTGCCGTGGTACGTTCAAACCGGTAGGGGCCGAGGCTGTCTTTCCGTTGTTGTTCTTTGAATGTTTTTAGGATGTTGCGTTGCGCGTTGACCCAATCACTGCCAAAAGGTGCCGTATCATCGGTCGCCTTCCAATAGGCATAACCCAACCGTACGGTGTAGCAGAGCGAGTCGATTTCCCATTTACGTTCGTGGATACCCGGTTTCATATCGGTATGGTCGCTGCCCCATTCACCTACTTTGGTCGGGTCGTTGTAAAATGCGTTGGCGTAAGGGTCTATATTGATGCATTCACTTTGCTTATTGACCAATCCGGCAATGAGCCGTTGCAATTGGCTGTCTGCAGCCATGAAGGGAAGGTAAGGCCATACCTGCGCACAGCTATCGCGCAACCACATGGCGTCGATATCGCCGGTTATGACATAGGTATAAGGTTTCCCGCCCTTTTCTTCCAGATATACGGTGGTGTCCAATGTGTTGGGAAAGCAATTTCCAAAAAGCCAACCCAGCTCTTTGTTGGCGGTGAACTGCTGGAACTCCCGGATGGCCCCTTCGATGGCATCGCTTGAAAAATGCCGTTGACCTTGTGGAACACGTACGGTCGGGAATTCCTGCGATGACGCAGCCAGGGAGAATTTACCAGCCAGCAGGCCAGCGCCGAGCAAAGAGGAATTTTGGATGAATGTTCTTCGTTTCATGAGCTATCGTGTTTGGTTTGTCTTGTACGTATAAGATATATCTGTTAATCGCTTTGTGCGTTGCAATATGCAAAAAAAAGCAGCAAATAGGAAGGGTGTAAATCCGCGATTGATTGTGGCTCAATTCTTGGTGGGCAAATGTTATCTTTGCTGATTGACTTATACACGATGAGTAGATATTTATATTCTCCTAGCTTCCGGCTGTCGTTGGTTATTGCTGTGCTATGTGCCTTTGCACAGCGTGGAGCTGCACAGGCAACTTACCAACCTTATTCCTACCATTTTTACCAAAAGCTGAATAGTACACTATACCATACCGATACACGCTTGCATACCGCCGTGAAGCCGATGATTATCGGGGATGCGTTGCAGCCGCGGTACGATTCGCTGATGCAATTGGGTGTGCAGGAGCGGCACTCGTGGGGCGGGCGCAAATTATACAATGAGCATTTGATTGAAGCGAGCGACGACGACTACACCTTTTATGCCGATTTCCTGCCCGATTTCCAGGTCGGTCGCGATTTCGCCGGGGGCGGGCGTACCACTTGGCTGAACACACGGGGTGCGCAGGCGGGCGTAACTGTGCAGGATAAGTTTTCGCTATATGTAAATTTCTTTGAAAACCAGGGCGTATTCCCCGATTACCTCGATCGTTATATCTTCACACATACCATCACCCCGGGCCAGGGGTACGGAAAAACAATGCAGGACAATCCCCGCAAAAAGGATTGGATGTACGGGTCGGCCGTGCTGTCCTACACGGTAAACGATTACCTGAACGTTACATTGGCTTATGACAAAAACTTCATCGGCGATGGCTATCGGTCGGTATTGCTGTCGGATGTGTCTTCTAACTACACGGGCCTGAAACTGACGGGTAAGATAGGCAACGTGCAATACATGAGCATGTGGGCCTATATGCTAGACCCGATGCATCCACGTTCGCTCGACTCGGTAAGCCGTGCCGGCGACAATTGGAAGTGGGGGGCATTCCAGTATTTGGATTGGAACGTGAACAATCGGTTTTCCGTAGGGCTTTTCCAATCGGTGGTATGGGGTTCGCGCAATGCAGCCGGCCGACGCGGTTTTGATTTCAATTACCTCAATCCGATCATTTTCATGCGGCCGGTGGAACTGACAAACACGTCGTCGCCGGATAAGATGCACCTCGGGCTCAATACCAAATACAAGGCATTGCGGAACCTTACGGTGTATGGGCAGTTCCTGTTGGGTGAGTTTACAGCCAAGGAGTTTTTCTCGGGCAACGGCCACGTAAACAATAAGTGGGCTGCACAGCTTGGTTTCCGTGGGTTCGACGCATTCGGTATCAAAGACTTGAATTTCCTCGGGGAGTACAATACCGCCCGTCCCTATACCTATACCCACTTCGATCCGGTAAGCAACTACAGTAATTATGGCCAGCCACTGGCCCACCCATGGGGGGCCAACTTCCGGGAATTGGTGGGTATACTGAACTACACCTACAGACGGTTCGATTTTTCTTTCCAGGGTACATGGGGGCAGTACGGTACCGACCCCGATTCGACCACCAACTGGGGTGGTGATATCTTCAAATCGTACGCTAGCCACCAACAGGTGTATGATAACCGCATCGCCCAGGGCGTACGCAACAACCTGTTATATGCAGATGGACGGATATCGTACCTGTTCAACCCCAAGTACAACCTGCGGATAGAGGCGGGTGCGGTGTATCGGCGGCACGGGGTACCCGAGCAGGGCAGGCACCATCAAACCGGCATGCTTACGCTCGGTTTACGCGCTTCATTCCGCAATCAGTATTACGATTTTTGAGCAGGCCGCTAAGTTATCTCCGATTTTTTTTGGATATTGTGCGGCTATGAGCAGGATCATCATCATCAATGGCCCCAATCTGAATTTGTTGGGTGTGCGTGAAAAAGGTATTTATGGCGAAGAGCGCTTCGAAGACTATTTGGAGACGTTGAAGCAGCGATACCCCGGGGTGGAGCTGTCTTATTTCCAGAGCAACCATGAAGGTGCGCTTATCGATAAAATCCACGCGGAGGGGTTTTCGGCCGACGGTATTGTGCTCAACGCAGGGGCCTATACCCATACGTCGCTAGCCCTTGGCGACGCCATTGCTGCGGTGACCACGCCGGTAGTGGAAGTGCATATTTCAAACGTGTACGCGCGGGAGCCATACCGCCACCATTCCTATCTTGCCAAAAACTGCTATGGGGTTATTTGCGGTTTCGGCCTTGATGGCTACCGTTTGGCCATAGCGAGCCTGCTGCAAAATAAGCAGGGTTAATTGGTTATCCCGTTTATTTTAGGTGCCGTGCCGCAAAGACGATAAAGTTAATTCATTATTTCAGTGTTTTCTTATTTTTAGCCGGTAAATAGCCGGTAAACTGGATATGTATCGATCTTACAGAAAGAAATATGGTTATCCGATATTGTCGCTGTGTGCGCTGGCCGTTTTTTTAACATTGTCCTGCGGTGATTCAGATTACGATACTACACTAAATGGGGGAGACTACAGTGCACTTTATGATTCCCTGAGCGTTGAAGTGACGTATATGGATTCGTTGATGGAGGCCGACAACCTGTTGGCGCTGGAAAACCAACTCCAGCAATTAACGGAAAGCGAGGAATTGTGGCTTCGGCACATGGATGCTCCCGAGTATGCTTGGATGTCTTTCTGGATGGCGATTTTTCACACACGTTTGGGTGACCTGCACGAGGCGAAGCACTACAGTGAGCAGGCTGTGGCCAGGTTGGACAGCCTGCGGATGACACCTTACAATCTGACGTTTACAACTACGGTGCTGAACAATGCAGCGGGTATTGAGGCGGAAATGGGCAATTTCGGAGGGTCGGTGGAACTATTGTTCCGTGCCATGGAATACTATAAAGGCGATACCATCAATGAGGATGTGTTAAGTCTATACAACAACATCGGACATAACTATAACATCATCGGAGATTATGACCTGGCCGCCCAATACTTTGAACGGCATCGTGCGCTGACTTGGCAACTGGGTGCCGAAAAGGAATACGGCCGCTATCATCGCAACATGGGCGAGCTATATTACCATACGGGCCGATACGAAGCGGGCGTGGACCATATGAAGCAAGCGGCGGATTATTTCCGTCGGTTTGAACAGTCGGACGAGGAGCTTTACGTCAATACCATGCTTGCCCAGCATTACATCGCGCTGGATCGGTTGGATGAGGCGGAAAAACGGCTTCAGGGAAACCTACAGCAGGCTGAGCACCTACAGCTTTGGGAAACTTATGTGGAGGCGGCTATCAGTCTTTTTGAGCTTCACCTGGCAAGGGGGAATGAAGCAGCGGCATTTGCAGCGATTGAGCAAGGCTTGTCGCGGATCCACATGAACAATACGGCGCGGATGCAGCTGAAGATCTATGACCGACTGATTCGGTATTACGAGGAAAAAGGTGCCTTCCAAAAGGCCTTCAATTACTTGACCGAACGCAATTCGATTCAGGATAGTGCATTCAACGCAGAAAAGGGCGACTTTATGCGCGAAATGACCGTAAAGTATGAAACCGACCGCAAGAACGACCAAATTAGTCAGTTGGAGCTCGAAAACCAACGAGAACGGCGGGTCAAGACGGCCTATTTGGCCGGGTTGGTGCTACTCGTATTAATCGTCTTGCTGGTCATTGTTTTGCTACGGCGGATTTCAACGCAGAAGAAAGCACTGGAAGAAGTAAATGCGACCAAGGATCGGTTGTTTTCAATCATTGCTCACGACCTCCGCAGTCCGATGATTGCACTGCAGGGAATGGGCAATCTCATCGGCCATTACTTAAAGAACGGCAATCGCGAAAAGCTGTTGCAAATGGGCAATAAGACCGGCGAGACACTTGCCCGTATCAACCATTTGCTCGATAACCTGCTGAATTGGGCAGTGACCAACAGCAACCGGATAACCTATAATCCCATGGAGCAGAAGGTGTCAAAATTGGTGGAAGAGGCTTTGGCGGTTCATAAAGCGGCTGCCGAAGCGAAGGATATCAGCTTGACGGTCGACGTGGACGCTGTAAGCGTATGGGTTGACATGAATATGGCGGCAACGGTGTTGCGCAACTTGATTTCCAATGCCATCAAGTATGCTCCCGAAGGAAGTGCCGTGACGATAGGTGGTGCGTTTGACCCCGATTATTATGTGGTGCGAATTCAGGACGAAGGCGGTGGGATACCCCAGGAAGTAATTGACGCCCTTCAACAACCAGCGGGTGCGCTAGTGTCCGGTGGAAGCCGGCAGGGATTTGGGTTGGGACTGCGATTGGCCATGTATTTCGCGAAGAAGAACTATGGTCAACTCATGATAAGGAATGAAATGAAAGGAGCAGTCGCGGAAATCTACTTGCCGCTGGCTGTTCACAACTAGCGGATGTTTGAACGGAAAGACATTAAACGGCTATGAAGCAAGCTAAAGAACGCGCACTGCCCGGTAGCTTAGGGTTAGGGGTGTTGATCGTGCTCTTGGTCACCGGTTGTTTTTCGGGTGCTAACAAACGCGGGCTTGGTGCCTCGGCCGATACCACGCTCGAATATGGGGCTTCGATGGCCTTGCTTAGGGAAGAAATCCAAACCTTGGACTCGTTGTATGAAGCAGGAAGCATGGTGTCGATGGAAAACGGTATCCAACGACTGCTGCAACGCGAACAGGAGGGGGCAGGAGGGCTGGGGGCCGACGAACATGTATGGTTATATGAATCGATTGGTGAGTTCCATTATCGCCTTGGGAACCTGACCGAAGCGCAGCATTACAATGCAGTGGCGATTTCGCGGCTGGATTCCGTTAAAGACAGTGATTTAAAGATAAAGGTGTGGAACAACCGCGCGCTTATCGAGAGCGATTTGGGTAACTATGAAACCGCGCTTGAATATCTATTTGAATCGATGTATAGTTACGGAAGCGATACCGTGAATCACGCGTTTATCGATTTATATAATAATATTGGGACCGTATACGGGGCCAGCGGAGAGTATGAACTCGCCATCCATTATTTCGATAAGCATTTTAAACTGGCAAATACGCTTGGATTAGAAGAGGAGTTCGGGTATTACCATGGCAATGTGGGGCACGTGTATTACATCATGGGTCAGATCGAGCGGAGCGTATCCCATTTGAAGGAATCGAAGGCTACTTTTGCCAAACACGGCCAATTCAAAGAAGAATTGCACATCAATACCTTATTGGCTTCCAATTATATAGCATTAGGGAGTTTGGATGATGCCGGGCGTTTGCTCCAAGGAAACCTTGAAACGGCGGAAAGCAGGCAACTGTGGGAGATTTATATGGAGACGGCCATCAGCCTGTTTGAATTCTATATTGCCAAAGGCGACGAGCCGGCCGCTTTTGCAGCGATGAGACGCGGGTTGGCAAAAGTACACGTCACCAACACCACCCGTTTGCAGCTGAAAATGTACGACAGGATGGTCGATTATTACAGAGATGTAGGCGACTTTGCGAATGCATTCGCTTGTCTACGGCGTAGAATCAATGTCCAGGACAGCCTGCTCGAAGTCTCTCAAACGGAGCTGATGCGTGAATTTTCGGTGAAATACGAAGCCGATCGCAAGAGCGACCAGATCGCGCGCCTGAACACGATGAATGCAGCGGAGAGACGTGCCAAGGCGGCTTACTTTATCGGTTTGATGTGCGTGATTGGCGTGTTGCTGGTCATTTTCTTCTTGCTGCGGCGAATTTCAATGCAAAAACGTACCCTAGAGGAAGCAAACCGGACAAAGGATCGGCTGTTTTCCATCATTGCGCACGACCTTCGCAGCCCGATGATTGCACTTCGAGGCATGGGCGATCTACTAAACCATTACATCGATAAGGAAAACGAACAAAAGCTATCGGAACTCGGTGAAAAAACGCAGAAAACACTTACGCATATCAATCACCTGCTGGATAACCTACTCAACTGGGCCGTTGCCAACAGTGACTGGATAGGCTATCGCCCGGTTGAACAAGAGGTCCGGTCGCTGGTGGAGGAGGCATTGTCCGTACACAGGGCTGGTGCAGATGCCAAGTCGCTACGATTGGAGACCAAACTCAGTCCGGCACACGTTTTCGTTGACCTGAATATGGCAGCTTCCGTCTTACGGAACGTCGTTTCGAACGCGGTTAAGTATTCACCTGACGGTGGCAAGGTGACCGTGGTTGGTTCGTGCGTGGATGACTTTTACGTGGTCCGTATTGGTGATGAAGGCCCAGGAATCCCTGAGGAGATTATCCAACGGCTTCAGCAACACGGGCGAACGTCGGTTGCCGGCGGCGGCAACGAAGGTGTCGGGTTGGGGTTGCAGCTGGCCATGCAATTTGCCGCAGCGAATCGTGGAAAAGTGGTCGTCGGCAATGGGAAAAAAGGCGCATTAGTGGAAATTTGGTTACCTTTGAAGCAACTAACGGCGCTTACAAGATGAATGTATTCATAGTTGAAGACGAAGACCTATATGCCGACCAACTGGTGATGTTGGTTGAGCGTGCCGGCCATACCGTTTGCGGGATAGCGACCAACGCGGAAGAAGCCCTGCGGTTATTCGAAAAAAGCGATGCGGATATGGCACTCATCGATATCAATCTTGCGGGCGAGATGGATGGCTTGGAACTGGGAAAATGGTTGAAGCGGTTTAAGGACGATATACTCATTATCTTTATCACTGCCCATTACGCAGATGTTGAATACTTCGAAAGGGCCAAACAGCTTTCGGCTTACGCATTTTTGAAAAAGCCTATTGACGTGACGGATTTGTTGCGTACCATCGAACTGGCCTTCCAGTACAACACCACGCAGGCCGACATCGGCACCCAGGGTCATATGCACGACCATCACACCTTGCTGGTGAAAATTAAAGCAAAGTACATCAAGATTGACCAAAACGACATTACCCATATCGCTGCCGAGGACAAGTACTGCTCCATCCACCTCAAAGACGGAACGGTGTACCTGGAACGGATTTCACTCAACGAGTTGAACAAAAAGCTGTCCCCGCGACTATTTGCCCGGACCCACCGGAGCTACATTGTTAACCTAAACAATGTACAGGAAACCGATACGGCCGAATTTACCATCAAAGTCAGCGGCCACCGTGTCCCGCTTGGAGATACCTACAAAACATATTTTTTGAAGAAGTTCGGAGCCTAGCGGTGAGAATCTTACCGGTTCGCGCCGTTATTCATCCCGTTCACGACATTTTTCCCCGCCCATTTTATTTTTTCATTTCATTTGTTGCCTATAAGGAAACCGATAGCCGGTTTCCGAGCCGTATCTACCATTATGGGCGTTATGAAAAGAAAAGTACTACCTCGCCACTTCTATTGTTCCTCGTTGCTGCCACGTGCGGCAAAGCGGATTACCGGCTTTATCGGTTTGCTGCTATTGATGAGCGCGAACGTGTTTGGGCAGCCTTTTCCATACCCATACCCTACGGTAGACTTTACAAATACGATTGAACCCATAACGAGGGTGTCGGTCGGCAGCATAGATAATAGAACAGACGGGCATACCTACGGTGCTCCCGGGCTGGAGGATTTTACACATTTATCTACAAACGTCCAACCGGGAGAAACGATCGGTATCGAGCTGGAAGGTAATACCGACGGGGAATGGACGAATTATTTTACCGTCTTCATCGACTGGAACCAAAATGGCCACCTCGATAATTTCGGTGAAATCTATGAAATCGGGTCTATCAGAAATTCAACCGGCAACGATAACAAACGGGCTACAGGAGACATTTCGGTGCCGCTAGGAGCACTAGAAGGCTATACCCGTATGCGGGTCATAAAAAACTACAACAGTTCTCCGAGCGATCCAGGAGGTACATATAGTTACGGACAAGCCGAGGATTATACACTTGTCGTGGGTGCGCCTTCAGCATGCCAGCGCCCCAATGGCTTTTCCGTCGTGGATATCAGCCCATCTTCCGTTAATCTTTCATGGGTAGGCGACGGTGGTACTTTTGAAATCAAGTGGGGAGCTGCCGGTTTTGATGTCGATAATGAAGGCTTACTGGTGACCGATATTACTGCGACAACTCAACGAATATCCGGATTGACGGCCGGTACTGGTTACCATGCTTACGTTCGTCGCAATTGCGATACGGAAGGATATAGCGATTGGGTCGGGCCTGTTGTGTGTTTGCCCGGCTATTATTATACCGCCGGTGACATTCCAACCCGGCATACGTATAGCCCCGGTGTTGGAAGTGATTTCTGTGCCCCCGAACCTACGCTGACCATCGAAGTGCCCATAGGCTATCAACTCTCGGGGCTTACTGTCAAATACGACATGGTAGCCCGAAACAGCGCCTGGAAAAGCGAGCAAGCATCGATACTCTACTCGACAACATTGGGTGTAGGCGAAGAAAGTGTGACGTTTGGCACCGATGAGTCGGCAGGGATGCAAAGTTATAGCCGTTCGGTCAGCTTTGCCGATGGGGCTACCGGTGACGTTACGTTTGCACTCCGGACTTGGCGGACCTGGGACGGAGGGGAAGGTAGCGGCCCATGCAATACCTATTACAATTATGTTCCCAGCGGCTCGTGGCAGTTGATTCCCGAATTCGAGCCATTGCCGTCTTGTTTGTTTACTTCCGGTTTGGTGGTTGGTAGCATTTCGCGGCACGGGGCGACGGTTTCCTGGGAAGCCGCTGGCCTATCGACGGAAGTGTACGAATATTACTACGCCACGACAAACACCCCGCCGGATGCCGCAACACGACCAAGTGGCGAAGCCGACAATAGCTTCGTGGATCTGTCTGATCTTGATATGGGCACCACGTATTACTTCTGGGTGCGTGCCAGCTGCGGAGATGGCGACTACAGTAACTGGGTGGGTACGTCGTTTACCACATCAGCACCTTGGTCAGAGCGGTTCGATACGGCATATTATTACGAATTGCCCGCAGGATGGCAGTCGCCTAGCGAGGATTGGACCGTCGACCGAAGAGAATCACTGCTTGATGCAGAAACTTATTTTGTCAACACCTATTTCTCTAACGGGGAATCGAGGTTTATGATTACGAATACCATCGGGCCGGTAGAAACGGGGGATGTATTCACGTTTATCTATCGAAATGCGTATTATAATTTACCCTACGCGGCAGCCCCGGCTGGTTCGTTCGAGGTTACCGTTGCCATATCGACGGATGGGGGGGAGACATTCCACGAAGAGGACCGCATTATAACCGACGGTGCGCGCGGTTGGCAGCCGTTCATGCTCAACATGAATGCCTATGCCGGAGAGGCGGTTCAACTCCGTATCGGCGTGGAAGCAATTGGCGAGATCTACTCGTATTCTTTTGGACTCGACAATTTTTACGTTGGTCCGCCCCAATGCCCGCAGCCATTGAACCCATCGGTTTCGGCAGTTACCCCAACCAGTGCCGTGATTTCATGGAGCGAACCCCTCAACATACCGGAAGGGGGCTATCAATACTATTATGCGGAAACGGCTATACCGCCTACGGCCGCAACCGATGTTTCCGGAACGGCCACATCCACTTCGGCCAGCCTATCCGATTTATCGCCCGGCGAACGGTACTACTTTTGGGTACGCGCAGTATGCGGCGAAGGCGTATACGGTGCGTGGAGCATTGCCGGTACATTTGGCACCGAATTGGAACTATCCAGCCCATGGGCTGAAGACTTCGATGCATCGACCGCAGCCCCGCCGGGTTGGGAGACGGCCCATTGGCAGGTGAATGCCGGAAGCGACATCCTCAATTCGGATGGAAATATCGTTTATTCGTCGTTGTCGAACAGTGCGGGTAACTGGAATAAAACGCTTACGACTCCCAATATCCGTGTGGAAGCGGGGGATGTACTCTCCTTCCTGTACGCAACCAAGGATGATTTCTTCAGCGGAAATCCAGCCGAAGGCCGCTTCACCGTCAGTATTTCTGAAGACTATGGCGCGCATTATACGGATATCAAAACGGTTACGCTCAATAGTACAGAAACCTGGCGGTTGTTTAGCTATGCGCTGGGCGATTATGAAGGAAAGCACGTTAAGGTACGCATCGTTGCCGAGTATAGGGCTTGGAGTTATCAAGTCGGATTTGACCAATTCCGTGTGGGCCCGTCGTCGGACTGCCCCGTGGTGGGTGCCGTGTCGGCTACAACCGTGGGGTATACGGGCGCGATGGTGGAGTGGGAGGATACGGGTACCGACTACGAATACTACCTTGTGGATAGCAATACGCCCCCCAATGTGTACACGGGTAGCTATGAACGTGCGTCGGATACACAGGTGCGTTTTGATGATTTAGAAGAAAGTAAAACCTATTATTTCTGGATCCGGACATATTGCGATGACGATAGCCATGGCGAATGGGGACCGTTGGCGATATTTACCACACCAACGCGGGTAAGCACACCGTGGACTGAAGACTTCCTGACCGAGGGTGCGCCGCAAGGATGGGAGATAACCGGATGGCAGGTTGGAATGAATCCATATTTTTCCGAACTGGACGGAAATGCGATATATAAAGAACTGTATTACAATTTCGATGTTGGCCAACGCACGTTTACCACGTTACATGTGGGAGAGGTGCAGCCGGACAACCAATTGTCTTTCCGTTATCAACTGACCACATACATCAACACACCCCCCGAAGCCGGATCGGGGAATTTTACCGTCGCCATTGCTACCGATATCGGAGGCCCTTACACCGATATTGGAACGGTTGAAAATAACGGAATCGGCGGCTGGCAGGAATTCTCCTATCCATTGGATGATTATGTGGGCGAGACCATCCAGGTGCGCATTGTCGCGACGTGGTCCGTTGGCACTTACCTCATCGCTTTCGACGATTTCTGGGTGGGTTCGGGGACCGACTGCGCCACCCTAACTGGATTGGTAGCGTCGGATATCACGGCGAATAGCGCAACGCTCACTTGGAACGAACCTGCTGTCGTGCCAGCGGGATATGATTATTACCTGGCTACCGACGAAACAATACCCGATGCCGCCGCCGAACCATCGGGGAGCATTTCACTGCCCGAGGTGGAATTGACCGACCTGGCTCCTGGGCAAACGTATTATTGGTGGGTGCGGGCCGTCTGTGCAGAAGATGCGCCGGGCGCTTGGAGTGCGCAGCAATCGTTCACCACGGTGCAGGTTACACCGACTCCATGGCTGGAAGGGTTTTCATCCGCGGCCACACCGGCAGATTGGGAAATTAATGGATGGTACATCGGCAATCACGATGACATCGACGGAGGTGCAGGGTACCTGCTTTATTATAATTTGTATTCCAGTGACCCCAGTGCCCAGTTCACGACATCGGACGTGGGCATTATCCAAACAGGGGATGAATTGTCGTTCCGGTTTAAGCTGGTTAATTATTCTGCGCCAGAAAGCGCCCCCGGACCAAGAACAGGCGATTTTGAACTTAAGATATCGACGGATTTCGGCGACAGCTATGCAAGTTTGTTGGCCGTACCGAACGACGGTACGACGGGATGGCAATACCTGCGGTTGGATTTGTCCGACTATGCAGGAGAAGCCATACGTATCCAGGTGGATGCCGCGCAAGAAGGGACGGCAGATTACTACCTGGCCTTTGACGATTTCTATGTCGGGCCACCGCCTTCTTGCCCGCCTGTTGTCGGTATAGCCGTTTCCGAGCAGACGACCACATCCGCCAGGATTTCGTGGGATGAACCGGGCGATATCCCGGCCAATGGTTATAGCTACTACATATCCACATGGAGTACAGCGCCGACGGAAAGCACAGTTGGTCAAAACATCGAACAGCCGGTTGTGGTGTTAGGAGATTTGATCCCTGCAACAACGTACTACGTTTGGGTGCGGGCGGAGTGTGCAGATGACGATTCAGGCAGTTGGGGCGCATCCGCTTCCTTTACCACTGGCCGGATATATTATGTACGGGAAGGGGCACCGGGGACCGGTGATTCTTGGGCCGATGCATCTGGCGTTTTGCAAGAAGTGATCGATGTCGCCAGCCCCGGAAGCGAGGTCTGGGTGGCCGGCGGCACCTATCGCCCAGAAACAGATACGGGGATGCCGCCGAGGGGTTTTGAAATGAAAAGTGGTGTAGCCGTTTATGGTGGTTTCCCTGCCGGTGGCGGGGATTGGACCCAGCGTGACTGGCGGGAAAACCAGACGGTCCTCAAAAAGCATCTCACGGAAGAACTTCCCATTGTGAGTGGTTATAGCGTTGACAACACCGCTATACTTGACGGTTTTATCATCACGGAAGGGAATACGTCCCGAGGTGGTGGGATTTACAATTGGAGTGCCTCGCCAACCTTCCGGGACCTGGAGATTAACGGCAATAAGGCGCTTTGGGGCGGCGGCGTATATAATAGCGATGGAAGTGCACCCCGGTTTATCAACGTCGCGATTACCCACAACGAAAGTAGCTATGCGGGGGCAGGAATGAGCAATATGGACACCGGCGACCCCATCATCCTTACCAATGTGGTAATCAGTAACAATAAAACCGGCAATGGCTATAACGGTGGCGCCATGGAAAATACAGACGCTTCCCTGATCTTAACCAATGTCACGATTGCCGGCAACACATCGGGAAACAGCGCAGTTTACAATGACAATTCGACCCTGGTTGTCAGGAATACAATCGCGTGGGGCAATAGCAACGGGAATGCTCCTATTAACGGCATCCGTCAGGGCGGAGCCGGAAATGTGGTGACCGTTGATTACAGTCTCGTGGAAGGCCTGACTACCGCCGGAAGCAGGGGTAACATTGACGGAGATACCGACCCCGGTTTCCTCAGCGCCGGAGCCGGAGATTACAGACTGCGGGAATCCAGCCCGGTCATCGATGCGGGTAATGACGGTTATTTTGCACCCGATGCCGAGCCGGACTTGTCGGACATCGACGTCGATGTGGCAGGTAATCCACGGTTTTACGAAGGCAGCACCATAGATTTAGGTGCTTACGAATACAACGAAAATCAACCACCCTTGCCTATCACTATCCGTTACGTCAAAACGGTTACAAATGGCGGTGCGTCGGGAAATAATGGCTTGGATTGGGAAACGGCTTCCAGCAACCTTCAAGCAATGATTGATGCATCTATGGAGGGAGATGAAGTCTGGGTAGCGGCTGGAGATTATCATGCGGTTTACTATGATAGGCCACATATCACGTTTGTGCTGAAAGAAGGCGTAGCCGTGTATGGCGGATTTCCAGCCAATGGTGGTGATGAGAATCAGCGCGATTGGAAGGCGAACGAAACTGCCCTCATCGGGTATGGCGGGGGCGGGTATCCGGTCATATCCAACGATAACCTCACTGCCCGGACGATACTGGATGGTTTTATTATCCAGGGAGGTGATACAGATCGGGGCGGTGGAATTTATAATTGGAACGCATCACCCACGCTTAGGAATTTGTGGATTAAGGATAACCTGGCTACCTGGGGTGGCGGAATCTACAACACGGACGCATCCTCACCGGAAATCACGGATGTGGAAATCAGCGATAATACCGTTGAATATTCGGGTGGTGGAATGCTCAATGGTGAAGGTTCCAGCCCGATACTTACCCGGGTCGTTATCCGGGATAATACCGTGACCGACTTGCCTACGGAAGACGGGGTAGCCGGTGGCGGTGGAATTTTTCATCAGAGCAGCGGAACGTTGAAACTCACGGAAGTAACCGTCACCGACAATACATCGAATAGCGACGCCGGCGGGATTTATCTGGCCGATGAAGCACCAGCGTTGTACTTGGAAAATTGCCATATCCTTGGAAACACCGCTCAGCGATATGGAGGGGGGCTTTACATACACCAAGCCAGCACAGCCGCAACCCTGGTCAATACGGTTATCGGGGATAACCAAGCACTGCGAGGCGGCGGTATCTACAATGATGGCAACCTGATTCTCCTTAATGCAACGCTAGGCGCCAACAAAGCGACCAATGGCGGTGGCTTGTACCACGCGCGCGAAGCGGCAGCGGCGGAAATTGGAAATAGCATCGTTAGCGGTAACTACAAAGCTGATGGGGTAACCGCAGACAATGTGTATAACGCTGAATCAGGGGAATCTACGCGCAAATACACGAACAGTTTGATCACCGGGAGCGGCGGTAGCGGGTCGGGGACATGGAACGAAACCTATGGTGCCGATGGTGGTGGCAACGTGGAAGGGGATGCAGACTTTGTGAGTACGGACAGGACATCCGTAGATTACCTCTGGCTCAGCGCTTGCAGCCCGGCGCTTGATAGCGGAAGCGACGAGCTTTACGAAAATGGTGACCATAATTTAGCGCTCGATTCGGATGCAGCAGGTAACCCGCGATGGTATGGCGGTAGCATTGATATGGGCGCATTCGAACGACAGCTACCACCGAGCAATACAGTGGCTTTTCCTACTGCCGGCACGTATGGAATCGGACAGACACTCACCTTTGAAGTGACTTTCAGTGCACCGGTTTCCGTAACCGGAACGCCGTATATCCCACTCATCGTGGGCGGGCAAAACAGGAAAGCTAGCTTTGAATCTGGTTCAGCGTCCAATAAGTTGAAGTTCCAATATCAAATAGTAGAAGAGGATGAAGATACCGAAGGTATTGGCATGGCATCCGCCATTGCATTAGATGGGGGAGAAATAATATACACCGATAGTGAGGAGGATGCCGACCTTATCCTATGCGGCAACGTAGAAGTGGGGACGCTAATCGATGGCGTTAAACCTGAATTGACCGTCGTTTCCATCGCTTCCGACAATACAGCCGACGTCACTTTGGCCAAGCCCGGCGACGAAATCACATTGACGTTTATCGCCGATGAAGCCATCGGTTTGCCCACAGTTACTATTGCGGGAAATCCGGCGACAGTCAGCGCGTTGGATGATGATGACGAGGTACCCCACAGTTGGCAAGCCAACTATACCATGACGGCCGATGATGAAGAAGGGAGCATTGCATTTACCATCAATTATGAAGATATGGCGGGTAACGGGGGCGAAATTGTTGCGGCGACAACGGATGAAAGCACGGTAATCTTTGATAAAACCCCACCCCAGACACCGTCGTTGCTGGCTGTTGAACGCGGGGACGGGAAGCTGGTCCTTAGCTGGGATGCCAATACGGAACCAGACTTTGCGCTATATCGGCTTTACATGGGTACGGCCGCAGATGACTTAAGCGAAACCGTAGCGATCACAGATATAGTCACCACCAGCTACGCGCATGACGATTTAGCTAACGGCACGGAATATCATTACCGCATCGCGGCGGTCGATCAAGCGGGAAATGAAAGCGAATGGAGTGACATTTTAAGTGAAATACCGATGGCGTCCCAGACCATTTCCTTCGACGTGTTGGACGATAAGGTTTATGGTGATGAGCCTTTCGCATTATCAGCTACCGCCACATCCGGGCTAGCGGTGCAGTTTGAAAGTAGTGATAATAGGGTTGCATCGATTGGTGACGACGGTGTGACCGTAACGATTCGAAGTGCAGGAACGGTTACGATTACCGCTACCCAACCGGGGAACACAGCGTTTGAACCGGCGATAGCCGTACCACAAGAACTGGTCATTACAAAAGCCAAGCCGGTGATCGCGTGGGCCAGCCCTGCGGCCATCACCTATGGCACGGCCTTAGACGATACGCAACTGAACGCGACAGCCGATGTAGCCGGTCTGTTTACCTATTCCCCCGAAGCGGGCACGGTGCTGGAAGCCGGCACCGGCCACCCGCTTACGGTCACATTCACACCAGAAGATACGGATAACTACGAGGCAGCGACGGCGGAAGTGACAATCGATGTACGGAAAGCCACGCCGGTGCTCACGTGGGCAGCACCCGCGGCCATCACGTACGGTACGGCACTGGACGAAACCCAACTGAACGCGACAGCCGATGTAGCCGGGCTGTTTACCTATTCCCCCGCGGCGGGCACGGTACTGGAAGCCGGCACCAGCCACCCGATTACGGTCACATTCGCACCAGAAGATACGGATAACTACGAGGCAGCGACGGCGGAAGTGACAATCGATGTACGGAAAGCCACGCCGGTGCTCACGTGGGCAGCACCCGCGGCCATCACCTACGGTACGGCTTTGGATGATACCCAATTGAATGCAACAGCCGATGTAGCTGGGCTGTTTACCTATTCCCCCGCGGCGGGCACGGTGCTGGAATCCGGCATCGGCCACCCGCTTGCGGTTACATTCACACCGGAAGATACGGACAACTACGAATCGGCAACGGCGGAAGTAACAATCGATGTACGGAAGGCCCCGCCGTTGATCACGTGGCCCGACCCCGTCGCCATCACGTACGGTACGGCCTTAGACGATACGCAACTGAACGCGACAGCCGATGTAGCCGGGCTGTTTACCTATTCCCCCGCGGCGGGCACGGTGCTGGAATCCGGCACCGGCCACCCGCTTGCGGTTACATTCACACCGGAAGATACGGACAACTACGAATCGGCAACGGCGGAAGTAACAATCGATGTACGGAAGGCCCCGCCGTTGATCACGTGGCCCGACCCCGTCGCCATCACGTACGGTACGGCCTTAGACGATACGCAACTGAACGCGACAGCCGATGTAGCCGGGCTGTTTACCTATTCCCCCGCGGCGGGCACGGTGCTGGAATCCGGCACCGGCCACCCGCTTGCGGTCACCTTCACACCGGATGATACGGACAACTACGAGCCGGTGACAGCCGAAGTAACGATAGACGTAAAGAAAGCCACGCCTGTGGTTACGTGGGCGGTCCCAGCGGCCATCACGTACGGCACGGCCCTGGACGAAACCCAACTGAATGCGGCAGCCGATGTAGCCGGGCTGTTTACCTATTCCCCTGCGGCGGGCACGGTGCTGGAAGCTGGCACCGGCCACCCGCTCACAGTCACCTTCATACCGGCCGATACGGACAATTATGAATCGGTCACTGCCGAAGCGACGATTGACGTACTTAAGGCGACGCCGATCATCACGTGGGCCAGCCCCGCCGCCATCACGTACGGTACGGCCTTGGACGATACGCAACTGAACGCGGAAGCTGACGTTGATGGGCTGTTTACCTATTCCCCCGCGGCGGGCACGGTGCTGGAATCCGGCACCGGCCACCGGCTTACGGTCACATTCACACCGGCCGATACGGACAATTACGAGCCGGTGACAGCCGAGGTAACGATAGACGTAAAGAAAGCCACACCTGTGGTTACGTGGGTGGTCCCAGCGGCCATCACGTATGGCATGGCCCTGGACAAAAAGCAACTGAACGCGACAGCCGATGTAGCCGGGCTGTTTACCTATTCCCCCGCGGCGGGCACGGTACTGGAAGCTGGCACCAGCCACCCGCTCACGGCTATGTTCGTGCCGGATGACACAAATAACTACGAGCCGGTGACGGCAGACCAAATAGTAGCGGTACACCCACGTTCCATCACATTGATTGCGGAGGCACAGGAAAAGGTCTACGGTGACGACGATCCCGAGGACTATGCATATATGCTTGGTGACGGGTCAACGCTGGCCGTGACTGATAACCTCGGCGACATCGTTTCAAGTACCACCCGTGAAGCCGGTGAAGGTGTGGGGAGTTACTCGTTCTTTCTTGAACTCAATGGCGCCAAAGCAGCGAATTATGATATTATCGTTGATGCCAATAACAACACGTTTACAATCACACCCAAGTCGCTCACTATTTCGTTGAGCGCGACCCCGGAAGTCAAGAAAACATACGACGGCACGCTCCATGCCGAACTTTCAGCCGGAAACTACCGGGTGCATGGCGTATTGGGGGATGATGACGTATACGTTTCCGGTTCTGCAAGTTATGAGCAAACGGAGGCTGGCGAAAATATTCCCGTATGGGTTAGGGACTTCGTGTTGCATGGCGCGGATGCTATTCATTACGTAGTAGAAACAGCAAGCGCTGAGACCGTTGGTCGTATTGTCTGGGGAGCGGTAGGAGAACCGACCAACCTTTCCGCCTCAGCGGGCGATAAACAGGTCGCCCTAAGTTGGCAGTCACCGCCCGACAATGGGCAGCCGGTAATGCAGTACGTCATCCAATTTTCGCCCGACAATGGCGAGACCTGGGTAGTGGCTGATCGGATACCCGCTGCCCTCACCCAAGCGATTATCGTCGGCCTGCAGAACAATCGTCCCTATGATTTTCGCGTAGCTGCGGCAAATGATACGGGGACTGGACCATTCGGTGAACGTATCGCGGGAGTCGTACCCAAAGCACCTGTTCTCAATGAAGGGAAACTACCTGACCCACCATTCAGCGAAGCCAATGTTATCACCAATGGTGAGGTAGAGACGGTAACACTCGAGGTTGTGGATTCGGAATATTTGAGGTTAAGCAGTGGAGATTTTGAGTTTAAGTTGGCCACAATGGGTGTCAACGGCAACCGGATACCCATTTCGGAAATAGATGCCATCATTCGCATGGTTCGTGGGACAAATACAAGTGTGTACGTCAGCGGCAGCGGTTTCGAACCGGGGACGGTAATTACGGTATATGTGTTTTCCGATCCCCAGCTGCTGGGGTATATCGATGTGCGCCCGGATGGATCTTTCGAAGGCAGCTTGTTACTTCCAAACAACCTGGCGATCGGTAGGCACACTATCCAGGCAAACGGAATTGTTGCCGGCGGCGGGGTTGAGCGTTCCGTGTCACTAGGTATGCTGGTGGTAGCTAATAGGCCTCAAGACATTTATTTCGATACCTTGGGTGACGTGTCTTACGGGCAAAATCCGATTTTATTGAATGCCACGAGCAGCAGCGGATTGGAGGTTACCTATACCGTTACTGACCCCGAAGGGAAACCTACAGCACGCGCAACCATCGAGCATGGCAACGAACTGCATATCCGCGGGGCAGGCGATGTATTGATCACGGCAACGCAATCCGGTAACGGGGAATACGCGGCGGCAACTCCGGTTGCTCGTCCGCTCCACGTTTCGCGGGCGATGCTGGATGTTTCCGTTGCCGACGCGAGCCGTGTCTATGGCGAGGACGACCCCGTGTTTGAGTTACGGTATAGCGGTTTTGTAAACAACGACGATGTCTCATCATTGGCACGCCAGCCTGAAGCGAGGAGTGAAGCTACATCGGCAAGCGCGCCGGGAACGTACGCTGTTTCAATGGCAGGCGGCATATCGGATAATTACCTGTTCAGGTACCATGCAGCTACCTTGACCATTACGAAGGCCCATCAGGTCATAAACTTCAACGCGCCGGCCGCGGAAATAGACCGTGCCGCCGGTAGTATTCCGTTGGACGTACATGCAACCAGCGGACTCCCGGTTACCTTAGCGGTGGATAATATGCTGGCCGCCACGTTGACGGGAACCACCCTGCATGTCCATCGCTTGGGCACGGTCCAAATCACTGCGACACAGGCGGGCGATTCGAATTACCTGCCGGCTGACCCGGTTACGGTAACGGTGCGCATTATCGACCCATCGGCAAATCTCCCCATTCGTGTCCACCAAGCGGTGTCGCCAAATGGCGATGGGATCAACGAATGGTTAATCATAGAGGGTATCCGCGATTACCCGGAGAACCGGGTTACCGTAGTGAGTCGCAATGGTACCGTATTGTGGGAGGCTAGCGGTTATGACAACGACAAAGTCGCATTCCGCGGCGTCAGTACCGGTCAGTTGAAACTACCTGCCGGTACCTATTTTTACATCATCGAAGTGAAAGTCCATGGGAAATGGGAACATCAAAAGGGATATTTCGTCTTGCGGTATTAGCGAACAAGAGAGGGGCTAATATGAAACATAATCTATTGGTAACGGCGGTGGCAATACTAGGAGTATCCACTACCGCATCCGGTCAACACGCGTTGACCCATACTCAGCATGGCGCGTTGCGTACGGTGATGAACCCTGCATCGAGTTTGATGCACTTGGATGGTGAAGTGAATGTGGTGGGTAGGCACCAATGGCTGGGTATGGAGGGCGCCCCACAGGTTTTCTGGGGCAGCGGGCATCTGGGGCTCCGGCACTTCGGTGCCACAGCAGGACTCCATGTGCGGCATGAAAGCCTCGCCCTGGAGCGCCTCACGGAAGCAAGTGCATTCTTCGCAAAGCGCGTCCGCATCTCAGCGACAGAATACGTAGGGTTGTCGCTGAATGCCGGTATCGGTTACCTCGATGGACGCTTTTCACAATTGGATCCGATGGACCCCGCATTCAGGGAGGATGTTAAGGAGACAGACGCACTGATCGGTTTTGGTGTGATGCTTTATCGGCCGAGCCGCTATTATGTTGGACTTTCGCTCCCGAGGTTGATGCTGGGTAGTTTGGGGGTCGGTAGCGAGCACCGCTATAATTTCCGCAATCAGTACCATTTGACCGCCGGAGCGCTATTCGCGTTGAGTTCGGATTTTCATTTCCGTCCTTCGTTATTGGTAACTTATGCAGACAATTTGAGACCACAGGTAGATATCTCGGCACTGGTTTTCATCAAAGAAGTATTCGGAATCGGAACGAACCTACGGAGCTATGGTGACATCGCAGCTATGGCACAAGTCAACTTCAGTGGGGTAGGCGTCGGTTATTCCTACCAGTTCAATCCGAGAAACGAGCCACTGAACCGGCGTATCGGAAACAACACGCACGAGATTGGAATCAACTACCGTTTTGGAGGTGTCTCCGATTTATTATAACTCCCTTTGTTTGGCCTGAATAGCAGGTATACGCCCAAAGCTACAAAAGGTAGGCTGAGCAGTTGTCCCATGTTAAAGTTCATCCCTTCTTCAAAGGCCTCCTGGTTCTCTTTAAGAAACTCCAAAGCGAAGCGTGCACCGAAAAGAAGTATCAAGAACAAGCCGAAAAGGAAGCCGGGTTTCAACTGCGGTCTGCGGTGGTATATATTCCATAGCAGGATAAAGATCAGCACGTAGCAGATAGCCTCGTACAGCTGGCCTGGGTGGCGCGGTATCGCATCGACACGTTCGAACACGACAGCCCACGGGAGGTCCGAAGGTAATCCGATGATTTCCGAATTGAAAAAGTTCCCGATGCGTACGAAGGCACCGGCCAGTGGAATGACGATGATAAGCCTGTCGGTAAGCCAAAGGAAGCCGGTTTTCGTTTTGCGGCAGAAGAGAAAAATACCGGCCAATATGCCGAGTGCGCCGCCGTGGCTGGCCAACCCATGGAATCCCGTGAGCATGAAGTTGCCGTTGGCATCAAAGGTATATGGCAATATCATTTCCAAAGGGTGGTCTTTATAGTAGTCAAATTCGTAGAACAGACAGTGACCCAGCCGAGCACCAAGCAATGTACCCACGAAAATGTAGATGCTCAGCTGGTCGAGCAGCTCCTGCGATTTATGCTCACGCTTGAAGATGTGTAACATCAGCACATAGCTGCTGATGAAAGCAAGGAGGAAGCACAACGTGTAATACCGTACCTCAAAACTACCGATACTGAATATTTCCGGACTTATATTCCAATGGATTGCGCCTAATATGCTGTCTATCATGGTTATGATATGTTTAGGCCGGTAAATATAGGGTTATATATGGATAATCGGCAAACCAACATCGAAATTATGGGCCAAAGGAGGGTCGTTAAACCACCAAGTCAATCCCCGGATGTTCGATAAGTGTTAAGCCATCACTGATTAATTTGCGGAGCGCCGGGTTGCTTTCGGCTTTTTGCAGGAGCCACACTTCGATCTCATGGGCCACATGTGGCGCGTAGGCGCGATGCTTAAGCACCTCCAGCAGTTCCAGTGCACATAGCCAGCCACCGTCGTGGTTGCGTTTTAGATGTGACCAGATGGGCAAGAGTGTTTCATGATTCCGATCAGATTCGCGCACCTGGCGTACGGCTGCGTAAAGCCGATGAAGCTGTTTCGTATGGTCCGGGTGTTCGCCTGCCGGGGTGTATTCCTTTGACACCAATGCGGCCTGTTCGTACGCGTCTTTGTCTGCAGCACCACAAAAGACGGAAACGATACGGTCGCCGACGGCCATATCGTAGTTACCCCACTCGGGCTTGAAGTAAACATCGCCCGTGTGTGTGTCCGCTACCGTGCAATCGCGGAATGTGATCAAAATGATTTTGCCGTGCGTACGGGTGATGCCGGCCACTTCGCCTGATACGGTGATGCCGGTATCGAATACCAGCGACACATTTGCCCCTTGGCGTATCCCTATAGTATCCAGTTCCATAACTGAAAAATCTTCCAGGGGATTGCTATGCCCCACTAGGCAGCCTACGGGGGATCCGAAGCCGTGTGCATGTTCCGTTTTGCCATGGCCCTCCAATTCCCGATGATCAACCGCCAAGGCGGTGGCTCCCGTCGTTTGCAAATAGTCACCGCGGCCGCTTTCAGTGAATACACCCGATACTTGCAATCCCGAGCTGTAAACCGCCGTACATACATTTTGGCATTCGATGGCTTTCTCGAGGCTCGCTGCACCACCAACCCGGAATGCCATCGTACCGGCAAACTGTTCAAGCACGTCGAGCAGGTGTTCGAAGGTAGGTGTTACAAACAATTGGGGCTGGGGTTTGGTAATGTCGTAGGGATAGTTGAGGGTTTCGAGCGAATAAGGAAGTTTTGGTATGTCGGGCTTCATACAGGAGGCACTCTCGCCAATAGACGATAGTAGGCCTGCCCCGTAGATTTTCGGGTCGTTGAGGGAGCCGATCAGGCCATATTCGACGGTCCACCAATGGAGTCTGCTGAGCAGGGCCATTTCGGATGGCTCGCCCATATCTGCCTGTATCCGGTTGAGCCTTGCCTCCGCTTCCCGCAACTCGTCGGCCGGCACGTCGTGGCTCTCTTTTAGGATAGACAGTTTGCGGATGGCCTCATATTGTTCGAAATCCCGGTACGAAAACATGGCCTTGCTGCCTATTTCACCAAAATAGCTTAAGTACCGGGCATAGTCGGGTTCGGCGATGATGGGCGCGTGTCCGCTCGACTCGTGGATAATATCGGGGGCAGGCGTGTATTCGATATGCGCTAGCTGACGGATGTCTGCCGCGACGACGAGTACGTGGTGTGCTTGGAATTCCATAAAAGCTACCGGAGGGATAAATCCATCGACGGTAGCCGCACCCCACCCGATTTTCTGAAGACAATCGTTCATCGCTTGCAAGTCGGGGATATGTTCGATGCTCAGTCCGGCGGCGCGCAGGCCGGGGATGTAGGGGTAGTATGCCACATCCTTGAGGTAACTGTAATTCTGCCGCATCACGTAGCGCCATACGGCTTGGTCTACCGGGGTATACCGCTCGTAATGTTGCTCCACGATGTATCGCTTCAGGTGGAGCGGAAGCCGTTCGAGGATAGGGTTTCCGTAGGTGTTCATCATGTCATTCTGTGTGCACCGTAAAGGTAGGAATTTATGGCGAGAAGTGAATTTTTCTAAAGCTTTTGCCCGCCTTTCACCTTTCGTTCTTTCCTCGCTTGCTGTTTGAGGATGTATTGTTTTTCGAGGAAAGCAATGATCTCACTGGCGATGTCTTTGTTGGTTGCTTTTTCGATGCCCTCCAATCCGGGTGACGAATTTACTTCGAGCACCAACGGGCCGCGGTCTGACGGCAGCATATCGACGCCACAGACGGTAAGCCCGAGTTCTTTCGCTGCCCGTATGGCGGTCTCCCGCTCGGTTTTATTCAGTTTGATGAGTTCGGCGGTGCCGCCACGGTGTAAGTTGGACCTGAATTCGCCCTCTTTGGCTGTCCGCTTCATCGCACCCACCACTTTACCATCCACGACGAATGCTCGGATATCAGTGCCCCGGGATTCCTTGATGTATTCCTGTATCAGTATGTTATTGCCTAAGCCGTAGAATGCTTCGATAACCGACGAGGCTGCTTTCTTGGTCTCGGCCAGCACGACACCGATTCCTTGGGTACCTTCTAGTAGCTTGATGACCAATGGTGGGCCGCCGACCATTTTGATGAGGTCGTCCACGTCGTGCGTGCGGCGGGCGAAACCGGTGATGGGTAAGCCGAGGCCAGCTCCGGATAGGATTTGCATGCAGCGTAGCTTGTCGCGCGAACGGGTGATGGCCTGGCTGGGGTTTGCCGAGATAACACCCATCACTTCAAACTGCCGTACGATGGCCGATCCGTAGAAGGTGACGGAAGCCCCGATGCGCGGAATGATGGCATCGATGTCGGATAGGTGCTGCCCCTTGTAGTGTATACTGGGCTGTCCTTGGCGGATACCTACGTAGCATTGGCCATGGTCGATCACTACGCATTCGTGGCCCCGCAACTGGGCGGCTTCCACAAGCCTGCGCGTAGAATACAGGCTTTTGATTGTCGATAATACTGCTATCTTCACGTGTGCTATATGATTTGCTTCCCCTATCGTTTGTTGCTGACTGATTTGGCGGATAGGTTCGACCGCGATACATCGACGATGAATTTCTTACGGAGAAAACTACGGCCTAACAGCATCGGGAACTCCATGCCCGAGCGGTCACGCAGCGAGATTTCAATCGGGCGCGGCTCACCGAATAGGGAAACGGTGGTGTTGATGATGTACCGGTTTTCCTCCTGTCCGAATGAATTCTTGATCTTCCGTTCGCTATGGAATGGGAGGATGTATGTTTCGTTAGGGGGGTGGCGAAGGTCGTCCAATGGCCGGAATTCGACAAATTGCTTACGCCCTTTTTTAATCAGCTGGATGTGGCTGCAATGCAACACGGATGTCCGGGCACCGGTGTCTACCTTCGCAGGTATGCCGTGGATACCCAAATCCGGTAAGTCAACGACTTCTTTCCAACCGATGGTTTTGGGTTTGTGCGCCATCAATAATAGTGAAATTCACCAACCTGCGATTTCACGGTGACGTGCTTTGCTTTGGCAGCTTCCACACGGCCGATGATTTGCGCGGCAATACCGAACCTACCCGCGATGCGGACGATGTCGGCCGCGATGGTTTCCGGCACGTACAGCTCCATGCGGTGGCCCATGTTGAATACTTTATACATTTCCTGCCAATCGGTGCCCGATTCTTCTTGGATGAGCTTGAATAACGGCGGGATATCGAACAGGTTATCTTTGATTACATGGAGGTTACCGATAAAGTGCAACACCTTGGTTTGCGCCCCACCGCTGCAATGCACCATGCCGTGTATCTGCTGGCGGTGGTTATCAAGTACCTCCTTGATGACGGGAGCGTATGTCCGGGTGGGGGAGAGCACTAATTTCCCTATGGTGGTAACCCCATGGCCGGGGATTTCCATGGTATCCGTGAGCCCTTTGTTGCCAGCGAACACCAATTCGTAAGGTACCGCTGGGTCGTAGCTTTCTGGGAATCGTTCCGCAACGGACTTGTTGAACACGTCGTGCCGTGCGGAGGTTAACCCGTTGGAGCCCATACCGCCATTGTATGCCTGCTCATAGTTGGCTTGGCCGTACGACGCGAGTCCGACGATGACGTCGCCGGCCTGTATGCGGTGGTTTGAGATAACGTCGTCACGTTTCATCCGGCAAGTGACAGTGCTGTCTACAATAACCGTGCGCACGAGGTCGCCGACATCGGCGGTCTCGCCGCCGGTGGCATGGATGCCGATACCCAAATCACGGAGCTCGTCCAGAATCGCTTCCGTACCGTTGATGATGGCGGCGATAACTTCGCCGGGGATGAGGTTTTTGTTGCGGCCGATGGTGGAGGATAGCAGGATATTATCCGTGGCACCTACACATAGTAAATCGTCGAGGTTCATCACAATCGCATCCTGGGCAATGCCCCGCCACACGGATACATCACCCGTTTCCTTCCAGTATACGTAGGCGAGCGATGATTTGGTGCCGGCGCCATCTGCGTGCATGATGTTGCACCAAGCATCGTCTCCACCCAGTATATCGGGAATGATTTTACAGAATGCCTGCGGGAATAATCCCTTGTCGAGGTTTTTTATGGCATTATGGACGTCCTCCTTGCCAGCCGATACACCACGCTGGTTATACTTCAGGTCCGCCATGCCCTCAATTCACGTGCTTGATTTCCACCCGTCGGTTCCGTGCCCTTCCGGTTTCCGTATCATTCGATGCGGTTGGCCGGGTAGCACCATAGCCTTTTACCGTCAGGTTGTCTGCCGGGATACCCGAGTTGACCAAGTAGAGCTTTACGGCGTTGGCACGATCGATGGATAGTTCCATGTTATATTCGGGAGTGCCTTCGATAGAGGCGTGGCCGTCTACAATGAACTTCGCATCTGTATCTTTGCGCATTTCCCGTGATATGTGGTCGAGAATTGCATAAGAATCGGTTTTCAATACGTGCGAATCGTATTCGAATTGGATATTCTTGAAATCATAGTTTGGTGGTGCGGTGGCCACCGGCTTAACGGTTGTTGGTGCCTCTTTGGGTGCCTCCTTTGGGGTCTGTGAGACCACCCGCTCTGCGGGGGCCTCCCGCTCGACTACCTCTGCTGCTGGTTGCAGCACTACCTGTTTTGGCTTGCAGCTTTGGGTCGAGACAGCTAATGCACCTACGCATACTGCTATTATACAGCTATTTATGGTTTTCATATTCAATAATTTTTCTGGTGTAAACATAGGAAATATCTATCAATTAAAACATATTGTATGGATGCATCAAGTGGTTTTTTCACGCAATGATGGTGCCAACGCAATTCGGTTGGCTGTTTTAGCTTATTCAATATGGCTCTTCAATAAGGTATCGCACCACTTTTGATAGCGTTCGGGCGTAAAGTGCGACTGAGGGATGGCCAGTTCAACAGTGTGCAGTGCCGTGGAGCCTTCTGCTACATACGTGATCAGGTTCACGGATCCACATTCGCCATCATCGGGCGTCTTCGTTGATTTAATGGCATAAAGGATGGCAGTGCGGCCGTCCACTACCTTTTTGTCGATCACCTCTAATGTAGCCTCTGGGCAGCCGGATTTCTCGTACAGCCACTTTTCCTCGGGCGAGCCTTCGGCTTTCATGGGGTAGTACCTTCGGTCTATGGTGGTAACCGTGACCTGTTTTACCGCAGCATCGTTGGCCGCGCTACCCCGTATGGTGTATGCTGTGCCACGTATGCCTTTGGTGTCTTTCGGTATCTTCGTACTTTTCCAACGGTACTCGGAAGGAAGGTCCACCACGATTTTTTCCTCGCCGGGCTTAATCTGGGCGTGGGCCCATGGCATTAGAAAGTATCCTACGATTATGCAAATCACTATCCGTGTCATCTTTTATTCCTTATGCGTTTTGGAAGCGGGTCGATTACATTATATAATCGGATCGAACCGCATGGCAAATTTATCCCGGTAGGCTTTCGGGGTCATGCCGGTATTGTCTTTAAATAGCTGCCTGAAATTTTTCATATCGTTGTATCCGGCCGACAACATGATTTCGAGTAGCCCTTTTTCGGTGTTTTCCAGCAATTTCTTTGCCGCCTCTATTTTGGTGCGCTGGAGGTACCGTATGGGGGTCATCCCCGTTGCTTGTTTGAATCGCCTTACCAGGTTGCGCCGGCTCGCGGGGATATCCACGATGGCTTCTTCCACACTCTTAAGGGCATTGAATTCGGCTTTTATCTTTTTTTGCAGCCGCATCACCAATTCGTCGTCATGGGCCTCGGTGGGTGCGAAATGCCCGAAATAGGATTGGCTTTCGCGGTCCATGTCGATGGAAAACAACTTGGCCATGCGGACGGCCATTTCCCGGTCGCAATGCTTTTGTATCAATGCAAGCATGAGGTGGAAGCCGCTTGTGGCACCGCCACTCGTATAGATATTGGCATCGTGTGTCACCACGGCGTCCCGCATGAGTTTGATATGGGGGAAACAAGCAGCCAACTTATCTGCGGCATCGACGTGGGTAGTCGCCCGTTTTCCGTTGAGCAGTCCTGATGCCCCCAGCAGGAAGGCGCCGGTGCAATTGCTGGCCAAGGTGGCACCATGGGCATATTGTTCGCGGAGCCAGGGAAAATAACAACTGTTTTCCATAACGGTATGCGCCAGGTCTACCGAGCCGAAGGCAGGTACGAAAACCAGGTCGTAGCATTGCCTGTTGGTGAAGGGCTCATAGGGAATATGGCTGATGCCGTCCGGCAGTACCTTGGTTTCCGATGCACCAACAAAGGTGATCCGGTATTGTGCGGGCCTCCCGATCTCCCCGAGGAGGCGGTTGGCGGTTTCGAAGACATCAACGATCGCCGCGAGGCTCAGCAGTCGGTATTTGCTCGTTAAAATAATAGCCAGTTGCATGGTGTCTGCATTGTTACTATCTCAAAGGTAATAGATTTTTGTTGTACGCTTTTCCTTTTTTACCAAACAAATTTTCTCATTCCAAAGGGTGTGGGGTTATTTCACGCAAAGAGCGCGGAGTTATTTCACGCAACGCCAAGGTTACTCCTTTTCGCCAAGCGATCTGCTTTTGCGAACTTTGTGTCTATCGATGTCTGCTTCAGTCATCGGTTTTTTACTGTCATTGCGTAATGACGACATTTTAACAGGGGTTTTTACGACACGAAGTAGCTGCAAATCCTCCAGTTCATGCCTTTATATGTTTGTGCTTGTTTCCGCCAAAGTAGGCTAGCGCTTTATAGCAGGCGGAGAGACCGATAAATTTTCTTTATGTGCATAAAGGAAATTTATCTAAGTTTGCCGCTTGAAGTAGATTTGTATGCAGCACATCCGCAATTTCTGTATTATTGCGCACATAGACCACGGAAAGAGTACCTTGGCCGATCGGTTGTTGGAGTACACGAACACCATTACGCAACGGGAGGCGCAAGCCCAGCTGTTGGACAACATGGATTTGGAGCGCGAGCGGGGTATCACGATCAAGAGCCACGCCATCCAGATGAATTACACCCGTGACGGCCAGGATTATGTGCTGAATCTTATCGATACACCAGGGCACGTGGATTTCTCATATGAGGTGTCGCGGTCTATCGCTGCCTGTGAAGGGGCGCTGCTTATCGTAGATGCTTCACAGGGTATCCAGGCACAAACCATATCGAATCTCTATTTGGCTATCGAGCACGATCTGGAGATTATTCCCGTGTTGAATAAGATGGACCTACCCGGGGCCATGCCCGAAGAGGTAAAGGACCAGATCGTGGACCTGATCGGGGGTAAACGGGAAGACATCATTCCGGCATCGGGCAAGACCGGGCTGGGTGTGCTGGACATCCTCAACGCGATCGTGGAGCGCGTTCCGGCCCCAGTAGGTGATCCCGAAGCACCCTTGCAGGCGTTGATTTTTGATTCTGTATTCAATTCGTTCCGGGGAATCATGGCCTATTTCAAAGTAGAGAATGGTGAAATCCGGAAAGGCGACAAAGTAAAGTTTATCGCTACCGGTAAAGAATACATCGCCGATGAAATCGGCACGCTGAAGCTCCACCAAGTATCCAAGGAAGTTGTCCGCACGGGCGACGTGGGATATATTATTTCCGGCATCAAGGAGGCGCGCGAGGTCAAAGTGGGCGACACCATTACCCATACGGCCAGGCCGAGTAAGGACGCCATCAAGGGGTTTGAAGAAGTGAAGCCGATGGTGTTTGCCGGTATCTACCCGGTAGACACGGAAGATTTTGAAGAGCTGCGGGAGAGTATGCACCGCCTACAGCTAAACGATGCTTCGCTGGTGTTTGAGCCGGAGTCATCTGCCGCGCTCGGGTTCGGCTTCCGTTGCGGCTTCTTGGGGATGCTGCACATGGAGATTATCCAGGAACGATTGGAACGGGAGTTTGATATGACGGTGATTACCACCGTGCCAAACGTATCTTACAGGGCTTACTTGACCAAGAACAATGAGGAGGTCATCGTGCACAACCCTTCGGACCTACCCGACCCGAGTAAGCTGGAGTTTGTGGAGGAGCCGTATATCAAGGCAAATATCATCACAAAAGCTGAGTTTGTGGGGCCGGTGATGTCTTTGTGCATACAGAAGCGGGGTGTGATCATTAACCAATCGTACCTTACGGCCGATCGGGTGGAGCTGGTATTTGAGATGCCCATGGGCGAAATCGTATTTGATTTCTATGATAAGCTGAAAACGATATCCAAAGGGTACGCGTCATTTGATTACCACCAGATTGGCTATCGCCAGTCCGATTTGGTTAAATTGGATATCCGCCTGAACGGTGAGCCCGTTGACGCCCTGTCGTCGCTGATCCACCGGAGTAATTCGTACGACTTCGGGAAGAAAATCTGCGAGAAACTCAAAGAACTCTTACCCCGCCAGCAATTTGAAATCGCCATCCAAGCATCGATCGGAGCGAAGATCATTGCCCGAGAGAACATCCGTGCGTTGAGGAAAGATGTTACCGCCAAATGTTATGGTGGTGATATCTCCCGTAAGCGCAAACTGCTGGAAAAGCAGAAGAAAGGGAAGAAGCGCATGCGCCAGGTTGGTAACGTGGAAATCCCGCAGTCGGCGTTCATGGCGGTACTGAAATTGGATTGATTGTTTAGACATCAGATATGAGACGTGAGAAATGAGCGCCCTTGCAAGTCTCAAATCTGATATCGAAAATCTCAAATAATATGCAATTACTCGACGGAAAGCTGGTATCAGCGAAAATTAAAGAAGACATCAAACGGGGGGCATCGGAATTTCTGGCGTCGTCCGGGCGTCGTCCGCATTTGGTGGCCATTCTGGTTGGCAATGACGGCGCGAGTGAAACGTACGTAGCCAGCAAGATGCGCAATTGCGAATTGGTTGGCTTCGAATCGACCAATATCCACTACGAGGAAACCGTTACGGAAGCCGAGCTGATCTCCAAAATAGAAGAACTCAATGCAGACGGTGGAGTAGACGGGCTTATCGTGCAGCTTCCATTGCCGAAGCACATCGACCCCGATCGCATTACCGAGGCCATCGACTACCGCAAGGATGTGGATGGTTTCCATCCCGTCAACCTGGGCCGGATGCAGCGTAACCTGCCGTGCTTTATCCCTGCCACCCCTTACGGTGTTTTATTAATGTTGGCGCATTATGGTATCGACACCACAGGCAAACATGCGGTGGTAGTAGGGCGGAGCAACATCGTGGGGAGCCCGATGAGCATCTTGTTGGCGCGGAATACTACACCGGGAAACTGCACGGTAACGCTTACCCACAGTCGTACGAAAAATATCAAGGAAGAAGTACTTCGGGCGGATATCGTGGTGGCAGCCATCGGAAAAAAGCACTTCATCACTGCTGATATGGTCAAAGACGGTGCTATTGTTATCGATGTCGGGATCAACCGTGAAGCCAGTGACCAGACCAAATCGGGCTATAAATTATATGGCGACGTTGATTTTGACCAAGTCGCCCCTAAATCGTCGTGGATTACACCCGTGCCGGGTGGTGTGGGGCTGATGACGATTGTGGGCCTGTTGAAGAATACACTGGAGGCAGCAAAAGGGACGGTTTATGGTGATTGGTCTTAAGTCTTAAGTCGTAAGTCATGAGTCATGAGTCATGAGTCTTGAGTCTTGAGTCATAAGTGTAGTACACCGACTAGCGACCTATGACTTACTTACGACTAAAAATTGGTATAACCTTTGCTTTTAATTGCATACGAAAAAATAAGATAGATGAACAAATTAGCACAGATAGCATTGTTTGCCGGTGCGTTGACGTTTGCAGCTTGCAACAACCAAACGGGTGGGGATAACGCCCACAACCATGACCATGCGGAACACGACCACAGCCACGACGGACATGAACACACCGTCGGTGAGCAGATAGATACGGCGTTAGATAGCATCGAAAAGGCTGGTGACCATATCGGCGCGAAAGCGGAAGAGCTAGGGGAAGAGACCAAGTCGACGTTCCAGGAGGCCAAAGAAGGCGTTAAAGCCGGTGTTAGGAATGCGAAGGAAGAAGTGAAGGAAGCATCGAAAGCAGTGGCCCAGGATGTGAAGAAAGCCGCCAAGAAAGTAGGCGAAGAGGTGAGCGAAGCTGCCAAAGACGTGAAGGCCGACCTGAAAAAGAAGGACTGACGGTAACTCTGGTTACCAGAAGCCCATGGGATAATGTCTTATGGGCTTTTTTTGTGGTTCAGCTTTTTTACAGATTTTCACGGTATCTTTGTTTTTTCACAAATCACCTGGAAATGAAGTTGCTTATTGTAGAAGACGAAAAGGGATTACGCGACAACATGGCCCAATTCCTGAATAAGGAACAATACATCGTGGAGCTGGCCCCCGATTTCCAAACAGCCACGGAGAAGGTATCGCTTTATGACTATGACTGCATCCTGCTCGATGTCGGATTGCCCGATGGAAATGGGCTTAATCTCCTGCGGATATTGAAATCCAAGCAGAAACGGGATAACGTCATCATTATTTCAGCCAAGGATTCGTTGGATGACAAGCTTGAGGGCTTGGAACTTGGCGCGGATGACTACCTGACGAAGCCGTTCCACTTAGCCGAACTCAATGCGCGGATCAAGGCCGTGATACGCCGCAAGGCGTTGGGTGGGGGCAACGTTGTCCGGCTGAATAACATGGAGCTCGATTTCGACGCGCGGACGCTGGGTGTTGCCGGTACGGAAGTTCACCTCAACCGCAAAGAGTTCGATATCCTTGCCTTCTTTGTGGTTAATAAAAATCGGCTCATCTATAAATCGGCATTGGCCGAACATGTGTGGGGCGACCATATGGACAATGCGGATAATTTCGACTTTATTTACTCCCAGATAAAAAACCTCCGGAAGAAGCTAAAAAGCCATGGTGCCAACCTGGAGATCCAGGCCATATACGGAGTGGGCTATAAGCTGACCGTTTAGATGAAACTGCTCAACCATACGTTGCTGTACCTTTCTGCCTCCCTGGTCTTCATTCTCAGTATCTGGGCGGTGGTCTTTTATTTCAGCATGATGGATGAAGTGTATGACAGCATTGATGATGGGCTTGAAAACTACAAGATGCTTATTATCAAAAAGGCAAGCCGGGATTCGACGCTGCTTCACAAAAACCGCTTTGATGAGAGCAACTACGCCATACGACCCATCCCCCGAGAATTGGCGTTGCAGGCTACCGAGGATTTCCGAGATACCGCCATGTATATGGAGTACGAGGAAGACTATGAAGTGGTACGCATGCTCACTACCTACTTCTCTACCGCAGACGAGCAGTACTACGAATTGAAGATCATCACGTCCATGGTGGAGGGCGAAGACCTCGTGGGCGATCTTCTGCATGCCTTGTTGTGGTTGTATGTGGCGGTGATTGCCAGCGCCTTTATCATCAACAATCGGGTGCTCCGCAAAATCTGGCGGCCGTTTTACCAGCTGCAGCACGAACTGCGGGGATTTAAGCTGGGCGAGGACAAGTCGTTTAATCCGCCGCAGACAAAGGTAACGGAGTTTAAGGACATGAACGATACCGTTGCCGAGCTGCTTAAGGCCAACATCGCTGTTTTCCAACAGCAGAAGCAATTCATCGAAAATGCTTCCCATGAGTTGCAGACGCCGTTGGCGATAGCAATCAACAAACTCGAACTGCTGCTGGAGCAATCGCGGAGCGATGATGCCCGGCAATTGGCAAATGCCATCCATTACCTGGAGCGGATGGCCCGCCTTAATAAGTCACTGTTGTTACTTTCAAAAATTGAAAATCGGCAATTTGCCGCGGGCGAGCGGATTGATTTCAACGCCCGGTTGCGGCAACAGGTTGATGACTTTTCTGAACTGCTCCATTACAGGAACGTCCAAGTGGAGGTTGTAGAGGAAGCCACGCTAACACGGTCTTTCAATGCCGATTTGGCCGATGTGTTGATAACCAATCTGTTGAAAAATGCCATCGTCCATAACCACGAAGGGGGGCGTATCCGAATGGTGGTGAAAGACGATAGTTTCGAAATAGCGAATACCGGGTCGGCGCAGCCATTGGATACGGAGAAGATGTTTGCGCGTTTTTACCGATCGTCCGAGAACTCCACTTCTACGGGGCTGGGCTTGGCGGTGGCAAAGGCAATCGCCCAACTGCACCGTGCCGAATTGACCTATCGGCATGAGGGCGGATGGCATCGCTTTGTGTTTCGGCTGCCTAGTTGATGTAGTCGTTGTCGTTTTGGTCTAGGGGATTTTTTACCTCAAAGGAAGGGTCATTGGTTTCGGATCCCTCATCGTGATATTTCTTTTTTGGCCGACCTACCAAAAAACCCACTACGGCACCTATAAAGAACATGGTGCCCAACACGGCGAGTTTGGGGACCGACCGCGTGCCAAATATCCAGAAATCGACCTCGTCCATGTTTTTCATTAGGACAACCGTAACCAGTACGGTCAAAACGATGATGGAAATGGTTTTTGCACTCATGGCTTTCTTTAAAAAATTTATAACCAAAGTAACAAAATCTTTATCGAATACCGCCTGATAATATTAACATTTTTTAACTTTTTTGTAGCTGATAATTTGGTTATATGGCTAAACATTGTACTTTTGCAGGAGCGATAGAATTAGACACACATAAAGCACTTTTTTAAGCACACATTGTTGGTACTCCTTCCCCTTGATTTACATATGGGTCATTTATCTGATAAATCATATTTGATTTAAGTAAGGGTGTTAGTGGTATATCATACCAACAGTGCGGTTAAAATTGTCATTGCATCTTAGGTTAACGTGAAGACGATGTTCGGAAAGAAACTAGCGGCCATTGTATCATCAACAGCAGTTGTAACTGCACTGTTTCAGTTAAGGTTTTATTCACTTGTTATTAAACCAGGCGAGTAAGTCGTTTTGGTTTTATTATACCAGGTCCGGTAGCAAATGGGGCCTGGTATAATCACTATTCTCAATTTTTATTTTTTTAACCAAATTCACAAACGCATGAAACAAAAATTACTATGTTTCTTTATGTTGGGGATACTGCTGATCGGATCGGCGTATGCCCAAGACAGAAGGATCAGCGGTAGGGTGACGTCTTCCGAAGATGGAACTCCTATTGTTGGGGTTTCTGTACTGGCTGTGGGAGCCAGCGTGGCCACTCAAACCGATAATCTAGGTACGTTTTCGGTCAATGTGCCCGGGACCGTAACGGCATTAGAATTTCGTTTTCTTGGTTATGTTTCTCAGACAATAGCCATTACTTCTAGTGACCACATGAATGTTGAGCTGGCAGTAGATGCCACGTCTCTGGAGGAAGTTGTGGTGACCGGTGTTGGTGTCGCAACCGAACGTAAGCGGGTGGCGATAGCGGTCGAATCATTGGACGCCTCGGATTTGCCACAAGCACCCCAAGGTTCGCTAGACCAGGCACTCGTAGGCAAGATAGCAGGAGCACAAATATCGGCTACTTCCGGTCAGCCGGGACAGCAAGCCTCTATTTTGCTGCGCGGGATTAATACATTACAGGGAACGCAACCCATGATTTTGGTGGACGGTGTGCAGATCAATGCTGCTGGTTCCAATATTGGGTCTGACCAGAATGTTTCTTCGCGCCTTTCGGATTTGGATTTAGCTAACGTTGAACGTGTGGAAGTGATCCAAGGTGCGGCAGCGGGAACGATTTATGGAGCTCAGGGCGCCAATGGGGTTATCCAAATTTTCACCAAACGGGGTAAAAGGGGGCAACGTCCATCAATTACTATTAGCTCAAGGGCTTCATTTGACAATGCGCTCCGTGGCAATCTGGATTTCGCCAAAAACCACCGGTACAATGTAGACCCTCAGGGTTACATTTTAGATGCAAATGGGAATCGTATCACAAGAAACGATAACGGTGGCTGGTCGATACCGGGTAATCCCACCGTCAATGGGGAATTATTGAACGATAAGCCTTACATGGAGCAAACGTACGATCATTTTGATCAACTGTTTATATCTAATGCATTGACACACAACACGAACGTCAGTATAGCTGGAGGTGGGGATGCAATCGATTATGCCGTCACATTGTCCCATTTAAACCAAGAAAGTATCGTCTTTGGGAAAAACAAACGATACAATGTTTCTACCAATCTTGGCGCCGAACTATTCAAAAACTTCACCGTGCGAAGCATTACCCAACTGGTACATGCCAATAACACGACCGGCGGGATCACTGGTGCGAACAATATTTACAGTGGGATCGGGGCTGCCTCGTTGGCAAAGCCATTTTGGGACTTGACCTTCCAGAATGCGGATGGACACTATGTTGCCGATCCTGAAAATGGCAACTCCGTGAATCCGTTTTATACCCAGCAGTTTAATCCAATGACCGGCGTTACCAACCGGATTGTGCAGAATTTCAACATCAATTATAAGTTTGACCGTTTTGTAGAATTGGATTATAAATACGGTATCGACAACACTAGGTTTGATTATACGGATTTTGTTAGGTATCAAGAGAATGTACTGACTCCGGGAGCCAAAATTCCGTCGACAAGCGGCGTACTTACTCATCGGAACGACAATGATACCTACCAAAACTCGCTCCTGAGCGCTTTTATCAGAACTGATTTTCAAGAGGATTTTGGCTCTAACCTACCGATCGAGACCAGTACACACCTTGCTTTTGATTGGAGAAGAACCAATGAAAGCAGGATAACTGCCGAGGCGTCAGGGTTTGCGGCATTCCCGCCATATACCTTGCGCTCGGGTGATGAGCAGTATGTTGATGAACTGCTTGGTGAGTTCATTACGTATGGCTATTTAGTCAATCAACGTATTGACTACGGTTCGTTGTTCGGTGTGTCTGGAGGCGTGCGTGTCGATTATGCATCCACATTCGGTGGTGCCGACTTCAAGCCATTCGTATTCCCCCGGGCAGATGCATACTTTAATGTCGGTGATTTGATCAACTCTTCGTTACTGTACGAATTGAAACTGCGGGGTGCCTACGGCGCGGCGGGCACACAACCAGATTTTTATGCTCGGCAGATTACATTGGGACAAGGTAACATCGGAACGTCGGGATACTTATCCCTTGAATCTACGGCTAGGAACCCGAACTTGCAAGTTCAATCGTCCCATGAAACGGAGTTTGGAATCGATTTGGGCGCGATGTTAAGTAATGGTGACTGGTTTAAGCGTCTGACAGTCAATGCGACCTATTGGTATAGAGCCAGCGAAAATGTAATCAGAACGATAGACCTACCCCCGTCTTCTGGTGCAACTGGTGTTTATGATAATGCACTTACGTTAAAGAGCGATGGTTTACAGTTTGCGCTCGACGTAGATGTGCTGACGAAACCGAATATAAACTGGACGTTTGGAACGCGTTTTGGTACCAGTAAAACAGTCGTAGATCGGATTTCCAACGGTAAAGACATCATCTTAGGATCTGGCGGTTCGGGACAATTTGTGCTACGTCAAGGAGCTGAGGTATCTACGTTCTTTGGTTACAAGCCATTGAGTAGGCTAGACGAATTAGATGCAAATGGCAACCGGTATATTTCTGAATCACAAGCCGGAGATTTCGAGGTTGTTAACGGCATGGTTGTCAATAAAACCACCAAGGCTGTCCGATTTACTACGGAAAATGTCGAAATCGGAAATCCTACGCCATTGTTCACTGCTACATTTCTCAATAATCTGACGATATACAAAAACTTGAATGTTGCGTTCCAGTTGGATTGGTATTATGGAAATGATATTTATAACCAAACCAGGCAATGGCTGTATCGGGATTATTTACATGCCGACTTAGATAATCCCATTACCGTGAATGGCCAAACAGGTGCATACGTCAACTATTACAACAGTCTGTATAACACGAATCAAAACAATGCCTATTTCGTAGAAGATGGTAGTTTCTTGAGGCTGCGTGATTTGACGATATCTTACAATTTCACCAATTTATTGGCGAATACGAATTTCATTAAGAACCTTCAATTATCGGTAACCGGAAGAAATTTGTTTACTATCACCGATTATACCGGTATTGATCCGGAGGCATCTGCATCGTTTAACAGCGCCACAAGAAGGGGATTGGATTTACATTCATTCCCGAACGTGAGGAGTTTTCAGTTTGGTGTAATGCTTGGGCTGTAACATGTATAATTTGACAACAGAAGACGTTATGAAAAAATTGAAATATTTGCTGCTTGCTTTTGCCGTGATTGCTGGAGTAAGCGCATGTAACAAAGATAGTTTGGACTTGGTAAACCCTAATAGTCCGGGCTTAGCATCCTTGCAAACAGAGGAAGGTATACGACGTGCAGCATTGGGTATTTATGATAAATTTGGATTGGAATATTGGTGGCTTACCTTGCAAAACCACGATTTAATGGGCGATGCTTATTTTGCGTCTGTCGGTAATTATGGTTGGCGATGGGTAAATCAACCAACTTCCATGACATTGAGTGATGGTACGGTACTTACACCGCCTCAAGGTGGCTCGCAAGTCGATGAATTGCTTAATCGGAATGGGAGGAGTTTTGGAGAAGACAACGCCCTTCAATATGAATGGCAGTCTATGTATTTGGTGAATAATCAAGCCAACCTGATTCTAACTGCATTAGATGATCCTGATTTGAGTTTCGGTACGAATGGAGAGTTAAAAGCTGACATCCTGCGTGCGTGGGCCTATTGGTGGAAGGGATTTGCCTATTCAAGGATTGGTTCCATTTACATCGCGGGTATTATCGCAAATACACTCAATGAAACGAATAGCGATTTTGTGACTCATAATGATATAATCATTGAGGCGAACCGGAATTTTGATCAAGCAATCGATATTCTTAACGGTTTGCAGACGGGTGATGTTTACGGTGATTTTTTTGGATCGATTATCCCTTCCTTCACTAATACGGGCAAAGGCGGTGTGATTTCTCCGCAAGAATGGATTAGGAACATCAACACTTATAAAGCGCGTAACCTTTTGGTAAACAAAGAGGTTAGCGAAATGACCGCGGCAGATTGGCAGCAGCTGTTGACGCTCACCCAAGATGGTATGCAGGCTAATGATAAGACGTTTACGATGCGTTCATCCTTACAGAATGATTTGGTGTCCGAAACCGCGTGGCAACCGTTTCGTTCAACTGTTGATTTGTGGTCACACGCCAGTGAACGTCTGATTCAAGATTACAAACCCGGAGACGATAGGTTCGAACGTAATTTTACGACGGAATATTCCACATACCCTATTATCAATGCACAAGCGAGAGGGTTTAATTACAGCACCCGATTTGGTTTTATTCGTATAGAAGATGGAGGCGACTATTCGACGCAGGTAGCCGGATTGGCTGAAATAACCATTGCGGGCGCGTATGAAGAAAACCAATTGATGCGTGCTGAAGCATTGATCATGACCGGCGAGATTGACGCTGGTCTTGCATTGATCGATGAGGTGCGAGTATATCAAAATGCGCAATTGCCGGCAGTTGCTGGTACGGGGCTAAACGAAGCGCAAGCTTTAGAAGAATTACGTAGAGAGAGACGGGTAGGCTTGTTAAACAAAAATGTCGCTTTCTATGATGCGAGAAGGTGGGGCATACTCAAACCCGTTTCGCAAGGCGGAGGCCGGACCGGTGCGGTGGTTTTGTATATTCCCGCTGGTACAAATTCTTATGTGGTAGACGAGAATGCAACAATCGATTACAACTACTTGAGTTGGTGGCCGGTACCGGATAACGAGATCGACCTGAATGCGCCATCGGCTACTTCAGCTCCAGTGACGGTCAGATAGGAATGATAGTCACATTTGGTCGAAGCGGATGAGCTGACGATGTACGTGAATAATAACAGAACGGGTGCCCATGATATATGGGTGCCCGTTTTTCGTATACGCCGGCATGGACGATAATTTTAGGGTGTCCGAACACGCTTAGTAGTAGGAGGTGTTAGCCAATAGGGCGGGTGCCCATTGCGAAATGGAACCCCGAAATGTTCGTCGAAGATAGGTCAGAGGAAGGAGGGCGTAGTTCTATCAATTGTTCAATAAAATTAGAAGAGACGTCGATAAGTTTCCCTTTTTTTAGTAGTTGTGAGGTGCTTTTTTTCCTGTTGTCACTGGCCGTTAATAAACCGCTCCATATCCAGGTACCGTGGTCGACGCCGCCACGGACCAACCCATTGTTGGCGCGATTGTACGTGTAGCGGACACCGAAATCTACGTCCGAACCAATGAGCAGGACGGTTTGCTGGCTACTACCGAAATCAGAGAGGCGTGTAGTCACATCAAGCGTTGGTAGGTCCGGAGGGCTCGTAACCGAAAAATGAAGGTTTTAGCGCTTTCCCAGGCTTCCTTACCCCATCTCCTTCAGCTGGCCCACTACCTCCGTGATTGTCGCTTTTGCATCGCCGAATAACATCAGGCAGTTGGGGTAGCCGAACAATTCATTTTCAATGCCTGCGTAGCCGGCGCTCATCCCGCGCTTGCACACGATAATCGTCTGCGCATTCTCTACATGGAGTACGGGCATCCCGAAAATAGGGCTGTTGGCGTTCGTCTTGGCTGCTGGGTTGACTACGTCGTTGGCGCCGATGATCAGCGCGATGTCCGTGGCGGCAAACTCGTCGTTGATACGCTCCATTTCCGCCAATTTGTCATAAGGGATGTTGGCTTCGGCGAGCAACACGTTCATATGGCCCGGCATACGGCCCGCAACCGGGTGGATCGCGAATTTGACCGAAATCTCCCGCGCTTCGAGCAGCTCGGAAAGTTCGCGCACGGCATGCTGCGCTTGGGCTACGGCCATGCCATAACCCGGTACGATAATAACGGAAGAGACCGAATCAAAGAGCATGGCGCTTTCTTCCACGCCGATTTCCTTCACCACGATGTCACTGGCCTCCGTTTCGGCCGTGCCTGTAGTTTGCCCGAAGCCGCCTAACACTACGTTGATGAGCGATCGGTTCATGGCTTTGCACATGATCTGCGTAAGGATGAGCCCTGCGGTGCCGACTAGCGCCCCGGTGATGATGAGCATGTGGTTATTCAACACAAATCCGGTGGCCGCTGCGGCGATGCCTGTGTATGAATTGAGCAGGGCGATGACGACGGGCATATCGGCCCCGCCGATGGGGATGACGGCCAATATACCCAATACCAAGGCGATAGCAAGCAGGCCGATTGTCCAGCCGTGGGTTTGCAGTTGGAGCACCAATAGGACCGAGCAGGCAATGGCCGCGCACAGCAGCGCGGCATTCAGCACGTGCTGCCCACCGAAGGTAACAGACTTGCCGCTAACGACACCCCTGAGCTTACCGAAGGCGATCATCGAACCGGAAAAGGTAATCGCCCCGATGACGATGCTAAGCGCCATACTGATGCCAATAGCCGAATGGATGGCTTCAAAGTTGCCCTCTTGGGTCATGCGCCAGTATTCCGAAGTGGATACCAGTGCGGAGGCCAGACCGCCGAATCCGTTGAGCAACGCAATCATTTCGGGCATGGCCGTCATGGCTACCTTGCGCGCTGCATAGACGCCGAGTGTGGAGGCAATGAGGATGGTCACCGCAATTTCGGTGTAGCTAAGTACCTGCTGGTCCAGCAGCGTCGCGGCGATGGCAATAAGCATGGCGGCGGCGGAGAGCGAATTGCCCGTACGGGCCGTGCTGGGCTTGCCCAGCAATTTAATACCAACAATGAAGAGCACAGCGGCGATGAGGTAGGATATGCGTATCAGCAAGGAGGCTTCCATGTCATTTCTTCCGTTTAAACATCCGTAACATCCGATCGGTAACCACGTAGCCGCTCACCACGTTGAGGGTTGCCAAGAACAGGGCCGCTATACCGAGCAGCTTGCTGGTAGACCAGCCCAGTGTGCCTGCAGCTAAAAGGGCACCTACGATGGTAATACCGGCGACGGCATTGGTGGCCGAAAGCAAGGGTGTGTGCAGGGTAGGGGGTACTTTGGATATGAGCTCGAAGCCCACAAAACCCGCCAATACAAAAATATACAGTAAGATGAGTAACGTGTCCGTTGTCATGCGGTTGTGTTTAGTAGTTCTTTCGTGAATGCATGCACCAACTCGCCTTGATGGGTAATTAGTGATCCTTTGGTGATTTCTTCATCCAGGTCCCATTTGAACCCGTCGCTGTCGACGAGGTGGAATAATAAGGTGCTGATATTGCGGGCATACAATTCGCTTGCGTTGACGGGCAGCAACGCAGGGAGGTTTGTTTCGCCTAGGATACTCACTCCGTGTTTAATGACGGTCCTTCCGGGTTCGCTGAGTTCGCAGTTGCCCCCCGATTCAACGGCCATGTCGACGATGACTGACCCGCGTTTCATGGTTTTTACCATCTCCTGCGTAAGGAGTATGGGGGCTTTTTTGCCGATGACCAATGCGGTGGTGATGACCAGGTCAGCGTCGGCAACGTGCTTGGTCACCAGTTCTTTTTGTTTTTTCAGGTATTCGGCGGATACTTCCCGTGCGTAGCCGCCGGTGGTCTCTACACCGTTGCCTGCGACCTGCAGGAATCGCCCGCCGAGTGATTCCACCTGTTCTTTGGTTTCGGCCCGTACGTCGGTAACTTCTACCACAGCCCCCAGCCGTTTGGCGGTGGCAATGGCCTGTAGTCCGGCTACGCCCGCGCCGAATATGAGTACTTTGGCGGGCCGGATGGTGCCCGCGGCGGTCATCATCAATGGGAAGATTTTCCCCAGCGCGTTGGCTCCTAGGAGCACAGCCTTATAGCCGGCCAGGTTAGCTTGTGAACTCAGCGCATCCATCTTTTGCGCACGCGATATGCGGGGTATCGCGTCCATGGCGAATGCCGACATCCGCTTGTTGATATAGATGTCGAGCAGTTCAGGGACCGTGTGCGCGTAAAGGAACGAAAGGGTAGCACTCCCTTCGCGGAGCATTTCGAGTTCCGCTGCCGTGGGCGCATTTACTTTAAGTAATACATCGGTGCGCCCCAGGATCGTTTCCTTGCCCGGCAATACCTCTACGCCGGCCGCCTCGTAATCGGTATCCTCAAATCCCGATGCCGTTCCTGCCCCAGCTTCCACCGTACAGGTGAAACCGGCTTTTACCAGTGTCTTGGCCGTATCGGGGGTAAGGGCTACCCGGCGTTCGGATGTCTTGGTTTCTTTGACGACAGCTAAAATCAAAACCGTAGGTGTATAAGGTCGCAATGGCACAATGCCGGGACGATTTAAATATGCTGTTTTTTCCCGTAATATTCAAGTAAATCTACAAATTGGACAAAAAAAAAGAGGATGCCGACTAAGACATCCTCTCTTTATTGCAATGGTAACCGGATGTTATTCCGCTACAACCTCAAAAGGCACCTGTACTTTTACTTCCTTGTGCAGGTTGAGGTTTGCTACATATTCGCCCAGTACTTTGGGGTCTTCCTCGAACGTAATGCGGCGGCGGTCCACGTCAATGCCCTGCTTTTTGAGGGCATCGGCCACTTGGATGCTGTTGACCGATCCGAAAATCTTGCCACTTTCGCCAGCTTTGGCGCCGATGGTCAGTTTCAAGCCTTCAAGCTTAGCCGCTAATTCGGTAGCGTCTTTCTTGATTTTGTCTTGCTTGAACTGGGCTTGGCGGATATTTTCTGCCAATACCTTCTTTGCCGATGAGGTTGCCAATTCAGCAAACCCTTGCGGGATGAGGTAATTGCGTCCGTAACCGGGTTTTACGGTTACGACATCGTCCTTTTCGCCCAGTTTCTTGATATCTTGCTTTAAAATTACTTCCATGACGTTTACCTCCCTATTTTAATGAATCAGCAACATAAGGCAACAGGCCGATATGGCGTGCGCGTTTGACCGCCTGGGCAACCTTGCGTTGGAATTTCAACGACGTACCGGTAAGCCGGCGGGGTAATACTTTGCCTTGATCATTGACAAACTTCAACAGGAAGTTCGCATCTTTATAATCGATGTATTTGATGCCGTTTTTCTTGAAACGGCAATATTTTTTGCGTGTGTCCTCCACCTTGGGAGCGGTCACGTATTGGATCTGTTCTTTTGCCATTAGTTTGCTACCTCCTCAGTTTTGGGCGCTTCGGCCTTTTTGTTGAAAGCACCGCTACGCTTCTTCTCGTTGTAAGCAAGGGCGTGCTTATCCAATCGGATGGTTAGGAAACGCATTACCCGCTCATCGCGCTTGTATTCAATTTCCAGTTTACTGATTAATTCACCGGGAGCCTTGAATTCGATGAGGTGATAGAATCCGGTTGTTTTTTTCTCAATCGGATACGCTAATTTTTTCAAACCCCAATTGTCTTCGTGGACAATTTCGGCTCCGCCTTCGGTGAGGATGTTACGGAATTTGGCAATGGCCTCCTTCGATACTTCCTCAGAAAGCAACGGGGTAAGAATGATAACGGTTTCGTACTGTTGCATACTTTCCTTTAAAAATCTAAAATTTATTAACACTGTTCCGTTTCAAAACGGGTTGCAAATTTATGTATAAAGTTTTTGATATCAAAACAAAAGTCCTATCTTTGCGCTTCGAATTTTAAGAGATAGTTTATTTATTAATTCATTAACAATGTACGCAATAGTAAATATAGCCGGACAGCAATTCAAAGTTGCAAAAGACCAGCAGCTCTTTGTACATCGTCTGCAAGGAGATGAGGGCGCTAGTATTGAATTTGACAATGTATTGTTAGCAGAAGATGGCGGTAAGTTTACCGTGGGCACGCCTACGGTAAAGGGTGCCAAGGTTTCGGCTAAGATTTTGTCGCATTTAAAAGGTGATAAGGTAATCGTTTTCAAGAAAAAACGCCGCAAGGGTTACAAGAAGAAAAACGGGCACCGCCAGCAATTCACCAAAATCGAAATCACTGGCATCGCATTATAAACTGAATTGTTTAACTGGGCAGCGGCCCACTATAAATAAGAGATAAGACATGGCACATAAAAAAGGTGCAGGTAGTTCGAAGAACGGCCGTGAGTCACATAGCAAACGTTTAGGGGTGAAAATATTCGGGGGCCAGCGTGCCATCGCCGGAAATATCATCGTTCGCCAACGGGGTACACAACATCACCCTGACGTGAACGTGGGAATGGGCAAAGACCATACACTGTTCGCGCTGATCGATGGTAAGGTGGTATTCCGTAAGAAAGCCAACAACAAATCGTTCGTTTCGGTATTGCCGTTTGAAGAGGAGACGGTGGCTGTTGCCGAACCAAAGGCTAAAGTAGCTGTAAAGGAAGAGAAGCCGGTAGCCAAAAAGGCTGCAAAAGCTGAGGCCGAAGCGACTCCTGCCGCCGCTGACGACAGCAAGGAGGTGGAAAAGAAGGAAAAGGCAGCACCTAAAAAGACGGCTAAAGTGAAAGCGGATGACCTGACCGTTATTGAAGGTATAGGCCCTAAGATTGCCGAGGTACTGACTGCCGCAGGGATTGCTGATTTTGCCAGTGTGGCTGCCAAATCTGCTGAGGAGTTGAAAGCGACGTTGGCAGATGCCGGCGACCAATTCAATACAGCTGTAACCGATACGTGGCCCGAACAAGCCAAGCTGGCCGCCGAAGGCAAGTTTGAGGAGTTGAAGAAGTGGCAAGACGAGCTTGACGGCGGTAAGGAAGCCTGAGCTTTAATCCATAAAAATTAAAGAAACCACCGTCGGATTCCGGCCGGTGGTTTTTTTATGCCTCCTCTTCCAGCAGTTGCTTCTCGTACAGTTCGTGGTAGCTGCCCTGCATCGCCAGCAACTCCTCGTGGCTGCCCTGTTCGATCACGCGGCCTTCATCCAATACCAGGATATGGTCGGCATTTTTGATGGTTGAAACCCGGTGGGCGATGAAGATGGTACTTTTGCCGTCCATGGCTACACTGAGGTTACGCAGGATTTCTTCCTCGGTCTTGGTATCCACAGCCGATAGGCAATCGTCAAAAATAAGCATCTGCGGTTTTTTGATCAAGGCCCGGGCAATGGAAACCCGTTGTTTCTGGCCACCGGAGAGTGTGATGCCCCGTTCGCCAATAGTGGTTTCAAAGCCGTTTTCGAATGCAGCAATATTTTGGTATACCGCGGCTTGTTTCGCCGCATTTTCCACCTCGCCCATGTCCGCCGTGTCAACTCCAAAGGCGATGTTGTTGGCGATAGAGTCAGAAAACAGGAATACATCTTGCGGTACAAAGCCGATCTGGCTACGATACGCCTGCAATGGCAACATCCGGATATCATGACCATCAACGCGGATCGTTCCAGCCTGTACATCGTACATCCGCAGGAGGAGGTTGGCCAAGGTAGATTTTCCCGAGCCTGTTTTGCCTACGATGGCGAGCACTTCGCCTGGTTTTACTTCGAACGATACATCATGGAGGCCCTGTATGCCGGTGTCGGGATAAGTGAAGCTGACGTGTTCAAATTGGATGTGGCCGGCAGCTTGGAACGATGCCCCGGTTGCGGCCGACGTGATTTCGGGCTGTGTGCGAAGGAATTCATTGATGCGCTTCTGTGAGGCGGCGGCCCGTTGGATGAGTGACGTGACCCACGCCAGCGCCATCGCTGGGAATGTCAGTTGGTTTACGTAGATGATAAACTCGGCAATATTCCCCGATGTGATAGTGCCCTTGGCCACTTCCAGTCCGCCCACGTATACCGTAATGACGGTGCTCAGCCCAATCAAAAGGAGGATGAGGGGGAAGAAGATGGCTTCCGTTTTCACCAGTGCCAGCGAGGCATGTCGGTAGGTATTGCTCTCCTCGGTAAATCGGTCCATTTTATCGGTTTCCCGGTTGTAGGTCTTTATTACGCGGATGCCCGAGAAGGTCTCCTGTACAAACGACGAAAGCGTAGATAGTTGCTGCTGGATGCGTTCACTGCGCCGGTTGATGATTTTGTTGACTACCAGCAGGATGGCCGACAGTACCGGGATGGGCATCAGCGCATACAGTGCCAGCGTGGGGTTGACGCTGATCATCGCCGCAATTACCATGATGGAAAGCACCACCGTATTGATGGAATACATCACAGCTGGGCCGAGGTACGAGCGCACGCGATTTACGTCCTCCGTTACCCGGTTCATCAGGTCGCCCGTATTGTTGCGGCGGTAAAACGCCATATCCAGTTGCTGGTAATGGCTGTATATCTCGTTTTTGAGGTCGTACTCGATGTGCCTGGAAGTAAGGATGATGGTTTGCCGCATCAAAAAAAGGAAAATACCGCGGATGAGCGCTAGGAGCAACACAAGGGCCCCGAACAACAGCAGGCAGTAGCCGAAAATCTCATAGACCAGCTGCTGGCGGTCAAATCCATCGAAAAGCCGGTACATGCTGATGTTCTCTTTGACCAGATCAAAGGCGATACGGATCACCTGTGCAGGCAACACACCGAAATAATTGGATAAGATGACGAAGATAATGCCGGGAATCATCCGCCAACGGTATTTGTAAAAGTACTTATTGAGGTGCGCGAGGTGTTTCATATCGAAAGTTGACAAAAATACGAAATGTTTCGCGCGGTTGATTATATGCATAATTTTTTTGCTAAGTTTGCCCCGATATTGCAGATTACGTAACGGCTTATCGTTGTTTTTATGTCCGTACCTACCAAAGACAATTCATCCTTTAAATTGATGGCACAGTTCGGCCACCAGAAACTTGTTTTCTGTAATGACGAGGCTGTGGGATTGCAGGCGGTCATTGCGGTCCACGATACCACGCTGGGGCCTGCAATAGGAGGGGTACGGATGTTGCCCTACCAACATACGGACGAAGCCATCGATGATGTGTTGCGCCTATCCAGGGGGATGACCTATAAGGCTGCGGTAGCCGGTGTGAACCTTGGCGGTGGGAACGCCGCGATTATCGGCGACCACCGCACCCAAAAGAATGAGGCGTTGCTCCGGCGGTTCGGGCAATTTGTGGAAGAGTTGGGCGGCACATTCATCGCATCCCTTGATATTGGGACAACCCCACGCGATATGGAATTTATACGGATGGAAACCGAGCACGTCGCCGGTTTGCCCAAATCCCTCGGGGGAAGCGGCGATTCGGCGCCGTTTACGGCGAAGGGCGTCTATTATGGCATAAAGGCATCATTGAAAGAACGCTTCGGCAACGATAGCCTGGCGGGCCGTACCGTGGCTGTACAAGGAGCGGGCAATGTAGGCGAACAGTTGATTGCCTTGCTGCGCGAAGAGAATGCAAAAGTGTATGTGAGTGACATTGTGGAAGAACGCATGGTAGAAGTGGCAAATAAGTATAAAGCGGTGCCCGTGGCCAATAACAATATCTACGAACTGGATGTGGATGTGTATGCGCCGTGTGCATTCGGCGGAACGGTCAATAAAGAAACGATTGCCAAAATGCGGTGCCGTATTATTGCTGGGTCTGCAAACAATCAATTGCGGAATGAAGCGGAAGATGCGCAGTTGTTGATGGATAAAGACATCCTCTATGCGCCCGACTACTTGATCAATGCCGGAGGACTGATCAGCTGTTATTCCGAAATTGCAGGTTACGGCGTATCGCGCACAGCAGCGCTTACCGAGACTATCTACGAAACCACCCGTTCCGTGTTGCGTAAATCGATAAGCGGCAACGTGGCTCCCAATCAAGCCGCAAATCAGCTGGCCGAAGCACGGATAGCCGATATACGTAAAATTAAGCGATAAAATAAAACAAGATATCGGTATTTTTTATCGAGTCGTTCTTTATATCAATATGTTAAATAGAAGGCACCTGCGGGTAAAAGTATTACAGACGCTGTACGCGTACCAACTATCGGAGGATAAGCGGGTCACTACGTTTGAGAAAGCACTGCTCAAGAGCGTGGATCAGGTGTATGAAATGTATATATGGGCTCTGAACCTCTTGGATGAGGTGTCTGACTACGTACGGGTCGATGCGGACGAACGGGCCAACAAATTCCTTCCATCGGCGGCCGACCTGTCGCCCAATACGCGATTGTATACGAATACGTTTATCGAACTCCTCCGGCACAACGATCGGTACAGGGATGATGTGAAACGATATAAAGTGTCGTGGAATTTCGATCCTGAGATTGTCCGTTCGGTGTTTCTCCAGTTGAAAGATACCGAGGCGTATGCGGCCTATCTGGAGCAAGAAGACCGATCCTTGGCGGCAGAAAAGGATATTATCAAATATATCTTCCGGAAGATTATCCTGAAGGCACCATCGATTGAGCAGGCGTTTGAGGAAAAGTTTATCAACTGGCAGGTAGATAAAGAGGTGTTGCAGGCAATGGTGGCAAAAACGCTCAAGAACTTTGATAGTGAAGTGCCGGGCCAAAGCAGCCTGGCAGATTTGACGCCCAACTGGGACGAGGATCGTCCGTTCATTATCGACTTGCTAACCCATTCCATCCGGTATGCCGAGGAATACCAACAATTGATTGCTTCGAAGACAAAAAATTGGGAATCCGACCGGATTGCACTGCTGGATAACCTGTTGATGCGCATGGCGATTTGTGAATTGCTCAATTTCCCGACCATTCCCGTAAAGGTGACCATCAACGAATATATTGAAATATCGAAAGTATTCAGTACAGCCAGGAGCAACACATTTATCAACGGCGTGCTGGACAAGATATTGAATGAACTGCAAACGGCGGGGCGGATACGGAAGTCGGGGCGGGGACTTGTGCAATAGGAAACAAGTTGTGCTGTTCACTGTTAACTAAAACGTACGCATTCATCAACTATAAAAATTGTGCATCATGAAATGGATACCTTTATTTCTTGTAAGTGTGACACTGCTGGCAGCATGCAATAGCAGCCAAAACCAAGACGAAACGGAAGCGGCCGATATACCGATGGAACAGGTGGGTAAACAACCTGTTGGCCAAACGATCATTCCCGGTGCTGATTCGAGCGGCGCGGTGCTCGAAGTGACAGATGACGCTTACGATTTCGGTATAGTGAAAGAGGGTGAGAAAGTGGAACACGAATTTCGGTTTACCAATACCGGTAGCTCGCCGTTGATCGTCTCGAATGTGCAGGCTTCATGCGGGTGTACAACCCCCGAATATTCGAAAAACCCGATTGCTCCCGGAGAGGAAGGTCTTGTAAAGGTAGTGTTCAACAGCACCGGGCAACTGGGCAAGCAACATAAAGTAATAACCGTTACATCCAACGCAGCTACTACCCATACCTCGTTGCATCTGAGGGGCGAGGTGGAGAAGTGAACGGTTGGTAGTGGATAACTGACAGTTGATAATTGATGGATAATCGATAGTGGGCTGTAAGCAAAGAGCAAAAAGCAAATAACAAAGAGCAAATAACAAACAAATGATTACATCAACAATTTTATTGCAAGCTGGCGGTGCCGGCGGAGCGGGCGGGATCATGGGGTTCTTGCCGATGATCCTTATCATCGTGGTTTTTTATTTCTTTATGATCAGGCCACAGATGAAAAAAGCAAAAGACCACAAGAAGTATATCGAAGAACTGAAGGAAAATGACCGCGTGGTCACATCGGCAGGTATCCACGGCCGCATCGTTGAGATATCCGAAACTTCCTTCCTGCTGGATGTGGGTGGCGGTGTGAAGATCCGTTTCGACAAGTCGGCCATTGCCCTGGATGCTTCCAAGGCTCAGAATGCCGCACCTAAGGCTTAAACAAAACAACAAAACGAGGGGTGTCTTAAAAGGTCGTTTTCCGTCCCATACGAAGACACCCCTGCCTATTTGAAATCTGCCCCGACCTGTTCCGTTTATTCCTACGTGCTCGTGCTGCACCCGTATGCCGATGCCGGCTTGCCCGCAATTTTTCGGCTTGGGTATAGGCGTTCTCGAAAAACTGTATAACTTTACTGCCTACGGGAGTATAAACCTATTGGTATTGTTATGAAGTTATATAAACTTTTACGGGGTGTATTATTAGATGTAGATGAAACTTATTACCTGCTGGCCGATGATTGGGACAGCGTAATCAACCGCGATGACCTTTACAGGCATCTCCGCGAAGCGGTACCCGCCATGCAGCGGATTAGCGAATCCGAGGCACAATCTTGGATAACGCAAGAATTGCTCCCACCCATTGGTAGCCAAGAGGTGTGGGCTGCCGGCGTGACGTATTTCAGGAGTATGGAGGCACGCATGGAGGAGTCAAGTAGCTCCGGCGGCGCCGACCTATACGACCGCGTTTACCGTGCCGAACGGCCTGAATTATTCTTCAAGGCGCTACCCCACCGGGTATCGGGTCATGGGCAACCGGTGAGTATCCGGAAAGACTCAGCATGGGATGTCCCTGAACCCGAATTGACGCTCTTTATCAATACGTATGGCAGCATCCAGGGCTATACCGTGGGTAACGACATGAGCTCCCGTAGCATTGAGGGGGAAAATGCGCTGTACCTGCCCCAAGCAAAGGTATATGATCGCAGTGCCGCATTGGGCCCGTGCTTGTATGTTCCGCAGTTTCCTCTCGACGCAGAAACACGGATTGAGATGGATATTGTGCGTGACGGACAGGTGGTGTTCCACGATGCTGTGAAAATCAACCGTATCAAACGCCCTTTGGAAGAGTTGGCAGGTTATTTATACCGGGAATGTAGCTTTGCAAACGGTTGTTTCTTGATGACAGGCACCTGTCTAGTGCCTCCGAGCGCGTTTACCTTGCAACCGGAAGATCGCGTAGACATCCGCATCGATCCCATCGGCACGCTGAGCAATACCGTAGGGTATAACTGAATTAAACCATGTAGTGTCTTATCGACAACTATTTGAGGATAAAAAACAGGTAGGATAAGATAGCAGATGCGTAGTTTCCGCTGGTTTTAGGGGGTACATTTGCTCTAGTTGGTTTTATTATATCCTAACGTATACCAAAGATGAACTATATATATGCTTCCAAGGCACTTACGGTCGCGTTGCTTTGTCTTTCGATGGCATGTGCACAGCCGGGCGAAAAGGACGGTCAGCTCCATCAGCCTGTGGTGCTGTTCGATGGGGAAACATTAACCGGGTGGCAAGCCGTCGATCCGGCGGATGCTCATTACTGGTCGGTTATCGATAGCTTACTGACGGGTGGCGACGGAATGAGCAATGTGCCCAAAAACACGTATTTGCAGACCATCAAGGAATACGGCGATTTTGAGTTCAGGTGCCTGTTCCGCCTGTCGGGCGACCAAACAACAGGCTTTATCAACAGTGGTATCCAGTACCGATCGCACGTCGTAAACGATGACATGGTAGGCTATCAAGCCGATATCGGCGACGGACATTGGGGCGATATTTACGATGAGCACCGCCGGGCGCTGTTGGTGGCCGGCGATCTGCGTACCCTGCAGCATTTTATCAATAAAGGTGGCTGGAATAGCTACATCGTGCGGGTTCGGGGCAACCACCATGAGCTTTACATCAATGGGGTGAAAACCTGCGATTATATCGAAACCGACCCCGATATCCCGTCGAAAGGCGTGATTGCGATACAGCTCCATAGCGGTGGCGCGGCAAAGATTCAACTCCGTGATGTGACGATTACCGAGTTTTGATGAAGAACAAATTATACAACAATATAACGATTTAACCATGCGATTTCGCTTATCTATTCCTCTTTTCTGCTCCTGTTTGATAGGGGCTTTTATTGTCCTTTCATGTGCGGGAGATTCCGATTCGGATACCGGTCAGATTGACCGTGAATACGTGTTGAACGCCAAGATGATTGGCTATACAGGTGTTGGCGGCGACATCGATGGCCAAAGGAACCCGGTGCTCCGTGCGAAGAAAGGCGAGCGTGTGAAAATCTCGTTGGTCAACGGTGAGCTGATGGCACACGACATCTTTTTGGAAGCGTACGATGTAAAAAGCGAGACCATGCTCGAAGAGGGTGACACAACCAGTGTGGTGTTCATTGCCGAGGGTGATGATGAGTATTATTGTACACTCCCGGGCCACGAGCAGGTGATGCGCGGACACTTTAAAATCGTTGAAAATTTTGAAGCGCCGGTTAGCGACAACTGGGGCGTATCTCCCCGTAAAGATGGTCGTCCGCTCAATTTCGGCTTCGAGCGCGGTAACCTGGCCGATTGGAAAGCCAGTGGCAATGCGTTCGGTCCGCGGGCGGTAACGTTCGATCCGGCGCCGTGGTATCCGGATAGTGTGGTGCTGAAGCAATCGGGCGACTATTACGTCAGCAGCGGCGGTACATTGAATTACCAGGCTACGGGCACCCTGACTTCTGCCACGTTCGAAGTTACCCATCCGTGGGCCTCGTTTAAAGTAACGGGTGGTGCTTTGGCCGGCCTCCGCGTAGAGCTGGTGGATGCCGCTACCGATTCGGTGTTTTTCAAGATATCGGGCCATATCAACGAAGATAACGCAAGCGATCCCGCCCACGTGGCATTCCGACCCGTCGTGGTCGACCTCGGCAGCCAGCAGGGCAAGGACATCTTCATCCGGTTGGTGGATGAGGAAAGTGGAACGGTACCGGAAATAGCTTATATCGGCGATAACCATTGGGCGCATATCTCTTTCGATGATTTCCGCTTCCATGAGGAACGGCCCACCTACACCAATGAATTACGGCCGGATGATGTCGTTATCCTTCCACCGCGCGATTTCGTGCCCAACGCGGGCCTATCGGGCGAAGAGGCTGCTAAGGTGATGGAGGCTCCCGAAGGGTTTACCGTGACACTGGCGGCCGCCGAACCCGATATCGTCCGTCCGATTGCCTTTACCCAGGACGACCGCGGACGGTTGTGGGTGGTGGAAGCACATACCTATCCCGTGCGCGCCCCCGAAGGGGAAGGAAAAGACCGTATCCTGATTTTTGAAGATACCGACGGTAATGGTACGCTCGACAGCCGGAAGGTGTTTATCGAAGGGCTCAATATGGTGAGTGGTATCGAAATCGGATTTGGGGGCTTATGGGTCGGCGCGGCACCATACCTGTTGTTTATCCCGATAGACGCAGCAACGGATAAACCGGCAGGCGAACCCAAGATTTTGCTCGACGGGTGGGGCTATGAAGACACGCACGAAACGCTCAACACGTTTAAATGGGGTCCGGATGGCTGGCTTTATGGTAACCATGGAGTGTTTACGCACTCCAATGTAGGGAAGCCCGGCGCTTCAGAAAATGAACGTACGCCCATCAATGCGGGGGTATGGCGCTATCACCCCACGCGCCATGAGTTTGAAGTCTTTGCCCATGGAACGAGTAACCCTTGGGGCGTCGATTTCAACGACTATGGGCATGCCTTTTCCACGGTATGCGTCATCCCGCACCTGTTCCACATGATTCAGGGTGCGCGCTACCACCGCCAAGGCGGCCAACATTTCAACCCCTACACGTACGATGATATAAAGACAATCGCCGACCACGTACATTGGCTGGGCGACCAGGGCCCGCATGCCGGTAACTTCCGGTCAGCGGCCGCGGGTGGCGGACATGCCCATGCCGGCGCGATGTTCTATCTGGGCAATAAACATTGGGGCATCGACCGGAACGCGATTTTCATGAACAACATCAACGGTTTCCGCGTCAATATGGATATCACCAAACGCGCTGGATCGGGATACACGGCGAGCCACGGTAAGGATTTCATCAATACCAATGATTTCTGGTCGCAGTGGATTAATTTCAGGATTACGCCGAGTGGGTCGGTATTTGTGCACGACTGGTACGATAAGAACCAGTGCCATAGCCCAAACCCCGATGTGCACGACAAAACCCTGGGCCGTATATTCAAGATTACGCATGAAAAAGACAAATGGGTAACGGTCGATCTGTCGAAGCAGACGGATATGGAGCTGGTGGCCAACCAGCTGAACGAAAATGAGTTTTATGTGGTGCACAGCCGCCGCTTATTGCAAGAAAGGGGCGGCAACAGCGAAGTGCATGCCGGCTTGTGGAAAATCTTTAACGAGAACCCCGACGTGACCCGTAAGTTGCGTGCCCTGTGGGCGCTGCACGTCACCGATGGGATTTCGGATCAACAAGCGCTGGATTTACTGAATCACGACGATGAGTATGTGCGTAGCTGGGCAATCCAGCTGATTGCGGAAGGCAAGAATGTATCGGACGATGCGCGCGGCCGCTTTGAAGCGCTCGCCAAGCGCGATACCTCGGCGCTTGTGCGGCTGTATCTCGCTTCTGCGGTACAACGTATGGCACCGGAACAGCGGTGGGATATCGTAAAGAATCTCAGTGTGCATGAAGAAGATGCGGCCGACCAAAACATCCCGCTGATGGTGTGGTACGCACTGGAGCCGCTGGTAGGCATCGATGCGAACCGGGCGACCGAATTGGCAAAGAATGCTAAATTACCGGGACTGGTAGACTTCGTTTCCAGACGTATAGCAGATGACAAAAAATAATTGGATGATGATGAACCGTATTGGATTTTCGTTTTTGGCGGTTGGTTTTTCGGTAATGAGTGCCACGGCCTGTACCGGAGAAGCAGGTAAAAAAGAACAGGGGACACCCATCGACTTTAAGAAGCATACGCTAACCACCGAATTCATCTCGGAAGGGGTGGCGGTGGCCGATGTGAACAAAGATGGCCATATCGACATCATTGCAGGGGCGAAATGGTTTGAAGGGCCCGAGTGGGAAACCGTACACGACATCTACCCAGAAGACCAGGTGTTTGATGGTACCACGGGGTATAGCAATTCGATGTTGAATTTTACGATCGACGTCGATCAGGATGGATGGGTGGATTACATCCGCGTGGATTTTCCCGGCACGGAGGTGTGGTGGTACCGGAATCCCGGTACGCAGGGGGGGTATTGGGAGCAACAGCTGATCGTTAAAACGGCAAGCAACGAATCTCCGGCGTTCGTAGATATCGATGGCGACGGCCGTGAGGATATCTTGTGTGGTGATCCGACAACCGGCGAAATGGTGTGGTTCCGTTGCCCCACGGAAAAAGGCAACACCACATGGACGCGGTATGCCATCAGTGGCAGGAATATGCCGGGGACGGCCCAATTTTCGCACGGACTTGGTTTCGGCGATATCAACGGTGATGGCCGTGGTGACGTGGTCATCAAGCAGGGTTGGTGGGAAGCACCGGCAGATCCCACCCAGCCCGACTGGGTGTTCCACCCGGCTGAACTTGGATTGGATTGCGCACAGATGTATGTGATGGATGTGAACGGTGATGGTTATGCCGACGTCATCAGTTCGTCGGCCCACAAGTATGGCATGTGGTGGTTTGAACAGGGGCGCGACCCCGCAGGGAGGACCACCTGGAAACTCCGTGAAATCAACAGCGATTATTCACAAACCCATGCATTGTCGATGGTCGACTTCGATGGCGATGGTGACCTTGATTTAGTGAGTGGCATGCGTTACTTCGCCCATCAAGGCCACGATCCGGGCGAGTCTTTTCCGCCGACGCTTTTCTGGCTGGAGTTTATCGCCGGCGAATCGGGTGAGCGGCCCGAGTGGGTGATGCACATTATCGATGAAGATTCTGGTGTTGGTTTAAATAACGTGGTTGACGATGTGAATGGTGATGGCCTTTTAGATGTTGTCATAGCCAATAAGAAAGGCGTATTCTACTTTGAACGGGTACCTGCTGCGAATTAGTAACCTGCTTTGCTTCTTATGCCTGGGACATTTGCTGGCTTTCGGTGCCGGTCGGCCGGTGGGAGCTCATCCAAGCGATACGACCCACTTGCCTGGGCCGCAATCGCCGTTTGCCTCCATGCAACTCGCACAGGTTCCAGCGGGATTCAGGCTGGAACTGTTCGCGCAAGAGCCGGATATCGGTAAACCCATTGCGATGAACTGGGATGAGCAGGGGCGGCTCTGGATCATTGAGACGGTGGCCTATCCCAACTCCATACGCGGCCAAGCGGATGGTGGCGATGATCGGATACTCATCTGTGCGGATACCGACGGCGATGGAAAAGCGGATGAATTCACCGTCTTTGCTGATGGCTTGACGATTCCTACATCGTTTACGTTTACACACGGCGGCGTGCTCGTTGCGCAGGCACCCCATTTTTTATTCCTGAAAGATCTTGACGGCGATGACGTGGCGGACACCAGGGAGGTGGTGATGACGGGGTGGGGCGTGTTTGATACGCATGCGGGCCCTTCAAACCTCCAGTATGGTATCGATAATAAACTATGGGGAACGGTCGGGTACTCCGGTTTTGAAGGTGATATCGAGGGAGAGGCGGTTTCTTTTGGGCAGGGCATTTTCCGTTTCGATACCGATGTCGCCGAGGGGGTACGTGATTTCGAGTATCTCGCGCCGATGTCGAACAATACGTGGGGACTGGGCTTTTCAGAAGAGTTCGATGTTTTCGCATCCTGTACGAATAACGAACATAGCGTATTTTTAGGTATTCCCGACCGATACTTCCGTGCGGCGGGCTTGCCCGGCCGCGGTACGGAGAACATCGCCGCACATTATCAGATCCACCCCATCGTTGACGACCTCCACCAGCTGGACGTGAAGGGCGGATTCACTGCGGCCACGGGGCATCATTTATATACCGCGCGGTCATTCCCTTCGGAATATTGGAACACGACGGCATTTATCTGTGAGCCGACCGGCCGGTTGATCCACCGGCATATCCTGCAGCAGGACGGCTCGGGGTTTGTTGAGTTGGGCGATGGGAAAAACATATTGGCCAGCAGCGATAACTGGTTTACCCCTGTAGAAGCCAAGGTGGGCCCCGATGGGGCACTTTGGGTGTTGGATTGGTATAACCTGTTGGTTCAGCACACGCCGGAAGGACAGGATGCAACCCAGTCCGCTGGGCGCGATTTGTTCAGGGGTAGGATCTATCGTTTGGTCCACGAGCAAGGTAAAGCAACTGCGATGCTTGACGTCAGTGCCGATGATACGGCATCGCTCCTGCAGGCTCTGCAGAGCGACAATATGTTTTGGCGCCTCACGGCACAGCGCCTGATTGTACAGCATCAGCTCGATGGGTTAGCTGATGAGTTGGTTAACCTTATACAGCAAGATACGGTGGATGCCATCAACACGAATGGTCCGGCGCTTCATGCCATTTGGACCCTGGCTGGTCTGGGATTGTTGGACGGAAATTACCCGCAATACCTCGATGCCGTAACCGGGGCGCTGAACCACAAGGCCGCCGGGGTGCGTAAAGCCGCCATTCAGGCATTGCCCGTATCGAAACCAGCTGTTGCGGAAGCGTTATTGGCTTCCGGAGTGTTAGAAGACCCGGATAAACGGGTGCGATTGGCCGCCTGCCTGGCTTTGATGGAGGCTGAAGGCACGGTGGAAATAGGGGCAGCTATTTTTCGTGCGGCAGATCAAAGCGAAAATGCAAACGACAAGTGGATGGCGAAGGCCCTTGCATTAGCGACTCGGGTTCATCATCGCGTGTTTTCCGCAGCATACGCTTCCCATTTCGATTCGGTGGCCGGCCCGGCATCCGACGAAAAAGAAGTCGGCACCGTCGATCAGGTCATCCAGGTACGTGCGCAATTGGGCAAGTTGTTGTATGATAAGCCGTCCTTCGTGGTGAAAGCGGGTTCGACGGTGACGATCGTTTTCAGCAATCCAAACTATATGCAGCATAACCTGGTTATCGTAAAACCAGGCACATTGGATCGGGTCAGGGATGCTGCCGAGCGGTTGGCGCGCGAACGGCAGGCTCCCGAACACCAGTATATCCCCGATACGGAAGATGTGTTATTCGCGACCGCATTGGTAGACCCTAACCGTCGTGCCGAACTGACATTCGTTGTGCCGTCGTCGCCGGGCAGCTATCCGTTTTTATGCACGTTCCCAGGACAGGGTGAAACGATGTACGGAACGATGGAAGTGGTTGCGGAATAGGAGAGAAGCCCGTTTTATCGCTGTGGCCGGCTTGGCGTTACCCGGATTTTCCGTTGGCGCAAGGTAAGGGTCAATTTCCGGTAATTGATGATGCCGCCGTAGCTGGTTAAGATATCGCCCCCGATAACACCGATGACCGGGTCTATAGCCAGTTGTTCGTAAGCGAAGTTGATCGTGGAGAGATCCAACACGGCCACTTCATGGTTCTTAAGGTGGAAGCCGCCGATTTGCAGGTCGGGCACACCGAGGATAAAACTCTGCATGGACGTCGTCCCCAATCCGGTTGATACCATGTCCGTGTGCCTTAATACCACGTCTTCAGGGAGGTGGCCTTCAACGGTCGTTTTATCGAATACCGTTTTCGATGCCCCGGTGTCTAGGACGGCCTTGAACGGTCGCCCAAAAACAATGACTTCCAACAAAAGGTGGAAGCCATCGTCCTGCAGATTCAATAAAGTTAGTGGAACGGTTACCATGTGGCTAAAGCGCCCCGATTTCTTTCAATACATTATTCATGGTACGTACCGCGTCGGCACTTTTCGCGAATGCTGCCTTTTCCGCCACGCTGAGCGGGAGGTCGAGGATACGCTCCCAACCGCCCTTGCCAAGCACGACCGGTACGCCGAGGTTGATGTCTTCCTGGCCGTACTCGCCTTCGAGGAAAACAGAGGCGGTAAAGAGTTTCTTTTGGTCGCGTACGATGCTCTCCACTACCGCCGCCGTGGCGGCACCGGGCGCATACCAGGCAGACGTACCGATGAGCTTGGTCAATGTGGCACCACCCACCATGGTGTCCGCAACAATCTGGTCCTGCTCTTCTTCCGATAAAAATTGGGTGACGGGTAAGCTGTTCCAGGTCGCGTGGTTGATCAACGGGATCATCGTGGTATCGCCGTGGCCACCAACAACAATCGCGTTGAGGTCGGCCGGTGAAGCGCCCAGCCGTAAACTCAACTGGTAACGGAATCGCGACGAGTCAAGCGTACCGCCCATGCCGATGATGCGGTTTTTGGGTAGTCCTGTGGCTTTGAGTGCCAGGTAGGTCATCGTATCCATGGGGTTGGAAACCACCACCAAGATGATGTCCGGCGAGTATTTCAGCAGGTTTTCTGCCACATCCCGGACGATGTTCGCATTGGTACCGATCAGTTCTTCGCGTGTCATTCCCGGTTTCCGGGGAATGCCCGAGGTGATGACGGCAACGGTCGATCCCGCGGTCTTGCTGTAATCGTTGGTCACGCCGGTAATCTTCGTGTCGAATCCCAACAGCGCGGCGGTCTGAGCCATATCCTGCGTCTTCCCTTCGGCCAGTCCTTCTTTGATATCCAATAATACCACTTCTTCTGCGAGTTCCCTGCGGACAATATTGTCTGCGGTGGTGGCACCTACTGCTCCGGCACCTACAACGGTTATCTTCATAAAACTTTATGTTACTTGGTTTCTACTTGTTTCCATCGAATGGTAGCGAATATAGCGAATATTTTATTAATCAGCTGGCGGGGTGCTCAAGACGCGCCTGAATATTTTCAACAAACATAGGTTTTCAATAAAGGATGTAAAACTCTTTTATTACATTTGCGTTACCATATTAAGGTGACCCCCGATTGCTTGCTTTGCCAGTTATGACAGCTATTTCCATATGGGGGTCTCCGATCTTGTCGCCCAACTCGCCAAGTGGATTTGACCATTTCCCCGTTTCGCGTCTAGACGATGGCAATTATTTAAAACACATTTAGGTATTATGGAGACACACGTTCATGCCGGATCGCAGTCTTTTATTGCGAAGTACATTTTCAGCCAAGACCATAAGGTTATCGCGAAGCAATTCCTTATCACCGCCATTTTCATGGCCTTCTTCGCCTTGTTGTTGTCTATTCTGTTTCGACTGCAGTTGGGGTGGCCAGATAAGTCGTTCCCGATTCTGGAGGTTTTTTTTGGTAAATGGGCTGAGGGCGGGCGGAGAAACCCCGAGTTTTACCTGGCATTGGTCACCATCCACGGCACCATCATGGTGTTTTTTGTGCTGACGGCCGGGCTGAGTGGCACGTTCAGCAACCTGCTGATACCGTTGCAGATCGGTGCGCGCGACATGGCATCGCCTTTTCTGAATATGCTGTCGTATTGGTTTTTCTTCTGTTCGTGCATCGTGTTGATGGCCTCGTTTTTCGTGGAGAGTGGCCCGGCAAGTGCGGGCTGGACCGTATATCCACCGCTATCGGCTGTGCCGAAAGCCATCTCCGGCTCGGGAATGGGGATGAACCTCTGGCTACTTAGCGTCATCTTATTTGTTATGTCGTCGCTCATGGGGTCACTCAATTACATCAGTACGGTGCTCAATCTGCGGACAAAGGGCATGGACCTGTGGCGGATGCCCCTCACGGTTTGGGGATTGTTCCTTACGGCGGTGGTAGGGCTCCTATCGTTCCCGGTGCTGGTTGCCGGATTGGTCTTGCTGATTTTCGATCGCAGCTTCGGTACGAGCTTCTACCTCGGCGATTTGGTTATCCAAGGGCAAATCTTGCCCAATGAGGGTGGGAGTGTGATTCTTTGGGAACACCTGTTTTGGTTTTTGGGGCATCCCGAAGTGTATATTGCCATATTGCCGGCGTTTGGTATCGTATCGGAGGTGATTTCGACCAATGCCCGCAAGCCGATTTTCGGATACCATGCGATGGTTTATTCGTTGATCGGTATCCTCACGCTCTCCTTTTTGGTTTGGGGCCACCACATGTTCGTATCGGGTATGAATCCATTCCTCGGTAGTGTTTTCATGATGACCACGTTAATTATTGCCGTGCCTTCTGCTATTAAGGTGTTTAACTATACGGCCACGCTTTGGCGGGGTAATCTCCATTTTACGCCTGCGATGCTATTTGCCATCGGGTTTGTTTCGTTTTTGATATCGGGGGGCCTCACGGGGCTTTATGTCGGTAATGCACCGATCGACATCCACCTGCACGACACCTATTTCGTGGTGGCCCATTTCCATTTGGTGATGGGGTGTGCGGCTATTTTCGGCATGTTGGCCGGGACCTATCACTGGTTCCCGAAACTTTTCGGCCGGATGATGGATGAAAAATCAGGCTATCTCCATTTCTGGGTAACCTTTGTCTGTGCGTATTTTGTATTCTTCCCGATGCACTTCATGGGAATCGATGGGGTACCGCGGCGGTACTATGCGTTTACGGAATTTGAATTCATGGAACATTGGTTGCCGGTCAATATTTTCATCACGTGGTCCGCTATTGTGGCGGGAGTGGCCCAGATTGCCTTCCTCTGGAATTTCGTACATTCGATGTTTTACGGAAAGAAAAGCGTGCAGAATCCGTGGCGCGCGAATACATTGGAGTGGACTGCGCCTGTGGAACACCTCCATGGCAATTGGCCCGGTGAATTGCCTACCGTGTACCGGTGGCCTTATGATTACAGCAAACCGGGGCATGAAGAAGATTTCATTCTGCAAACGACACCATTTTCGGAAACCATGACGTCGAACATCCCGCGGGACTTCGCGGATGACCCCAAGGCAGCGCATATCCAAGAGGAATGGTTGCGTGAACAAGCAACGTAAGCCGATTTAGGTAGCTAGCAGGTTGAGGTACTTGAGGATATAATCCGCTTTCTCGCGCGATTTGTATTGCTGGATAAACCGGGGATGTTCGAGTACGACCAATTCACCGAATAGGTGTTCCTCGGCATTGATTTTAGCGAGGAAAGCCGCATTCTTTTTCCCCAGCACATATACCTTGGAAGCATCGATGGGTAAAGTGAGGTGGTTTTTTAACGTGGTTACCATAAAAGGTTTTAATGCTTCGAACAGCGCTTTGTCATCGTAATAATTCGCGTTTATCCAGCTGTTTCGCTCGTTGTGGCGGGTAATGGCCAATGGAAACGGCGAGTTGATGTAGAAATCGTTGTAAAAGGCACGTGCACCCCCGTACTGGTCGATGACGTCATACAGATACACGGACGACGGCTCATGCGAGTACGCCGTTTTCATTTCGATACCGCATACGCTTTTGAGCCGCTTGGTATCGGTGAAGGGAACGCCGGTTATCCCCGCGCCATGGCGGCTCGGATTGATGCCGATGATGAATTTCCGCTTTTTATGATCATTGTAGAATTTATGGTAAAAACGTTCCATGGTGGGGATCGTTTCGGCATTTTCGATAAACGGGTTGATGACAGCGAAGCCGTCGGGGAGGTTGCCCGTATATTCGAGCTGTTTGTTGAAAGCGACGACCTGGTGTCCAAAAGAAAGGGTGTTGTTCATGTTACTAAAACGGATATCCGATAGCCAGATTAAACACGAGGTTCCGCCGCCGCCAGTCGGGGCTCCGGAAATTGATTTCATCCATCACCCAGCGCTCGCCTTTGGGGCGGTACGGGATTCGCAACGGCATGGCCAGGTCGGTACGGAGAATGAGGAATGTAAAGTCGAACCGCAACCCCAATCCGGCGCCCACGGCCATCTCATTAACGAAGTTCTTCCCGAATGCCGCACCGGGCTTTTCGGGGTCGGTATGCTGGAGCCAGATGTTCCCCGCATCAATGAATGCTGCCCAGTGTACGACGCTGGCCAGCTTGGCGCGGTACTCGGTATTGAGTTCGATTTTTATGTCGCCCGTTTGGTCGGCGAAAAAGTTGTCTTCCCCATAAAATTCGGGGGTATAGGAACCGGGACCCACGGTACGCGCCCGGAAGGCCCGCAAGCCGTTGGGACCGCCCGAAAAAAATTGTTTTACATAAGGCAGCATGCGGGAGTTCCCGTAGGAGTACCCGAAGCCCGCCATGGCTCGCGAAGCGAGCTTGGCATTGGCTCCTAATCTCAGGTAGTGCCTTACATCGGCTTCTATTTTGATGTATTGCGAGAAGTTGGCATTGAAAATCTGGTACTGCCGACCCTCATTCACATTGGCCCCCCTGATGAGACCGTATAAATTGGCCGAAAGGTCTAGCCCCCCCCGGAAATACATGCCATGTTTCGGGTCGGTTTTCATGGAATTGGTATACGTAAAGTAATAAACCGGACCGAAAGTAAACTGCGGCTCGATAGCGTGCCGCAGTGGCGGGACGGTATCCAACATGGCCTGGTACGACTCGGTGATATTTCGGGGCTGTACGTAACCCACTTCAAGTACCTTCAAATCGTGTTCTTTTTCTATGTTCTCCTTCCACAGATACCCGAAAGAAAAGCGCATGGAGTTCAGGCTGTACGCCGTCCGTCTATTCAGGTATTCATACCCCGTACGGAAGACCGTGTGCGGCACATAACGCCGGGTCGGCTGCCAGTTGAAGGGGGCAATCATCCGCGGGAACGACAGACTGGCTTCGATACCGTATCGGTAGAAACTCGAATTGAGGTTGACATTGCCCCCGGTTTGGGTCTCGAATCCGCCATACACGGTAAACGTGAGCAGCTCTGCGCTTCTGAATGCATTGCGGTGCTGCCAGTTGACGTTGATTTCCGAACCGTCATATACGGCTGCGGTTTTGCCGAGTAATTCCAGCCGGAGCCCTTTTTTGGGCATCGGGGTGAGGTAATAATAAACGTCGAGCTGGTTCGGCTCGTCCTCCACATCCACAAATTCGTTTCGCACAAACCGAAATGCTCCCATTCCTACGAGTTGGCTGATGGTACTGTTATGGTCACGACGCGTATACCGGTCGCCGGGTTTGAAAAACATGGCCCTTGCTATCGAAAACTTACGGAACGTGGCTTCTGGATCGATGAAGTAGTAACTGTTTTTATAATGTTCCGCATTGCGTTGGTCTGCACGTCGGTATCCACGCTCGGTGAGCGTATAGTTCGGGTAGATGTAGATGTCATTGATGTAGTATGGGCGCTTGGCCTTTTCGGGCGTTTCGTCCTTGAGCATCACGTACAGGTCAACATGATGATCGCCGCCCATACTATCCACTTCGATAACCAGGTAGTCTGGATTGAAGTAATAGTATCCTTTGTTTTTCAGCTCGTTGTCTATCCGCTCCCGCTCTGCAATGATATTGTCTAGGTTATAGGGCCGGCCCACCTGCAACAGGGATGCAGGCTGGGTAGCTTTGATGGCTTTCCCCAACTCGCTGCTATCCACGTCGAAGGTCACCGAATCAATCCGGTAGATGATATGTGGAGTAGCGGTATAAGTAACCGTGGCCTTCCTGTTTTTTATCGTAGTGTCTGAGGCGACCTCAGCTTGGAAAAAACCGAGGTTTTCCAACCGGTTGCGCAGCAGGTTTTCGTTGTATTCCCTGTTTACATCACTCAGTAACACGGGCGGTTGTCCGACTTTGTTTTTTAACCAGTTGCGGAATCCGCGGTCGGTTTTCGGTTCGCCTGCGATATTGTACAGGTACAATTGCGGGCGCATGCCCAAGATTGTTGTGTTGGGCTTAGGCCGGAGCAGTTCCTCGAGGTTATCGCTCAATGGCTCGATATACCGTTGGGGTATGGTGTCGGTCTCGATGGCTACTTCACCTTTTACGTAGAGCTGTTCACCTTCTGGAAGGTATTTGAGGTTACTGCAGCTGGAGATGCATCCAGCGAGGGCAACCAGGCCGCCTAGCCGTATCAGTTTATTGGCCATCCGCCCCCCTTTCGTCCCTTGCAAGGTATTCTTCCTGTTCATTCGTCCGTATCGCCGTTTGCTTTGGCGTTGTTTCTGATTCGTTGGACGGCGTATTTCCCCGTTCCCGTTGCTGTCGCCGTTCGCGCATCCGCTCCATAAATTCGGGGTCATGGCGTTGCAGGCTGTCAATGATTACTTTCCTTACACTATCGCGGTATGCGGTGTCCGTTTCCATGCGCTCTACATCCCACCGCCTGCGGAACTGGCGGCTTTCCGTATTGAATTCATTTGCCTCACGGTTTTGCCGGTTGAAGATTTCCTTGAATTCATTATAATCTATATTGACAATGAAGCCGATTCCGGTCTCAACAAATTGACCCTGGAGCGTTATCTGATACTGGTTTTTACGGTACGCTCTAACCAAGTAGCGGCCATCTTCGGTAAGTTGGTAGTCTACTGCAATGTCGCCGGCAATGTTGGTGGTTTGCTCGCCAGGTCGCGCATTACCTTCCAGCTCGAAATTGGAGCCGACGGTTACCTTCATCCGGTCATTGAAGAGCATTTTCGAAACACCCACGTTCAGGTCGGTGCGGTTTTGCCCTGTGCCCATGCTGTAATCCTGCTGGGATTGCAAGTCGAAATCAAATTCCAGTCCTTGGATGAGGCTGCCAGCCAGTCGGTTAAGCTGACCGCTTAAGAATGAGCTGACGGTATTGCGGGCAATGGCCTCGGCGCCACCGCCGCCGGAGAGGCTTTCAAACGGATTTGAGGCCATGAAGCGGCCCAACACAATCAGTGAGAAGACCTGCTTGTTCATCTCCGATTCGTTTTCCCGTAGTTGGGCAAGCCCGGTGTTGACTTTGCCGGCTACATCCTGCGAAACCATGGCGTTGTCTTCGTCGAGGTCGATATCGAAGCTTAGTTGCGGCTGGAAGAGCTGTTCGGTGATATGCAGGTTCACATTGAAGGGTACTCGTTGTTTGTAGAGATTGGGTTGTTCGGAGCCGATTTGCGCCTGTACCAATTCCAATGTGGGTGCTTTGATGTTGTAAACGGCGGTGATGTTCATGCGCGCATCCAACGGGTCGCCTGCCCAAGTGATTGTGCTGCCTTGTTGGAATTGGAACAAACGCTTGACGGGGCCGAACGAGAAGGAGTAGTTACCCGTCTCTACGGTATAGTTGCCATTGAGTGTGATTTCGCCGCTGGGGTCGATACCGGCGTTCAGTTCCGCTTCGCCCTGGATAGCTAGCGCATCCTGGCTACCCGGGTCAATGACGATGGTGAACTTGGCGTCTTTATCCGTAACGATGTTTACCGATAAATTCAATCCACTCAATTCTGTTTGGGTGAGTGAATCTACCCTGGCAAATACGTTGACACTTGAAGTATCGCTCCGATCTACGAAACGAACAATGCCCTGGCGATCGACCATTCCTGGGTCATCGTTGGGAAGGACGAAAGTGACATCCGTATCGTCGTTTACCTGCAACGTGCCGTTGACGGTCGGATTGTCCATGTCGCCTTGGATGCGAAGGTTGCTCGATACGTAGAGCTGCCCGTAGTACATGTCATTATCCTGTTGTGTTGAATTCAGTACTTGAAAATCATCAGCCGTGAGCGTCAGGCCAAACGCATAGTCCATATAGGTCTTCGTATTCACCGTGCCGTTTAGCATTGCGGTGTTGCCCTTGCTATCTTTCAGTTGGAAGCGGTTGAATCGTAGACCGTTGTCATTGAAACTGATCCGCTGGCCATCGATGTTGAAGGTGGCATTGAGCATGGCTACGTTGAGGCTGGCCTTGTCGAAGTTGAGCGCCCCATTTATCCGGGGTTGGTCGGGCGTTCCGGTAATACGGAGATCACCGTTGATATTGCCGGACGTGTTCCGGAGGTATCCGAGGCTGAACGCTTCGAGGGTATGCATGGTCAGTGGGGTAACGTTCAGCTGGAAGTCGAGCTGGGCTGTTTGTCCCGGTGGACTGATAAAATCGCCTGTAAGTTTAACGTTATTGCCATTCCCCGTGATGCTGACATCGGCGGCAAAGATGTTTTCACGCTCATTGTTTACCTTGACATTAATGTCGCCAACGGTGTCATTTCCGAAATAAAAACGATCAATGGTGATGTCCGAGACGAATACGGGTGATGATTCCAGCCGCGAAACAGTAGCGGTGCCGTTAATGCCTCCACCCATGTCAAACAACTCGCTTTCGAGCATCTCGCTAAAGGTCTCTATCCTGAAATTTTTGAAAACCAAATCAATAGGGGCATTCAGAGCAGAGTCTTGCGATGTGATAGCCATCTCCTGCCCCTCATGGCTCAATACAAACTGGTGGGTACGCAATCCGTCTTTACCGAATGAAATGGCGTTTTCGGGGTTTACTTCCCATTGGTCGTAATTGAGCATCAATCCATCGTCCAGCAGGCTAAAGAGGAAATTGCCTGCATCCACCTGCAGGCCCATACCTAGGTGGTAACGCTCCTTGTCTTCCTGGTCTTTAATCCATAATCCGAAATCCAATTTGTTTTGCTGTACGGTGCCACTGAGGAGCGTATTGACCAATTCGATGTTCCCAACGCCGATGCGATTGATGAGCGCGGAGTAGTACATCGTGCTGTCGAACGTATTGAGATCAAAGCTGACATTGTCGACCGTAGTTCCGGCATAGACGATGCGGGGCGCAACGGCTTTCACAAGCAGCATCTTGTCGTCACTGTTGAACGAACCATCGAGCGTGACGTCTTTCATTTCGGTAAGATCCGGAACCAGTCCCCGGATAAAGCGGGATCTCGTGAACTGCGCACTGAAGTCAAATCGTTGTGGCGAATAGTCGAATACCGGGGGTACGGAGTCCGGTTGGTAGTACATTGCTACGATATCCTGTACAGACGCACTAAGCTCGCTGAGCTTGTAATTGCCTACCATGTGTGCGTTCAGGAACTCGGATTGCAGTTGCATCATGGTGGAACTATCTTGAGATACCGCACGTAACCTCACAGTATCAAGCATGTAGCGATCTTCGTTGTACGCAATGGAGGAGCTGACAATGTCGACCGTGCCGTTCAGGTGGTCGATGTCTGCCGTTTCCAGATCGGCCACCAACCGCCCATGATAGCGGAACTCGTCGGCGAGTAGCCCGAGGTTCTTCAGGTTTACGCTGTCTACCATCAGGCTGAGATTGATTTTGGGATATTGGCCCCGCATATCGGCATGTGCATCGAGGTCAAAGTCGATGTTGGGGTCTTTACTGGCCGCTACCGCCGTAATGTCCCCGCTTTTCGCCGCAACATCAATGCTGATGTCCGTGTATTCATAATCCATGGCCTCCAACCTGATCAACTTGCCTTGGATGTCGGCCACGGCGGTAGCGGGATTGAGGCCGGTCCCTTTTGCATGTACCGCAAATGATATTTTGCCCAAGACGGAGTCCATTTTCAGCAATTGCCCGATATCGATGTCGCTGATGCCTACATGGGCATCGTATACGGTATCACGGTCGTTTACTTGGTAGTCGGCCTCCACCGCCGCACTCCCCATGCTTGTTTGCAATCGCATATCGGTCAGGAATCCGTTAAGGCCACCATGGAAGGTCCCTTCCAGTCTGATATCGGCGGGGAAGTTGATGCTGTCGGGCAGGAGACTCGCGGCGATCAGTCGATCGAGGTCAGCTTTTCCAGTAACCAGCTCGCGCAGATTGAGGTCGACATCCAGTTTGTCCACGTCGGGCAGCCCGCGGATGTGGGCATCTGCTACAACACGGGTTTTATCCAACGCTTGCAATTCCAGGCTTGGGATTTGTAGATCATCTAAGCGGCCACTGATTTCGGTATTGATGAAAAACGTGTGGGCCCAAAGGGGTTGCATCACCTCCATCGTATCCAGGTCGGGCACGAAGTATAGCACATCTTCCATTCCGAGATGGCTTTCTTTGATGTCAGCCGCTAATTGGATGGTGCCCAATTGCTCCATGGCTATTTCGAGCGAAGGGTAAGAGACCTTGATGAAGTCGCGTATGAGCGTATGCGGTGTTTCGGCATACAGGTCGCTCAATTCAGCCCCCTGGTCGGTGTAGTTGAACGCCGCCTGCAAGCGATTCAGGGTAAAGCCACTATGGTCATTTGCCGCCAAATCATCCAATCGGCCGCGGATGGTATCTGCGGAGTAGTAGAGACCGGTCAATTCACCTTTCAGTCCGGTTATCCCGATGTTGCCGTAATCGAACCCTTTTTCCATACGTGGTTGATTGGCATCGCGGAAAGCGAAATCCGTATTGGCGATGCGTACGGATGCTGCCCGTACCCGCCAATTGACCGGTTCGCCTGCCGCGGTGTCTGCTGGGGTATTCGCGGGCGCTTCGGTTTGTCCGAAAAAGACGTGGGAATCCGATCCATCTAGGTCTATTTCTCGGATGTCGACCCATTCCTTGTTGAGATCCAAGGTGTTCAGTCGGGCCAATAGCTTATCTACCTTAAACCGGGTATCCATCGCACCCGCCTCATCGGTGTAGGCAAAGTCGACAGCGGTGAGGTTGATAGTTCCAAATTCCAAGTCGGGCAATAGCGAGGTTTCAGCCGTGTCCGTGATACCGAAATCCCCAGCATCGGGGGTCTCGTGTGCTTCTGCAACGGCCCACTGCCGTACCGTACCCTGTAAGCCATCGATCGTGACTTGAGGGATGCCGAAGCGCATATTTCCTTCGAGATCAAACGTTTCGATGCGCGTGTTGAGCTTTCCCAAGTTGATTTCAGCAGCCATGCCGATAACGTCGTCGCGGTACTGGAATCGGATGCGGTCCAGGTTTACCTTGTCGATGTCGAATTTCATCGGCGCACTGCTGTCGGGTGGGGCCGTTTCCTGCTGTTCGCCCACGAATGCCTGTAGAATGTAGTCGAAATTAAATGTGCTGTCGGGTAACGTTCGATTTATTTTGGCGGTGATTCCCTGCAGGTCGATCCGGCCGATTTCCACGGTGTTGTTTAGCAATTTCAGCATGCTGATATCTACCCGCAGTTTCTCGCCCGCTAGGAGCGTATCGCGCGATTGGTCTTCGAAATAGACTCCTTCAAGCACTAGCATTTTCGGTAAGTCGAGGCTTACACGGGCTATGCGAACGGGAGTTTTGATTTTATTTTCAATATAGGACGTGACTTTCTGGACCACATATTGTTGAACAGCTGGGATGCGTATCAGTACGAACACAAGTAAAACCAATCCGATAATGCTCCCGATTATCCAAAGGAGTGTCTTAACTGCTATTCTGCCAAATCGATTCAATGTCAATACGTAATTTTAGCTGTTCCTTGTACGATAAACATACTCACCTGCCAAAGGTTTAGCGAAGATGCTTAAAACTTTTCAGAAAGAGAACAAGCAAAAACCAAACCATGAATACAATATTTTCAACGTTTCACCTCCTATCAATATCTTTTGCATATCAAAGCAACTTTATCTAAGTTTGGGCATGATTCGAGCAATGGGTTTACGCATGTGGTCGTTGGTCATGACCCTTATTTTTCCTCTATCCCTCCAGATCGGACTGGCGCAGGACTTGAATGCACGTGTGCAAATTTTATCGCCCCAGGTGCAGAATACCAATAAGCGCGCATTGGAGGTGTTGGAAAAAGCGGTTTCCGATTTTCTCAACAACCGGACGTGGAGTGCCAATCAAGTGCAGCCGCAGGAGCGCATCGACTGCAGCTTTGTCATCACCATCAATTCGTGGGATGGTTCTTCAAATTTCACCGCACAGGCGCAGATTATCTCCACGCGGCCGGTTTTCAATACATCCTACAACAGTCCAGTACTCAGTATTTCCGATGCCAACTTTAACTTCAGTTATACCGAAGGGCAATTGATGGATTATTCCGACCAACAGTATATGAATAACCTGACGTCGTTGCTGGCCTATTATGCCTATATCATCGTGGGGTTGGATGCCGACACGTTCGAACAAAATGGCGGAACACCTTTTTATACCGTTGCCCAGAACATCGTGAACAATGCCCAGAACACAGGTTTTAATGGTTGGCGCTCGATGGAAGGGATGAATAACCGTTTTTGGCTGGTTAATAATTTGGTGGACCGCCGGTATCAGCCGTTGCGTGATTTCCTCTATCGTTTTTACCTTAGTGGGCTGGATACGATGTCTGACAATGCGCAACAAGCCCGCAAAACGGTGTTGGACCTCCTTCCGTTGTTGCAAAAGGTAGATCGACTGGCTCAAGGGGCGGTATTCAACCAGGTTTTTTTTACGGCAAAGTCAGACGAACTGGTGGGTATATTCAGCGGGATGGGCCCACAGGAACGGGTGCAGGCATATAATATCTTGGCCGAAGTGGATCCTGCCAATGTTAATAAATATGAAAATTTACGTAATAGCCGTTAGCGAGGTTGTATGCTGAATCGCCTATCCATCCGAAACTATGCGTTGATTGATTCGCTCGATATCCATTTCGACAAAGGTTTGAATATTTTGACTGGCGAAACCGGTGCCGGTAAGTCCATTATCATGGGCGGGCTTTCACTTATACTCGGCCAGCGCGTGGAAAGCCGGTACTTTTTTAATCAGCAAAAAAAGTGTATCATCGAAGGCTATTTTGATATTGCAGGCTATCAATTGAGCGGTTTTTTTGCCGAGCACGACCTGGATTATGACCTGGAAACCATTATACGCCGCGAAGTCAGCGTAGATGGTAAGTCGCGTGCATTCGTCAATGACACACCGGTAACCTTACAGGTATTGAGGGCGTTGACAGAAAAGCTGATCGATATTCATTCCCAGCACGCTACACTGCAGCTCAACACGGAGGCATTCCAAGTGTTAACCCTTGATAGCGTGGCGCAGAACCAGCCACTGCGCGAACGGTATACTTCGGTGTACCGTGCATATAAATCGGCATTTGCCAAACTCAACGGTTTGAAAAACGAAGTGAACCAAGCAAATGCGGAGGCTGACTACCACCAGTTTCTGTATGATGAATTGGTTGCCGCCAAATTGGAAATCGGCGAACAGATACAATTGGAGGCCGAGCAACAGCAGCTTGAACATGCAGAAGAGATCAAGAGGAACCTGCTTGGCTCGGTAGATGCCTTGCAGGAAGGGGAGGCCAATGCGGTTGCCCTCGTTAAAGCTGCCCTACAACAACTACAGCAAGCGGAGAGGCACATGCCGGGGCTCCTGCTCCAGACGGAACGTTTGCAAAGCAGCTTCATAGAGCTGAAAGACCTGGCGGACGAGTTGGGCCGTATCGAGCAAGATATCTCGTTGGACGGAGAACGATTGGTGGAAGTCAACGAGCGGCTTAGCCTGCTATATGCGTTGCAACAAAAACATCGCGCGGAAGATGTGGATGCACTGATAACCCTACGTGACGGCTTGATGGAGAAACTAGCAAGCCTGTCCGCCGACGAAGCGGCGATAGAGCAACTGGAGGCAGAAGTGAGGCAGTTGCAAATGGGCCTGGTGGAATTGGCCGCGACCCTTAGCGAAAGCCGGCAATCCGTTGTTCCGTTGGTCGAGGATGAAATAGGCCGCATTTTGAATAGTGTGGGTATGCCCCATAGTCGGTTGCATATCGCCATCTCCCAAGTAAGCGAAGATATCAGAGATTCGGGATGGGACCATGTGGAATTCCGGTTTACGGCAAATCGCGGACAGGAGCCGCAGCCTGTTAGTAAAGTCGCTTCGGGGGGTGAACTATCCCGGTTAATGCTAGCTATCAAATCGCTCATTGCCAAAACATCGTCATTGCCAACCATTATCTTTGATGAAATCGATACCGGTATATCGGGTGAGGTGGCGTTGAAAGTGGCTGATATCATGGAGCGTTTGGCTAAACGGATGCAGGTTATCGCCATTACGCACTTGCCACAGATCGCTGCGAAAGGGACCACGCATTTCAGGGTATATAAGGTGGAATCTGGCGAGAAAACCGCCACCCATATTACGCAGTTGCAATACGGGGATCGCATATTGGAATTGGCACAGATGCTTAGCGGTGCAAATCCCGGCGACGCGGCTATGCAGCATGCGGCGGAGCTGTTAGGGGGTAAGGCCTAAGCCATCGGTCGTAAGTCTTGTAAGTCGTAAGTCATCGATGGCGGTTTAAAGCGTATGGCGTACCACAGCAAAAAGACAAAAAAAAGCATTACTTTTACCCGCTGTATTTAATTGACTAAAAATAACGAACTATGTCTCATAACCTATTGAAAGGAAAGAAAGGAATTATTTTTGGTGCCTTGGATGACAAGTCTATCGCGTGGAAAACGGCGCAACGGTGTGTAGCTGAAGGGGCCGATATCGTGCTTACCAACGCACCTGTGGCCTTGCGGATGGGTACCATCAAACAATTGGCCGAGGAGTGTAATAACGCACCGGTCATCCCGGCAGACGTCACCAGCAACGAGGATATCGAAAACCTATTCGATCAAACATTGGCGCACTTCGGCGGTGGCGTTGATTTTATCCTGCATTCGGTAGGTATGAGCATCAATGTGCGTAAAGGAATCCCTTATACGGAAAACAACTATGAATTTATGCATAAGGCATTTGATATTTCTGCAATTAGCCTGCACCGTGTACTGGCTACTGCCATGAAAAAAGATGCCATCAACGATTGGGGGTCTGTGGTGGCGCTCACGTATATTGCCGCCCAGCGGGTATTTCCGGACTACAACGACATGGCCGATGCTAAGGCGCTGTTGGAAAGCATCACCCGCAATTTCGGTTATCAATACGGTGTGAAGAAGCACGTCCGTGTAAATACGATCAGCCAATCGCCTACGCAAACCACCGCAGGTTCGGGTGTGAAAGGTTTCGGCGATTTCATTTCGTATGCCGATAAAATGTCGCCACTCGGCAATGCTACGGCCGATCAATGTGCAGACTATACCGTTACATTATTCTCTGACTTGACCAAGATGGTCACCATGCAAAATCTGTTTCACGATGGCGGGTTTTCGTTTACGGGCGTGAGCCAAGCAGTGATTGAGGGAATGGGTGCGGAGTAATGGAATGAACTGGATTTCCCATAAAAAAAGCGGCCTCATTGAGCCGCTTTTTTTATGGGCTTAACTCATCGTTTAAAACTCCCTTATAAAGTCAGATTCAGAGAGTATAACTTTTACAACCGCCGCATCCGGCAACGGGATTTCTATGCCCGGGTCCGCTAAGGGGTCTTCGGCAAAGATCGTGATAGCACCTACCGTATAGTTGACAGAATAAGCGACACCATTAAATGTCGTAGGAAGAACGTCGTACGAGTTTTCATTGTCAAAACTGATGGCGACACTCACACCGCCCTCCAGCAAGTAGTAATCCGTCAGCTCGGGTAGCGTTTTGGTATGGTACACTTGGTGGCTCACGTTGTTTTCCCACGTCCACCCGTTTTGGTTGATCCGGTAAACAAATGTTTGGCTAGGCACTACATCGTAATATTCTTTTGTACAAGACGACATGCCAACGACTATTAACAATCCGACGACTAAGGTTACATGCTTTTTCATATTCATTAGTTTTTTTTGGTGGAGTACGCTGTTTACTGTTCCGTTTTGATGTAAGACGCTAAAAGATGCCTAAAAGTTTAATGCAATAATTGCTCCAAGAAAAAAAAGTCAATGGGATACGGGTTGAAAAATACCTACTAGTGAGTATTTTTTTGGGTTGGGCCTTTGATTAGGTTTGCAGGAACTTTGGGCAATTTATAGTTTCTGCGAAAGGAAAATGAACATCATATAGCCGGTGCAAATAAAGAAAGCATCTACCGATCTACACCACACCCCAGCTACTGAATCAAATAACGTTTAAACCATATCAATTAATCATGAAAAAGCAATTACTAGTTTTGACCGTATTATTGGCTGCCGGCACTTGGTCCTATGGTCAGATTACACGGGATGAATCCAGCCTTAGTAGGGGCTATCTGCGGCTTGGGTTCAGTAACTTTGGACAGGAACTGAAGGACGATCTATCCAATTTTTCCGTTGACGGGGGCGGGCTAGCTAGCGATGCCACGATGTTGGGGAACCTTATGGACGGGCGTTATGGCGCACAGCGTGGCTATGTGTTTGAGTTTGGCCGTAATTATTATTTTAACCGAAACAGTCTGCTGCCACTATTCGACACCAAAATAGGATTGGATTGGACGATGCTATCGCTTACCTATAATGAACTGGATTGGAGCAGCATTATCGAGCGGGATAGGGCCGCGGGTTATGAAGTAGACGAATTTGGTTACTTCGCCGCTTCGATATCCTCTAAAATCGGCCCGGTGATTTCCTTCAATCTCATCGACAGATTAGTGCTTGACGTCCGGGCGCAGCTTGCCGCAACTTATTTCGTGAATGGGCTGGACTATTATGCCTACAGTGAAGACGATGAACGTTACTTTACATTCATGCCCGAAGAAGAGGACAACGAGGACATCAGCGGCTTCGCCGCATTCGGGAAACTTGGAAAATTCGGGATCAAGCAAAATTATGGCGCCACGGTGCGATACGGTGTTATCGGGTTGTCGTTAGACTATTTCCCCGGGTCATTCAAATACGAATATGAAACAAGCGAAGGGGACGGCGAAGTGCAATCCGGAAAAGAGAAATTCAAGAATAACATGTTTCAAATCAAGCTGAGTTTAACATTCTAGTGGCGGTTTGTTAGTTGATTATCGACCTACACGACGGCCGGGGCGCGATGAAATCCGCCCCGGTTTTTTGTTACAAAATGATGGGCAGCTGCATCGATAATATGTTTAGCTTTGCACGAAATTCATTTTGCGTATATGGACAACGAGGAATCCACCGTCAATAAGCACGTATCCGCCACCATCTATCCCGTACTGTTCGCATTGAGTTTCTCGCACCTGCTCAACGACACGATACAGTCCCTTATACCGGCAATTTACCCGATTGTGAAAGATTCTTTCCAGTTGAGCTTTTCGCAGATCGGTGTGATTACCCTGGTATTCCAGCTGTCATCTTCACTTTTGCAACCGCTGGTCGGTGTCATTACGGATACCAAACCCTATCCGTACGCCTTGCCGGTGGGCATGGGCTTTAGCCTTACCGGATTGGTGATGATGGCACTTGCCCCCAGTTATCAATGGATATTGGTTGCTGTGGCTTTTGTGGGGGCGGGGTCGTCGGTATTCCATCCCGAAGCGTCCCGGATGGCGTATGCTGCATCAGGCGGTAGGAGGGGCTTTGCCCAGTCTCTCTTCCAAGTGGGGGGAAATGCAGGGAGCGCCATCGGTCCGCTGTTGGCGGCTATGCTCATCGCGCCCTTCGGGCAGTTTCATGTTATCTGGTTTTCCGTGGCCGCACTTACTGCGATCATCATCCTTTATCGAATCGGTAAATGGTATAAGCCGAAATCCATCCGCAATTATATTCTCCGTAAAAACAAAGTCAAGGAAGAGACGCAGCTTACGCTGCCGCGTAAAACCGTTATCAGTTCCATTGCAGTACTGTTGGTCCTGATTTTTTCCAAGTATTTTTATTTTGCCAGCCTCACGAGTTATTATACTTTTTACCTAATGCACAAATTTGATGTATCTGTGCAGCAATCGCAGATTTATCTGTTTATATTCCTTTTTGCTGTTGCCGCCGGTACCATGATTGGTGGGCCTGTGGGCGACCGCATCGGCCGTAAATACGTCATTTGGTTGTCTATCTTGGGCGCATCGCCTTTCACATTTGCGCTACCATACGCAAACCTGTTCTGGACGATTGTCCTGTCTTTCATTATCGGTGTAATCATAGCCTCGGCATTTGCTGCGATCCTGGTTTATGCCCAGGAATTGCTGCCGGGTAATGTTGGTTTGGTGTCTGGATTATTTTTCGGGTTCGCATTCGGCATGGGGGGTATTGGTTCCGCTGTGCTCGGTAAGCTGGCAGATAGCGAGGGAATTGATTACGTGTACCACATTTGCTCCTTTTTGCCGCTCATAGGTATTGTTGCTGCTCTTTTGCCGAACCTGAAAAAGGTTCAAACCCGCCTGAGCAAAGTGTGAAGTAGCGGAAACGGCACTTGCATATATGTGCGAGTTTATCTAAGTTTGGTGCGCTATTCTAATTGTAATTAGCGATTTCCAATATGAAGTTTTTAAGTTTAGGCACCATAGGGGTGCTATTGATGACTGCCGGCGTGGTAAATGCACAGCAGGGGGGGAATGGGGGGGTGCCGGTGCTGGCAAACCGGGCCGATTCCGTAGCGTATGCTTTTGGTGCTTCTGTGGCACGCGACCTGAAGCGAACGGGTCTTGAAACCATCAATACGGAGGTGCTCGCCCGGGCCATTGCAGATATATTCGCCGGAAAAGAAAGTCCTTTGGAAGAAGGGCAGGAGCGTCAATTGATTATGGAGGCGATTACGGCGGCCCGCGAGAAAATGGACGGCCAGCGGCAAGACGAAGCCCATGCGTTTATGGAAGCCAACAAAGTACGCTCGGGCGTCACTGTCACTGCTTCGGGACTTCAATATGAGGTCCTTCGCGCAGGAACAGGTGAGCGGCCCACCGTTTCCGATACGGTGACCGTACATTACAAAGGGCAGTTGACCAACGGCCACGTGTTCGATAGTTCTTATGACCGTGGCCAACCGGCTACCTTTCCCTTGGGGCGGGTAATCGCAGGATGGCAAGAGGGTTTGCAGCTTATGCCCGCGGGGGCACATTATCGGATTTACGTACCCTATGAACTCGGCTATGGTGAACGGGGTGCTGGACAGGACATTCCGCCTTATAGTAATCTGATCTTTGAAGTAGAACTGGTATCGGTGCAGCGTGCTGCCGGCACGCCTGCGGCGGTAGTGGCAGACCAAGCAAAATGAAGCGGCTGGGCAAATCGGACCTTTGGGTAAGCCCTGTGAGCTTCGGCTGTATGTCATTGGGTGAGAACGTGGCGGTTTATGCTGACCTGCTGCGTAAAGCGGCGGATGCCGGCATCAACTATTTCGACACGGCAGACCTGTACCATAAGGGGCTTAATGAACTATACGTCGGCGAGGCGCTCAAACCTATCCGGAAGGACGTCATCATTGCCACAAAAGTGGGCAACCAATGGCGCCCCGATGGGAGCGGTTGGGATTGGAATCCCAGCAAGGCATATATTCTAAAGCACATTGACCAAAGCCTCAAACGGCTAAAAACAGACTATATAGATCTGTATCAACTCCATGGCGGAACCATCGATGACCCAATAGACGAAACCATCGAAGCGTTTGAGCGGATTAAAGAACAGGGTAAAATCCGTTGGTATGGAATTTCATCCATCCGACCGAATGTAATCCGCGAGTATATCAAGCGCTCCAATATCGTCAGTGTGATGACACAGTATAGCCTGCTGGACCACCGGCCGGAAGAATCCACATTAGACCTGCTTCATGAGCACGGCATCGGTGTGATTTGCCGCGGGGCCGTGGCCCAGGGATTGCTGATCGGCAAAGCGGCCGATGGCTACCTGCAATATACGGATGGGGAAGTGGCCAGGGCGGCGAAAGCCGTGGCCAAGGTGGCTGGTGAACTGGAGGAGACCCTGCTAACAGCGGCGCTTGCTTATGTGTGGGGGCACCCGGCAGTTGCTACGGTGGCGTTGGGCATTCGTACCACCGCACAGTTGGATGAGGCTATCGAAACCCTGCAGCGTGCCTTCCCGTTGCCGGATCACCACCGCGGGTTGCTCCGGCAATCGGTCCGCTCGTTCCGATATGAGGCACATCGGTAATGCCTCGGTGCTACTTCCGGCAGTTGAGATTTGTGATTTTTGACCATTAAATAACTTTAATTAGACAACATGAGAAAGCAGTTAAGAAGAGTAGCGCTATTGGCTTTGGTAGGCTTGGGCCTGGGTACAACGTTAGTAAGCGCGCAACAGCAACCGGAACGGAAATTAGGATGGACCTTATCTGCCCAAACCTACACCTTTAACCGGTTTACATTTTTTGAAGCGGTGGATAAGACGCTTAGCGCCGGCCTGCATTCGGTAGAGGCTTATCCCGGACAGCAGCTCGGGGGTGATATGGAGGGAGTGATGGACTACAACATGGATGCAGCCAAGCGTAAGGCGATTCTGAAGGCCCTTAAGAAAAAGGGTGTTAAACTCTGCGCATTTGGTGTGGTCAACGGAAATAACGAGGAAGAATGGACACAAATTTTCGAGTTTGCCAAAGCGATGGGTATCAAGGTGATCAATACGGAACCCAACGCCGAATTGATGCCACTTATCGGACGGCTGGCAAACCGGTATAAAATCAAAGTAGGTATCCATAACCACCCCCAGCCATCGCACTACTGGAGCCCCCAAGTGGTGCTCGAGGCGATAGCCGCGGCTAATAGTGAATACGTAGGTGCCTGTGCCGATATTGGCCACTGGGTACGGTCCGGACTGGATCCGTTAGAAAGCCTTAAGCAATACGAGGGGCATCTGGTGAGTTTGCACTTCAAGGATTTGGCAGAAAAGTCGCGCAACACGCACGATGTGCACTGGGGTACGGGTGTGTGCAATGTGGAAGGGATAATAGCCGAGTTGAAACGTCAAGGATTCAAGGGTAACATCTCTGCCGAATATGAGCATAATTGGGAAGACAACGCCGGAGACGTGAAACAGAGCGCTATCAATTTCAGGAATATCTTAACGGGCCGTTAGTGGCTTAGGCGTTCATACAGGTAAGCTGCGTGCCGGCGGCATTGGCCCCGGCCGCACTTTTCTTCGTCAAAACAACCCGAATAACTCCGTTTGGACCTTTTGGAGCACAAATCCGAGGTCCTCGGGGTTATTGGCGAAATCGAGTTTATCTTTATCGAGGATAAGCAATTTCCCCTCCTTGTAGTTCTTGATCCACTTCTCGTATTTCGTATTGAGCTTCGATAGATAATCCAACCGGATATTGGCCTCGTATTCCCGGCCCCTCGTTTGGATATTTTCGACCAATGTGGGCACAGAAGCCCTGAGATAGATAAGTAAATCGGGGGGCTTGATATAGGAGACGATGCTTTCAAAGATATTGCTGTAGTTTTCAAAATCGCGCGCGCTCATCAGTCCCATGTCATATAGGTTTTCGGCAAATATATAGGCATCTTCGTAAATGGTACGGTCCTGTATGATGTTCGTTTCCTGTTGCTGTAGCTTCACGATGTGACGGAAGCGGCTATTGAGGAAAAAAATCTGTAGGTTAAATGCCCAGCGTTTCATATCGCTGTAAAAGTCCTCTAGATAGGGGTTGTCGTCCACAGCCTCAAATTGAGGTGCCCAATTGAGGTGGTTGGCAAGCAGCTTGGTGAGCGTTGTCTTACCTGCGCCGATATTTCCTACAATGGCTATGTGCATTTTTCCTAAAACTTCTTCAAACCAATAATTTCTCGTACATCCGCCAAGGTTTTCCGTGCACTTTCGCGTGCTTTTTCGTTCCCTTGGCGAATTGCCTTGCTAATATAGTCGTTATCATTTGAAATTTCATTAATGCGCGACCGAACAGGGGCCGTGGCAGCGATCATATCTTCGGCCAATTGCTTTTTGAGGTCGCCGTAACGTATCTGGCAGGTATTGTACAACTCGTCGAAATGTTTCACGGTATCGGGCGTGGAGACGGCTTCGAGCAGGGCGAAGAGGTTTTGGATTTCGTCGGGTTTCTGTTGGTTGGGTTCGGAGGGGCCACTATCGGTTACCGCACGCATCACTTTCTTGCGGATCACTTCCGGCGTATCCGAAAGGTAAACAGCGTTTGCCTCGCCCTCGGATTTACCCATTTTCCCTTTACCGTCCAATCCGGGTATTTTCACGAGCTGCTTGCTGAAGGAAAACGCATGTGGCTCGGTGAAATAATCGGTCTTATATAGCCGGTTAAAACGGTTCGCGAAGGTGCGTGTCATTTCCAGGTGCTGCTCCTGGTCTTTCCCCACCGGTACTTTTGTGGCCCGGTGCAACAGGATGTCGGCAGCCATCAACACCGGGTAGGTGAGGAGGCCTGCATTCACATTGTCTGGGTTTGCCCGTACTTTGTCTTTGAACGATGTAGCGCGCTCCAGCTCGCCGAGGTAACTATTCATGTTGAGGTAGAGGTACAGCTCCGTTACTTCGGGCACGTCCGATTGGACGTAGATGGTTGCCACATCGGGGTCGATGCCAGCGGCAAGGTATTCCACTGCCACTTGGCGCACGTTTGAATGTAGGTCGGCCGGAGTGGGGTGGGTGGTCAGCGAGTGGAGGTCTGCGATGAAAAAATAGCAGTTATGTTCGTGCTGCATCTGCACGAAATTGGTCACTGCCCCATAATAGTTCCCCAAGTGTAATTTTCCGGTACTGCGGATGCCGCTCACTACTGTTTCCATATTGCGTGCGAAAGTACGGATTTATTGGCAAATTTGGATGTGGGACTAGCGGCTATCGGTCATTGCAATGTCAATGTGGGGAATCATTCCCGCCATGATGATGCGGGTTTCAGGCTATTATCGCTACCTTTGTAGGGTCCGACTACTAATTTAAGTTACGCATGGAAACATTGGTGAAACCAACATATAAAAAACCTGGGCCCGATGATTTCTTTAAAAAGCTGCAAAAAGAGGTACAGGAAAAAGTACTTGGCGACAAGCGTATCCAACGACGGAATGTCTTGAAGACTTATTTCCTTCTTTTCCTGTACATAACGCTCTATGCCTGTATACTGGTATTTGGCAATTCCACGCCGTTGTTGTTCTTATGCTATATCTTCCTGGGCTTCTCGATGATTATGCTATTCATCAATGCGTTCCACGATGCGGCGCACGGATCGGTATTTAAGAAACGGAAGCATAACCAGCGGTTTATGTATGTACTGGAGCTTTTTGGCAGCAACAGCTGGCTGTGGGCCAAGCGGCACAATGCACTGCACCATCCTTATCCGAATGTCCAACATTGGGATACGGACATCAAGCAGAGTGACTTGGTTAGGATATTCCCCGATAGCGAATACTTGAACCAGCACCGCTACCAGCATATTTATATGTTTTTGCTATACCCTTTGTACACGCTCAATTGGTTGTTCATCCGTGATTTCAAGGATTTTTTCGGGACGAAGGACAACTACGTGAAGCGTATCCTGAAAATCCCCCGGGTAGAGTACTATCGGTTGTTCGCAGCCAAGGCATTCAATCTCTTTTACCTCATAGGTATCCCCCTGATGGTACTCAGCCAGCCGTGGTACATGGTGGTACTCGGGTGGTTGTGCATGCATATCTTCGGGAGTTTGCTGGGTGTTATCGCGTTGATATCGACACACGTGGATGAGACGGCTATCTTTCCGCTGCCACCTGCCGATGGGAAAATGGATGTGACGTGGGCAGAGCACCAGATGATGGTAACCAAGGATTTCAGCGCCGATAACCCGGTGGCCAATTTTCTGTTTGGCGGTTTTACCCATCATGTGGCGCACCATTTGTTTCCCCATGTGGCTCACACATATTATCCCTACATCACGCCCATTATCAAACGGTATGCTAAGGAATATAACCTGCCCTACACCTGTTATCCGGCCATCAAGGCCGTCCGGTCACACTTTGTTCTGCTGAAAAAACAAGGTTCAGGCGAGAATATATTCCAGCACGGCGAGTTATAACCGCTTGGCTTCTTCCCAGAAGATGTCCATTTCGGCGAGCGTCATTTCTTTCAGTTGCTTGCCACATTCCTTTGCCCGTGCCTCCAGGTGATTGAACCGCTTGATGAACTTCTTATTGGTCCGCTCGAGCGCATTTTCGGGATTGATGCCGATGAAACGGGCATAGTTGACCAGCGAGAAAAGGAGGTCGCCGAATTCGGCTTCGGCTTTTTCGGTGTCGAGGGTCTCGTTGGCCGTTACGTCAAATTCCTGCTTGAATTCTTCCAGTTCTTCCTCCACTTTCTGCCATACTTGGTGTTTTTCTTCCCAGTCAAACCCTACCCCCCGCACTTTATCCTGTATGCGGTAGGCTTTAACCAGGGCGGGTAGCGAATGCGGCACGCCTGCGAGTACCGATTTGTTGCCTTCTTTAAGTTTGAGCTGCTCCCAATTCCGTTTCACGTCTTCTTCGTTATCTACGTCTACATCACCATAGATATGTGGGTGGCGCGAAATCAATTTTTCACATACGCCGTTGAGTACATCCACCACGTCAAAAGCACCCTGTTCCTCCGCGATCCGCGCATAGAATACCAGATGCATCATCAGATCACCCAATTCTTTCTTCACCTCGTCGAGGTCGTTGTCCAATATCGCGTCGCCCAGCTCGTACATTTCCTCAATGCTGAGGTGGCGCAGCGTTTCCATGGTCTGTTTTCGGTCCCACGGACATTCCGCACGCAATGTGTGTAGTACCGTTAGTAATCGTTCGAAAGCTTTCGGGGGCGTTGGTTGGGATGGTGGTGGCGTATGGGGCATCGTTTTTTTGGCAAACTTAGATAAACTAGCTTTTATATGCAAGTTTACAAAACCGGCATATAAAACAAGTTTATTCGCTGCAATCTGCTTTCATCGGTGCTCGTGATTGCTTCGCAGTTATCGATTTCTCATCTGCTGCCAAAGAACAAGTTAGATGAAACTTAGATAAAAAAGGCGTTCGCGCAACCGAAGCGACAGCGCCTGGTTTATGTGGCGGCTGCTGGAGTAGGTGCATGCATCTGCAATTGCTGCGCGAAGATTTCCAAGGTTTCAATCGCTCTTTCCAATGCTGCTTTGTTCGGCATTTCGCCGCTCCTTGCATCAATTTCCATTTTCCGGAGCTGGAAAGCGATCCCATCACCGCCAATTTGGGCGGTACGCCCGGCGAGGCGGTGAAGCAGCAGTTCCACCGCTGCCAAATCGCCAGCGGCATGATGCGTTCTCAGGGCGGTAATGTCCGAAGCCGTATCCCTGAGGTAATGGTCAATGATGTTGCGGACCTGCTCATCGTCATCCAGCGCCATGTGTCGGATAGCCGACAACTTCGCCTGGCTTTCCTCATTGGGAAGGGAGCGTGACGAGATACCCACCAAACGAAGTAAATCCGCCTCTTTGAAAGGCTTTAGCAATAATCCGTCAAACCCTTGGGCAAGGATTTGCTCCTGCTCTTCGGGAAGTACCTGCGCGGTACAAGCATAGACGGTCACGCCTGCCGAGTCAATCTTCTTGCGTAGCTCCCTGTTCAATTGCGTGCCATCCATCTCCGGCATACGGATGTCCATCAGTATGGTTTTCACGGAAGGATCCCATGGGGCATCCAAAACGGCCTGGGGCGAATCGAAGCACCGGTAGGGAACCGCGTATTTGCCTAGTATATGCCGGCATAATGCCAGAATAAGCCTGTCGTCGTCTATAATCCAAACACCACCCCGGATAGGCGCAGGCACGTTTTCCGACTGCTGACCGTTGATGTCTGGAATCGGTTTTTCGTGCGTCTTAAGCGGCAGGTTCACCTTGAATACCGAACCGACGCCTTTTTTACTCTCAACGCGTATTTGGCCACCCATACTTTCGCAGATGGTTTTCACGATGCTCAACCCCAATCCACTACCGAAATGGGTGCCCGAATTGGCACTTTCAGATTGTTCGAAATCATTGAAGATACGCTCCAGATCACCCTTGGGTATGCCTTTGCCGGTGTCTTTGACAACGATATTCAGTTCGGTTTTTTCTGCGTACACCACTGTGCTGACATCCAGGTTCACCTTTCCTTGATCGGTAAACTTGATGGCATTGCTCAACAAGTTAAAAAGGATCTGTTTGATGCGGAACGCGTCACCAAGTACATGTCCCGATCCCAGCACGCGCGTATTGAGCACCAGTCCGATCCCTTTGGTTTGGGCTTGCGTGGTCATGGCGGCGACGACACTACTTACCAGCCCTTCCACGGCAAACGGCTTTTCATTCAGCGTAATCTTGCCCGATGTGATCCGGCTATAGTCCAGTATTTCATTGACGATTTGGAGTAGGTGTTCGGACGATTGGTAGATGGCGTCGACCTTCGCATCGCCGGCAGGTTGCCCTTGCTTGAGCTGTTCCGAATAACCGATGATGGACTGCAGGGGCGTGCGCAATTCATGGCTCATATTGGCCAGGAAACGCTGTTTGGCCGCGGCGTGGTATTCCGCTTCCTCCTTGGCGGCCTCCAATGCGATGTGGTAGGCGTTGCTTCGGCGGATGTCGGCCAGTATCAAATAGACCATGATGGCCGTGATGAAGAAGAACACGAGGATGATGCCCCCGATGCGCCATACGCTTTCGCTCACAACCGCCTTGGCTTGCAGGTTGTCTATTTCCATCTGTTGCATAGCCTCGTTTTCTACCGAGTGCAGGATGCTAAGCATGTTGCTGATGAGGGCATTGCTGGCTACGGTCAGCTCCATTTCGCGGTCCACGAACTGTTCCCGCTGCTGCTGTTGGAGCCGTTGGAAGCGCTGTACGGCACTGTCGATACGCGCCAATATGCTGTCGGGCTGGCTGGCCCTGATGGTGTCGATAATGGTCTCCATCTCCTCTTCCACCATACGTCGCTCTTCGACTACTTGTTGCGGTTGGTCGGTACGCTTCCTGCCGAAAACGCGTGAAAGAAAGCTACGGTCATCCTGCGCCACAGGCAACGCCACGGCACTGGTATCGCCCGCTATCGTGGTTGTCCGGCGTTTCCGCTCGGTAGTGACGACTTTGCTCTCCGTATTGGGTTCATAGATGATGTCGCTCAGTGATTGTAGCTGTTCCGAAAACTCTTCGCTATCCACCACTTTCTCCCGAACCTTTACATAGGCGTTGAAGAGTCTGTCGCGCTGCCGGAGCAATGTTTTTATGGAGTCGATGCGCGATTGCTGCATGTCACTGCCTTCATACAGCCCTTTCAGCGAGTCGAGGGAGTTAACGATCGCCGCCGATTCTTTGGAAAAGCTCTTGTAGGCAGTGTTGCCACCGAATGCTTGCGCGCGTTGCAGCTGATCGAGCCGCATGATGTCTCGTGAGATACCACTCACGATTTCCAATTTTGGCTCAGGGGTAGTGATGCTTTCCACGGTATCCATGATTTCGGTGAAAGCGACCCGGCTGATTACCCACGCCAGTACCAGCGAAACTGCGCATGATAGGAACACGAAGATGACCTTGCGCCGTACACTCCGCGTCGATTTTATGTTTCGGGTAGGCATGGACATTCCCTTACTTTTCAGTAAAGTTACCAAAAATTGTGCTAGATATGGTCACTAGTCGTCAGTCATTAGTCGTTAACCTCACGTTTCTGTGCCGCGATGTGGAAGCTAAAATCTCATGTTACCCGTTCAAAAACACAAACTTGTTGTCGAACATATCGAGTTTTACCTTTGCATCTTTGTCTATTTTCCCTGCTAGAATCTCTTTCGACAGCTCGTTGAGGATGTGCTTCTGGATGACGCGCTTCAGTGGCCGCGCACCGTATTGGGGGTCATAGCCCAATTGTGCGAGCCAATCGAGTGCTTCGTCGCTGGCCGTAAGCCGGATGCCTATATCGGCCAATTGATGTTGCAGGTTGGCGAACTGCAGGTGTACGATTTTGCCGATCTCCTGCCGGTTCAGCGGCGTGAACATGATGATCTCATCGATACGGTTCAGAAATTCAGGGCGCATGGATTTCTGGAGCAGTTCAAACACCTCGTTTTGCGTTTTCGCCATTACCTCCGCGTGGTTTTCATCCGTTAGGTTGCTGAAATTCTCCTGGATGAGGTGTGAGCCTATATTGGACGTCATGATGATGATGGTGTTCTTGAAATTCACCATGCGCCCTTTATTGTCCGTAAGGTGCCCGTCGTCCAGTACCTGTAGCAAGATGTTGAACACATCCGGGTGTGCCTTCTCGATCTCGTCGAGCAGGACCACCGCGTAGGGCCTGCGCCGTACGGCTTCGGTAAGCTGACCGCCCTCATCATAACCCACATACCCCGGAGGCGCCCCGATGAGGCGGGATACGGCATGTCGCTCTTGGTACTCGCTCATGTCGATGCGCACCATGGAGTGCTCATCATTGAAGAGAAATTCGGCCAACGCTTTGGCCAGTTCGGTTTTGCCCACACCGGTGGTGCCGAGGAAGATGAACGAACCGATGGGGCGCCGTTCGTCGCTCAAGCCTGCGCGCGACCGCCGGATGGCATCGGAAATCGCCTCGATGGCTTCTTCTTGCCCCGCTACACGTTTGTGCAGTTCTTCTTCAAGATGTAGCAATTTGTCACGCTCGCTCTGCACCATTTTGGCAACCGGCACCCCGGTCCAACGCGACACCACCCCCGCGATATCCTCTGCCGTTACCTCTTCTTTGAGCATGCGGCTGTCGCCCTGTTTTTCACCGAGCTCCTTCTTGAGTGCTTCCACCTTGTCTTGCGATTCTTTAATGCGCCCGTAGCGTATTTCGGCTACGCGTCCGTAGTCGCCCGCCCGCTCCGCTTGGTCAGCCTCCAGTTTGTAGTTTTCGATCTGTTCGATCTCCTGGTTGATGCTGTCAACCACTGTTTTCTCGCTTTGCCATGCCGCGCGCAGTGAATCACGCTCCGTACTGAGGTTTGCGATTTCTTTGCTCAATTCGTCGACCTTTTTGGTGTCTTTCTCGCGCTTGATGGCTTCACGTTCAATTTCCAGCTGCATGATGCGGCGTTCGATTTCATCCACGGCTTCCGGAACGGAATCCATTTCCAACCGTAGTTTCGACGCGGCCTCATCCATCAGGTCGATGGCTTTGTCGGGCAGGAAACGGTCGGCAATATACCGTTGCGACAGTTCGACCGCTGCGATGATGGCTTCGTCGAGTATGCGTACCTTGTGGTGTGTCTCGTAGCGCTCCTTCAATCCGCGTAGAATGGATATGGCATCCTGTGTGTCTGGTTCTTCCACCATCACCTTCTGGAACCGCCGCTCCAGCGCCTTGTCCTTCTCGAAGTACTTCTGGTATTCGTTGAGGGTGGTGGCACCGATCGCACGCAATTCACCGCGTGCAAGTGCCGGCTTGAGGATGTTCGCGGCATCCATCGCCCCTTCGCCACCTCCGGCGCCGATGAGGGTGTGTATTTCGTCGATAAACAGGATGATCTCACCGTCGCTCTGCGTCACTTCCTTTACCACTGCTTTGAGCCGCTCTTCAAATTCGCCCTTGTATTTTGCCCCAGCAATCAAGGCGCCCATGTCTAGTGAGAAGACGGTTTTCGTTTTCAGGTTCTCGGGCACATCCCCTTTAATGATGCGGTGTGCAATGCCTTCGGCAATGGCTGTTTTGCCGACCCCGGGCTCACCAACCAATATGGGGTTGTTTTTCGTCCGGCGCGAGAGGATTTGGATAACCCTCCGGATTTCGTCATCGCGCCCGATGACAGGGTCCAGCTTGCCGGATTCGGCATACTCATTCAGGTTACGTGCATACTTGTTAAGGGCGTTGTACGTGGCCTCCGCATTCTGATCGGTTACCCGCGCATTACCGCGTAGGTCACTGATGGCCTTTTTCAGATCTTTCTCCGTAATGCCTTGGTCTTTCAATAACGACGCGGTTTTGTCGCCTGCGTGGAGGATGCCTAACAAGATATGTTCGATGGATACGAACTCGTCCTTGAACTCTTTGAGGTACGACTGCGCTTTCTGCAAAGCCGCGTTGGCGCCTGACGATAGGTAGATATTGCTGCCGCTCACCTTGGGGAACGTGGCAATCTGCTTGTCGAGCTCGTCTTCCACATGTTTCACGTTTACATTCAGTTTTTTAAGCAGGTGGCTCACTACGTTTTCATCCACCACGAGGAGTGCCTTCAGTATGTGGGCTGTTTCGATGGGTTGCTGTTGGTTACCCGAGGCAATTTCGGAAGCTTTTTGGATGGCTTCCTGTGCTTTGATGGTATAGTTGTTGAAATTCATTGTCGTATTTATTTCAGAGTTATACGCAAAACAAATACCATGGGCGATTTGATTGGGTAATCGGAAATTTTGTCGTGTTAAATTTCGGAAATATGACTAAATGTCTGTATGTTAATAGGTTGTGCTGAAATATTTGCAGTTGTTTCACGCAAAGGTCGCGAAGTTTTTTTCGCGCGGAGTCCACGAAGGATTATAGGTTGTTGACGATACGGTGGATGTCGTTTTTTTTAGCGTTGTGTTGAAATTGATCAATAAGCCTAATTTCAAGCTTGATAACTTTAGGTAGGTTAGTGTTTGAGCATAATGCACGGGAGCTAATTTTTCTATTGATTTGATTTCGATAATGACCTTATTTTCTACTAAGATATCGAGACGATACCCGATATCTTGTTGGATACCCTTATATAAAAATGGCATATCAACCTGTTGCTTTACTTGAAAACCAGCTTGTCGTAAATCGTAAGCCAGTGCATTCTCATACACAGATTACAACAGTCCCGGACCTATCGCCCGGTGCAATGCGATTGCTTTACCGGTAATTTGGTAAGATAGTTCGTTTTCCATAGGGGGGTATTCTTTATACTTTGCGCTCTTTGCGAGATCCTTATGCGGCCTTTGCGTGAAAAGCGCTAAAAATTCGGTTTGAGCAAATACTTGTCGTAAAACCGGAAGATGTGTTCTGCGGCTTCCTCGGCCGTATCCACCAGCCGGTAGAGGTTAAGATCTTCTGGACTGATATTACCTGCATCGAGCATGGTTTTTTTAACCCAGTCAATCAACCCGCCCCAGTAATCTTTGCCCACGAGGACGATGGGGAAACGGGCAATCTTCCCCGTTTGAATGAGTGTGATGGCTTCGAACAGCTCGTCCATGGTGCCGAAGCCGCCGGGGAGTACGATGAATCCCTGTGAATATTTCATGAACATCACCTTACGGACGAAGAAGTAGTTGAACTGTAGTAGCTTATCGCGGTCGATGTATGGATTATTGAATTGCTCAAATGGAAGTTCAATATTGATACCCACGGATTTCCCGCCGGCCTCATAGGCCCCCTTGTTGGCAGCTTCCATGATGCCAGGCCCTCCACCGGATACGACGCCGTATCCCCGTTCCGTCAGTAACCGGGCAATATCTTCCGCTAGTTTATAATAGCGGTGGTCTTGTGGGGTCCTTGCCGAGCCGAACATGGATACACAAGGACCTATTTTGGCGAGCTTCTCGAATCCATCCACAAACTCGGCCATGATCTTGAAAATTTGCCACGAATCTTTGACTTTGATTTCCTGCCATGTCTTGTTTTCAAAGGCACGCATGATTTTATCTTCCCGTGTTCTAGCCATAGATGATTTTTTTGATTTTCGCTAATGTAGTATTTTTCATGCAGAAGCAGTCGTGACTTGGGACTTACCACTAGAAGACTTACAACTAAAAAAGTATCTTTGCGTTATGAACTTTTCCTCCAAATTATTGGAACAAGCCGTGGCCGAGTTTGGCCGCTTACCGGGCGTAGGCCAGAAAACGGCGTTGCGTCTTGTACTCCATCTACTGAAGCAGCCCGAAGGCGAGGTATCGCGGTTTACGGAAGCGCTTGATCGGTTGAAACGCGAAATCCGGTACTGTACCACCTGCCACAATGTTTCGGACACCCTAATTTGCGAAATCTGCGCTTCGCACAAAAGGGATGGCGGATTGATCTGCGTGGTGGAAGATACGCGCGACGTGATGGCCATCGAGAATACCGATCAATACCAAGGTGTATATCATGTGTTGGGAGGGCTTATATCGCCCATGGACGGTATCGGGCCATCGGATCTGCAGATCGACAGTTTGGTGGCACGTGTGGCGGCGGGGGGTGTGCACGAAGTGATCGTAGCCCTGAGCGCTACCATGGAAGGAGATACCACTATCTTTTACCTTTATAAGAAACTCAAAGACTTCGGGGTGCAGATCAGTACCATCGCAAGGGGGATTGCTTTCGGGGGCGAATTGGAATATGTGGATGAAGTGACGTTAGGTCGCTCCATTGCTACACGGGTGCCTTATGAGCGGAGCATTGCGTAATAAAACCATCATCGTCACGGGGGCATCGTCTGGCATCGGTTTGGCATGTGCGGAGGCATTTGCCCAACAAGGCGCCAACCTGGTTCTAGGAGCACGGCGTTATGTCGATTTATGCACCCTTGCACAATCGTTGGAAAAAGCCCACAGTGTCCGCGCCGTGGCGGTACGGTGTGATGTGGCCAACGAGGCGGATTGCAAAAGCCTCGTACAGCAGGCGTTGACCACCTTCGGAAGTATTGATGTGTTGGTCAACAATGCGGGCATCAGCATGCGGGCGCTGTTCACCGATTTAGATTTGGCCGTGCTGCACCGCCTGATGGATGTGAATTTTTGGGGTACGGTCCATTGCACCAAGTATGCCCTGCCCGAATTGCTGCGCCGCAACGGGTCGGTTGTGGCCGTATCGTCCATCGCAGGTTACCGGGGGCTGCCCGGCCGTACCGGGTATTCGGCCTCCAAGTTTGCCATCCATGGTTTTATGGAGTCGTTGCGGGTAGAAAATTTGAAGACGGGTTTGCATGTGATGGTTGCCTGCCCCGGTTTTACGGCATCCGGTATCCGGGCGGCGGCGTTGGATGCTGCAGGCGAGACCCATGGCGAAACCAGCATGGATGAAGGTAAGATGATGACAGCAGCGGAAGTGGCCGGCCGGATTGTGCAGGGGGTTGTCAAACGTAAACGCACCCTGGTGATGACGCAGCAGGGCAATTTTGCCGTGCTGATGAACAAGCTGTTGCCCGCATGGGTAGATAAGAAAGTGTACCAATTGTTTGCCAAGGAAAAGAACCCACTGGTAAAATGAAATGCTATCCCTGCATTTTTCTCACCACCAAATAAAGCCCGGCTGCCACGCCCACAAGCACGATGGCCGTGCCCGACCAGAGCACATTGAAACCAAATTCGTCGGCTATGCGGGTGCCTAGAAACGGAGAGAACACATGCGCGGCAGAAAAGGCAAGAGCATTGAGCCCCATGTATGCCCCTTGGTTTTGCCGGGAGGCACGTTTCACGGCAACGGAAGCCATAAAGGGCATCGCCCATATTTCTGAAATGCTCAATAAGAAAATCGACGCATAGAGTATCCAATAATCGGCAGGTATCGGTAGCATGGCGAAGGATATGGCGCAAAGTACGGTGCCCAAGCCGATGCTGGTCGCATAGGTCAGCCGCCGCTCAGCCATGTGGACCAGCAGCATTTCAAAAACAACCACCACCAGCCCGCTGAATCCAAGTATCAGACCTACTTGCTGCTCGTTGAGGGCATGGGTCTTTTGGTAAAACAGTGGTAGCGTACTCAGTAACTGGAAAAAACAAATCGCATAGGCACAGCATAGCAGGCTGAAGAGGAGGAAGGTCCAATCGCGATAGGGCGATCGGACCATGGACGCGCGGGCGGTATGCTCGGCCGCTTTCGCACGTTTAGCCCCTTTACGCCGGTAGAAGAACAGCACGAAAATCACGGCCGCCGCGAATGCACCGATCGCATTGCCGTAGAAAATCCAGTGGTAGGAGATGGACGCCAGAAATCCACCCAACGCCGGACCCACCGAAAAACCCAAGTTGATGGCCATCCGGTTCAACGAGAACGCCCGGGTGATGTTTTCGGGGCGCGCGTAGCGGGCCACGGACACCGAGTTGGCAGGGCGGAACGATTCGGTGACCACGCTCAGGATGTAAATAGCCGCCGCCAGTGCATGTACGGACGTGAACAAGGGTAAGATGGCGAACAAGGGAACGGCAACAAACAAGCTCAACGCCTGTACCCAAAAATTCCCGAAGCGGTCCGTCAGCCACCCGCCGAGCCATGATCCGGTGATGGCCCCCAATCCGAAGCAAGCCAGTACTACACCCACTTCGCGGATCGAGAAACCCAGTGCCTGTGTCATGTATAGTCCGAGGAAAGGGAGTACCATGGCACCCGTACGGTTTACGAGCATCACGAGAGCCAGTAACCAAGCGGGACGGGATAAGCCCCGGTACGAATCGATATATAGGCGTAAAAACGTTTTCATGGAAAATGGCCTGTTTAGCCCGTATCATCCATGTTCGATGGGGGCGTGCCCGTGGGGCGAAATCTCATACGTGCCAGCCATCACCAGCTTTTTCCTTCCCGACTTCCGCTCGAATTGATAATCCAAGCGCCCGAGGTTAATGCCCGCGAATCCGACCTGGTTGATGAGGGTCACGCCACCACCGAGGTTCCGCATGGATTCCGGTTGGGGCATGAACGTGTGGGTGTGCCCGCCGATAATGAGGTCGATGTCACGCGTGTTTGCCGCCAGCACCCGGTCACACACGCGGTTATCGTCATAGCGGTACCCGAGATGCGAAAGGCAAACGACCAAGTTGCATTTGTAATCGTTCCTGAGCCGGGCCGCTATTCCGTTGGCTACAGGAATGGGGTCTAGGTAGTGTACACCGTGGCAAAGCGTAGGGTCTACCAGCCCCGCCAATTGGATGCCGAGTCCGAATACGCCGACCCGAAGCCCTCCTTTCCTGAAAATGGCATAATCGCGCGTTTTTCCGTTGAGGATCGTATCGCTGAAGTCGTAATTGGCCGTCAGGAAAGGGAAATTAGCATAAGGCACCATGTCGGCGAGGCCAACCAGTCCGTTGTCAAACTCATGGTTGCCGAATGTGCCCGCATCGTATCCCATTTTGCTCATGAGCTCCAATTCGACCTTACCGCCGAAGAGGTTGAAATAGGGAGTGCCCTGCACCATATCGCCCGCATCGAGCAACAGCACGTTGCGCTGCTCCCTGCGGATTTGTTCCACCAACGTCGCACGGCGTGCCACGCCACCCAGCCCTTGGTTGCGCGAGCCGTCCATCGGGAAGGGTTCGATGCGGCTATGCACATCGTTGGTGTGCAGGATGGTGAGGGCGGTATGTTCATCATTGGCAAGGGCCAACGCGGGCACGCTCACGGCAGAAAATGCCGCCAATGTACCTGCCTGTTTCAGGAAATTGCGTCTATTGGTTGCGTGTGATTCTTCCATCGAGTTGTACGTTGATGTCATTGCCTGCCAGTGCTTCGCTGCTCACGTAGTCGATCAGTGCTTCGCGCACTTTCATGCCCAGATCCGTTCGGCTTACCGGGTCGTTGAGGCCCCGCGAATTATCACCCCCGTTGGCTAAGTAGTCATACGTAGCCAATTTATAAGTACGGGCGTTGTCCAAAGGTTTCCCGCCTATCCGGATGTCGGTTGCCTTGCCGCCATCGATTTCCATCCGGATACCCGATACGGGTTGCCCGTCCGTGGTGGCAATGAATTGTGCCAATTCACGTACCCTTTCGCCGGTGAGCTCCAATATAACGATTTCGTTTTCAAACGGCATCAGTTCGAAGAGATGGCCGATGGTAATAGGGCCTTGATGGAGCTCGATGCGGAGCCCCCCTTTTGTGCCAAAGGAAAAATCGGCCTCGGGATCCTGTTTCCGTGCCTCGGCCAATAGGACGTCGGCAAAGAAATTCCCCAAGAGCGTCTCGGGGGCATCGCGGGGTTTGGTGAGGCTGACGGCTGCGTGGCCGACCACCCGGTTCATCTCGGCTTCCAGCTGTTTTTTGTAAGGCGCGTAGAATCGCACATAGTCGGGATCGTCGGCAACGGTGGTGTCTACCTGCAGTTCGGTGTAAGCGGCTTTTCCGCTCGGTACAAAATACCTGCTGCAAGACGCACCTCCTAGCCAAATAGCTACGGCCAGTAGCGGAAAGTACCGTCGGATGGTAAGATATTTCATGCGTGTCGATACCTCATGGGTATTGCATCCATGGGTGAGGTAAAGGTAGGTATTCTGATGTTAAAATAACATAACTAAATCCGATCCGTTGCCTTGCCCCGGGATAGTCCATCGGATGGCGCCGGAATCGAGGCCCGTATGGTCGCCCGCGTGCGTGCGCGTTCACGGAGCTGGGCAAACCTCCGCCTGCGCGTGGTGAATAGCGAAGAGAGGTTATAGGCATCCCAATTGATCAATAAAACGCTTCCCAGGATAACGGCCAGTGAAATGATTTGCGAGTCGGTTACCGTCTCGTGGGCAAACCAGGCACCCAGCAATACGGCAACGATGGGGTTTACGTACGTGTGGGTGCTCACTTCCGTGGCCGGGCGTACCTGAAGGAGCCAGATATACGAGCTATAGGCTACAATGGAGCCCATAGAAATGAGGTAGCTGATTGCCCACCAAGCGGAAGCCGGTACGTTCGATGGCTGGAAGTTGGTCACCTCACCACGTGCCGTGGCTGTAATGGCGAACGCTACGCCTGCGATCAGCATCTGCCATGCGGTGCCAACCATGCTATTGTTCCTTCCGCCAGCCTTGGTTTTCCCGTAATATTTGGAGTATAGCGAACCGATGGTCCACGCCAAAGCGCCGAGCAATAATAGGGTCATGCCCGTGATGTTGGCCTGTCGCTCGGAGGCGTCAAAGGCCCGTGCTATGCGGTCGCCGAACAACATAACCACGCCGAAAAAGCCCATGAATAGGCCGATGACGATGGGGAGATTGCGGAAATTGGTTTTCCAATTGGGCTTATCGAGTACGATGAACCAAATAGCGACAGAAGCAGACATAATCGCCACCAGCCCGCTTGGCATGAATTGCTCCACCCAAATGATGATGCCGTTGTCGACAAAGAGCAACAGCAACCCCATCAGGCCTGCGTGTATGATGGTAGACTTATCGAATATCCGGTACCCCTTGAAAGCACACCAGCCCAACAAGAGCAGCCCTGCCGTACTGAACCGAATGGCCCCCAGTAGGAACGGTTCGAAGCCGGCCAACGCCTTGTGGATGAAAAAGAACGTCGATCCCCACACGACGTATATCATGGCAAATGCCACAATAACCTTTGCTTGGAAATGTTTGTCTTTTGTAAAATCCGGTGTCATTATTTTTGCTCTTTGCTTTATGCTTTTTTGCTCTTTCCTACTTCCTCCGCAACCATCAATTACTGTCGGGGATTACCAGTTGTTGCTCTTCCTTCACGGTTTCCAGCACGATGGTGGTACGGGTGGAAATGATGCTCGGTATTTTGGCGAACGACTCGCGCATAAGCGTCACAAGACCGGCCGAATCGGCCGTACGCACCTTTACGAGGTAACCATCGTCACCGGCGATGTCATGTACTTCCTGCACTTCGGGGATGGCGGCCAGTGCCTGGCCGGTGGTTGCACACCCGATCCCATCTGCCGCCCGGATGAAAATGAACGAAAGCAAGGTCTGGTCCAATGCGGCCGGATTGATTTTTGTCCGGTATTGTAAGATCACTTCTTTCTGCTCCAATTTTTTTATTCGTTCCAGGATAGCTGACGGTGCCATGCCGACTTCACGCGCAATATCCGCGTTGCTGATGCGGGCGTTTTCCTGCATCAACCGCAGGATAGCGTAGTCGGTTTGATCCAAATTGTATTCTGAGTTGTTCATTATTCTGCAAAGATACGAAATATTCGAATTATGTTCAAATTAATAATATATTAACAGAATAATATTCTTTATAGGCTAATATATTCCGTCTATTCGTTACTCAAAGTGTTCATGCAAAGGCTCACTTCGTCGTTTTATCATACATGTAAGCAAAACTATTTCACTTTTTCCGTGTGAATCTTTCACGCAAAGAGCACCAAGGAAGGCCACGCAAAGAGCGCCGGGGAAGTTTTCTTTGCGTCAAAGCGAAGCGCCCGTGTGGACTTTGCGTGAAAAATCTTCAAAAAAGCAAAAATAATTTTGATTACTTAACACTGTTAATTAGTTTTGCGTCGTTAAGTCATAGGTATGGGTATCAAAGAAAGGAAAGAACGGCACCGGGAAGACCTCAAAGCAAGGATCCTTGAAGCAGCAAAGAAGTTGTTTGTAACCGACGGTTACGAGGCGACTTCCATCCGGAAAATCGCCGCGGAGATCGAGTTTAGCCCAACCACGATCTATTTGTATTACAAGGATAAGACCGATATAGCCTATGCGTTGCATCAAGAAGGTTTTGGCTTGCTCCGCGAACGGTTTTCGGCGCTGGTGTACGTGGACGATCCATTCGAACGGCTAAAGGCGATGGGGAAGGGGTACATCCAATTCGCGGTAGACCACCCCGATTTCTATGAGTTGATGTTCATCATGAAAGAGCCCATGCAGTATTTGCAGGCCCACCACCCGGAAGAGGAATGGCCGGAAGGCGAGCGGGTATTCAACGGACTCATGCAAACGGTAGAGGGATGCAGGGCCAAAGGCTACTTCGCCGGTATGAATACGGAAGAGATGGCCATGCTTTCATGGAGCGTGGTGCATGGTTTGTGCTCCCTGCATATTACCAGCCATTTCAAACACATTGCCGAGAAATGCAGCGAGGTGGCCATCGTTAAGCAGGATACCTTTTTGGAAGGCGTTTTCCAAGCGTACCTGCAACTGCTGGAACGGATGAAATAATTTTTTTGCCTATTAAGTTAACACTGTTAATAATGAGAACAGTATCAATTTTTGTCTTGTTAGCGATCTCAATGAACGCTTGGACACAGGAATCCCTGACCGCGTACATCGATACCGGATTGCGGAATAATCTGCTGCTACAGCAGCGGCACGTATCGTTCGAAAAGGCCATTACCGCATTGAAGGCGGCGCGGAGTTTGTATCTGCCGTCGGTGGACCTCCAAGCGGGTTACCAAACCGCGGATGGTGGCCGTAACATCCCGCTGCCGATCGGCGATCTGCTCAATCCGGTATACACCACGTTGAACCAACTGACCCAATCGAGCCAGTTCCCTACGATCGAGAATGAAACCATCAACTTCCTGCCACGTAACTACTACGATGCCCACATCCGGACGACGCTGCCGCTCATCAATACCGACATCGGCCATAACAGGCGTATCCACGAGCACCAAGTACGGTTGAGCGAATTGGATATCGACACGTATAAGCGCGAATTGGTCAAGGAAATCAAGGCGGCGTATTTCGGTTACCTCAGTGCGGTACAGTCGGTCGGCGTCTATCGGTCTGCAAAGGAACTGGCCGAAGAAGGCAAACGTGCCAATGAGCGGCTGGTCGAAAACGGCAAAGGGCTGCCGGCCTATGTGCTGCGGTCGGAAAGCGAGGTAGCCGCTACACAAGCAGCGCTCACGAGTGCACAACAGCAGGCAAACAATGCAAAATACTACTTCAACAGCTTGCTGAACCGGGATGCGGAAGCCAGTATCGATACGGTTTTCAACCCCGGAAATGCCCTGTTGGAAGCCGTCCGGTTGCTGGGAGACAAGGCGCAACCCGCCACGACAAGGGAGGAACTCCAGGCGTTGGCCACGGCGGTAAGCATCCGAGAGACAGCCTTGAAAATGGACAAGCAGTACGCGGTGCCCACTTTGAACGCGTTCCTCGATCTGGGCTCTCAATCCGAGGGGTTCCGGTTCAACGACCAGACGCGCTATTATATGGCCGGCCTGCAATTGGCATTCCCGATATTCAACGGCAACCGCAACAAATACAAAGTCCAACAATCGCAGCTCGACCTGAGGGAGGCGCGGTTGCGGCTGGCGGAGGCCGATCGGCAATTGCTGCTTTCCCGTTCCGTGGCCCTCAGTGGCCTGCGGTCTGCCTGGCAGCACTACGAGGCCGCGAAGCGCCAATTGGCTGCCGCCGAGGCGTACCAGCGCCTCATCGGCAAAGGTTACCAGGCCGGGGCCAACAGTTATATCGAAACCGTCGATGCCCGCAACCAATATACATCCGCCCGCTTGGCGCTATCGGTCGGCACCTTCCAGGTGCTTTCGGCGGCAGCGGCGGTTGAACGTGAACAAGCCAGTTATCCACTCACCACCACAATTCATTAACATTTATGAACACATTCAGCTATTATTCCCTCGGTATTGCCCTGGTGATGGCCCTGGGGGCCTGTAGTTCCGGCAGCCGCGATACAGGTGCCGGGTTGCCTGGCGGGAACGACGTCATCCCCGTGCGGGTACAGCCCCTGGCGGCAAAAGGCAGCGCCGGTACGGTAGCGGCTACCGGCACATTCACTACCGACGACGAGACCGCGCTCGCCTTCCGCAGTGGCGGTATCATCGAGCAGCTACTGGTGCGCGAAGGCGACCCTTTCCGGAAAGGCCAGCTGCTTGCAGCGGTGGAGTCGACCGAAATCAATACTGCCCTGCAGCAAGTCCGCCTGGGCCTGGAAAAGGCGGAGCGCGACTACCGCCGCGCGCGGCAACTATATGCCGATAGCGTGGCCACGCTGGAACAGATGGAAAATGCCAAAACAGCACTCGATGCCGCCAAACAAGACGTGGAACGGGCATCCTATCAGGTAAATCACACGGCTATCACCGCACCGTTTGACGGGTATGTGTTGCAACGACCTGTCAATGTAGGGCAGGTTGTTGGCCCCGGTACGCCGGTGCTGCTGGTGGCGAGCAAAGCAAAAGGGGGGTGGTTGCTCAAAGTAGGCGTAAGCGACCGGCAATGGTCGGCTATCCGTGTGGGTGATGCCGCTACGGTAACCACCGATGCCGTTCCCGGAAAAGAGCTCCGTGCGGAGGTAACCCGTAAATCCGAAGGGGTAGACCCCCAGTCGGGTGTGTTCAACGTATACCTCAAACTGGCCGAAGCGCCCGCATCGTCGCTCGCCTCGGGCCTATTCGGCAGGGCTACCATCCAACTGGAACAGACTTCCGATGTGTGGTTCATTCCCTACGAGGCACTGATGGATGGCGACGCGGGGAAAGCGTATGTCTTCGTGACGAATGATGGCCAAACGGCGCGGCGCGTGGCAGTGAACGTGTCGGCTATCCAGCAAGACCATGCCGTGGTAACGGCCGGATTGGAAGCGGGCGGCTCGCTCATCGTATCCGGTAGTCCGTACCTGCGCGACGGTTCCCATATCACCATAAAATAAACAGCCATGGGTCTGATCAACTATCCGATTAAGAACTACCAGTTTACCTTTATCGTTATCCTGATGGTCGTAGCCATCGGCATAAGTAGTATCTTCACGATGCCCCGGGCCGAAGATCCCGAGATGCAACCCCCCAACTTTCCCGTTGTGGTCATCTATCCCGGTACCAACCCCAAAGACATGGAGCAGCTGGTGGTGAAACCCATCGAGAGCAAGCTCTACGACCTCGACAACATCAAACGCATCCGCACCACGGTCATCAATGGCTTGGCCGTGCTGTTCGTGGAGTACGAACATGGTGTCGACTATGACAGCAAGTACCAAGAGCTCATCCGTGAGGTGAGTGCGTTGCGGCCCCAACTGCCGGAACAGCTGTATAGCATCGACGTACAGCAAATAGACCCCACCGGCGTGAACGTGCTGCAGGTGGCGTTGATATCTGAGAATGCCTCCCGTAGGCAGATGAAGGAAGTATCTGACGACTTGAAAGACGAATTGGAGAAGGTCAAGGCACTAAAGAACGTGGAAATCAGCGGACTCACCGACCAATTGGTACGGGTGGATGTGGAGCCCGCGAAGCTCGCCCAATTGGGCATACCGCTCAACCAGGTGATGCAGGCCATCCAAAGCGAGGGCGCCAACATACCCGGCGGTAGCGTATTGGCTGGCGGGAAGGTATTCAGCATCAAGACAAGCGGCAACTACCAAAGTATCGATCATATCAAGCAGACCATCGTTTCCAGTGCGCAGGGTAAGAACATCCTGTTGGGCGATATTGCCGATATATATGCTGATTTCGCTCCCGAGACGCATATCACCCGCCTCAATGGTTACCGTGCGGTGTTCGTCAACGCGGCACAGAAGGCAGGCGAAAACATCAGCCGTACACAGGAGGACTACCTCGATGTGCTGGGACGGTTTGAGCAGCAGCTGCCGGAAAATATCGATATGGTACTCCATTTCGACCAGGGAGAAAATGTCAATAAGCGGCTTAGCGGCTTGGGCGTCGATTTCCTCATTGCGGTTACGCTGGTGCTTATCACGTTGCTGCCATTGGGTACGCGGGCCTCATTGGTGGTGATGATTGCCGTGCCGCTTTCGCTCGCTATGGGCGTTATTGTGCTGAATATGGTGGGCTATTCGTTGAATCAGTTGAGCATCGTCGGGTTTGTGGTAGCACTGGGTCTTGTGGTAGACGACAGCATTGTGGTGGTCGAGAACATTGAACGGTGGATGCGGGAGGGTGTATCCCGCATCGATGCCGCCATCAAAGGCACCCATCAGATCGCGCTGGCCGTGGTAGGATGTACCGCTACGCTGGCCATCGCCTTTATGCCGCTCATGTTTATGCCCGAAACGGCGGGCGATTTCATCCGCAGCCTGCCCATGGCGGTTATCGGATCGGTCATTGCCTCCATGCTGGTGGCCCTGCTGGTGGTTCCGCTCCTCGCCAGCAGGCTGCTGAAACCTCATGAAAACCCGGAGGGCAATGCCGTGCTGCGGTGGTTGCAGCGCGCCATCCACGGCACCTATGCCGTGCTGCTCGATAAGGCATTGAAGCGACCTTGGCAAACGGTGGTCATCGCAGTGGTGATCTTTGCCGGCGCGCTCGCGTTGATTCCGGTAGTTGGATTCAGCCTGTTCCCCGCTTCCGAAAAGCCACAGTTCCTTATCCGCATCAACGCCCCGTTGCAGTCGCACATTTACGTAACGGATAGCATCACCCGGCAGGTAGAAAAGGAGCTGGCCGAATTGCCGCAGGTGCAATATTTCGCTTCCAATGTAGGCAAGGGCAATCCGCGGATATACTATAACGTGGAGCAAGCCAATGAGCGGGCTGATTTTGCTGAGATATTCGTGCAGTTGAAACCCGATACATCACCGAAGGAGAAGGAAGCCCTCATCGGGCAGCTCCGGGAGCGGTGGACGCCCTATTTAGGGGCCAAGGTGGAGGTGAAGAATTTCGAACAGGGTGTTCCGGTGATTTCGCCGGTGGAGGTGCGGCTCTTTGGCGACAACCTCGATACGTTGAAGCGATTGGCCGGCCGGGTGGAAACCTTATTGGAAGGTACTTCCGGCGCACTGTACGTAAACAACCCCGTCCGTAACGATAAGACCGATATCCAAGTGAGCATACACCGCGATAAGGCGTTGGCGCTCGGTGTGCCCAGTGCCAATATCGACCGTACGGTGCGCGTGGTATTGGCGGGGGCCGACGCAACCAGCTACACCGACCCGCAGTCGGACGATGACGATTACCTCGTTCGCCTCAGTGTGCCACGGAGTGCCTATCCGGACCTGTCTGTGTTTGACGGAGTCTATGTAGACAATGTGCAGGGGCAGGGTATACCCTTCAGCCAACTGGCTACGCTTGAGTTGGTACCGTCGCCCCCGGCCATCTACCACATCAACCGGCAGCGTACCGTGTCGGTAAACAGCTTCGTTTCTGCCGGGTATACCAACGATGAGGTAATCAGGGATGTGATCCGCCAGATGGACGAGCTGCAACTGCCACTTGGGTACCACTACGAGATGGGCGGCGAGGTAGAAAGCCGGGAGCAATCGTTCGGCGGGTTCGGCACCGTGATCCTCATCACCGTTTTCATGTTCATCGCCGTATTGGTCTTGGAATTTAAAACGCTGAAAAGCACCCTCATCGTTTTGTCGGTCATCCCGTTGGGTATCGTAGGGGCGGTATTGGCACTGCTGATTACGGGCAATACGCTGTCTTTCGTGGCTACTGTTGGATTGGTCGCCCTGGCTGGCATTGAGGTGAAAAATACCATCCTGCTGGTCGATTTTACCAACCAGTTACGTAGGGAAGGGGTGCCGCTCAACGATGCGATCGAAAAAGCCGGGGAGATGCGCTTCCTGCCCATCATCCTTACGTCGCTTACGGCCATTGGCGGCCTGCTACCCATCGCATGGTCAAGCAACCCGTTGATTTCGCCCTTGGCGATTGTGATGATCGGTGGGCTCATCAGCTCTACACTCTTATCGCGCGTGGTTACCCCCGTGGTGTATAAGCTGATGCCACCGGCTATCGAGGGCAAAGACTAGTTTTCGTTGCCCTGCCCATTGTCGGATTTGGTTTTGCCGGTGCGCACACCACCGGCATTGGGTAGCCCTTGGTGGCGCTTCATCGTGCGCGTGTCCTTGAATGCTTTATCGGATGTGGGGTTGCCCATTTGGCTGTTGCGATGCTGATCGGGCAGTTCACTGAGCGTTTTTTTCTTCATGATGCCTCCTTTTGCTAAAGGACTAACAAGCTACTCCGGCCATTGTTCTGTTTAATGCAATTTTACTAGCCCTTGACTAATTGTATTGTTTATACGCCGATTGGTAGCTGTCCGTCAATATTTTTGCTAGCGACGGGGGAGCGATCGCTTTCACATCCCTGCCAAAAGACAGCAATTCCATAATAAAGTCATGCGTTATATAGATACGTAACGTTATGACAAGTTCCTTTTCATTGTCTTCGACAATTTCTTGGCTTTCATGTAGTGGCAGCGATTTGACATACTTTCCTTGAAAAGAACTAAACGATAATGTCACTTCTTCAACTTTCTGTCCGACTTCCGGAAGGATGATGCCAAAGGAAGAATGGAATATGTTTTCAATATCCAACTCATTCGGTTTGGTGAATTTTTTCTTGGTAAATTCCAGCCCTGACATGCGATCGATTCCGAATAGCCGCAATGCTTGTTTACCTACGTCATGGCACAACAAGTACCAGCGGTTTCTGGCTTCTTTAAGTGCATAAGGTTCTACTTTTCGTGTTTCGCTTCGGGCTTCATAAAACTTATGATACTGGAAGGTAATCTGCACCCGATTCCGTATGGCATGGAGCAAGCCATATAAATGTTCGGTACCTTGGGGACGGCGTTTTTCAAAACTTACATCTGTGGTACGGTTGCCACCCATTTTGAGCAGGCTGAATACATCAAAGGCTTCAAGGTATCGATGATCCTGTTCGTCATGGCTTCTAATCTGATACCTTTTTGTCGATTGGTCGTTTTCGATTTCAATACCATACAAGGCAAAGATATCATCGATGTCCCGCTGAAACGTACGTTGACTTACACTTAATTTATATTCCTGTATTTCGGATTCTTGCATAAGGAAATTATCGATTTCCTTCCATGTATGTGGCCTAAGTCGTAGTTTGTTGATGACAAGCCTGTGCCGGATCATCGTTTCTCGTAGTGACATAATTCCTATTGTTTTGCTTGCAAATATAAAGTGTGCGGCGACATAATATGTCGCTATTACGGAGATTAATATGCCTCATTAGAATTTAAGGAATCTAGTTATCTGTTGAGCATCATATCCAGCCGGTTGTGTAGCCGAAAGGTATTCAACGGATGTTGCTGGTACTAATACGATTTTGATATCAAAAGGAAGGAGATCGCTTAGCCATTGTTTTCCTTCTTCCGTATTGAGGTCAGGATATGAGTGACTCGAAGGCGAAATATTCCATGCTGATAGCATGCCGGATAATGTGATGCCTGTTTCTCTGATTTTCTGCTCTCGAATTAAAAGCTCGAACCCTTCGTTTTCGCCAAACAAGGGATTTTCCCACCACCAATTCCAGCTACCAGAAGAATCCCCATAATCAGTCCAGTGGGTTTCCCCGCTTTTTATATAAACGAATACTAAGCCTTTGTCTATATAGTCGGCTAGTCCATCCGGCTTTAACGTGATCTCGGAATTAAATTGCTGTACAAGTATAACGTTGCCTTCAAAGTCGATGAAGTCAGGTTCTTTGACTAGATTTTCGAATTTAACATTGTACTTCAATAGTACCTTTACCCCATTTTGTTCCGGTGTTTTCAAGCTAACAGGAGTTCCCCAACCGCTTTCAGTTTTCGGACCGAATATAGCAAGGGCAGTTTTGTCAAAGTAATAATCCCCTTGTTTGCCGATACTTTCGGTCGGAGCGCTTTCTCCACCGATGAACGACGTGCCATTATTGCCCGGAGCGCCCTGTTCACCTTTCAGGTTAATTGGTTTGCCCCAGCCTTCTTCCGCTTTAGGTCCGTAAAATGTACCCGATGATAAGTCAAGATAGAAATCTCCGACTTTTCCCGTGCCAGCGGAAGGAGAGGTCGTACCGCTCAGAATGGTTGAACCATTTTTTCCGGTCATTCCTTCCGGCCCTTGGGGGCCCTCCGGCCCCTCGGGTCCGGGAATTTGCTTGCTACATCCTGCGCTAAAAAGTACAGTCAATAATAAAATAAGATAAGTGATTTTCATTGTTCCATCATTTTTTGTGTCCGATATTGATTGTTTATCCATATGCGGGCAAAGATGATGGTTGATGGCGACAAGGTAGGTCGTTGAAAAATTATTTTTTATGCTTAATTTGCTTGTACGTACGAGCGGAGATTGAGTGTCATTCAATTAATATTAATACACATCATCGTGTGTCCCGATGTCTTGCAGCAGGATGATCTCGGCAGTCGGGTCGTCATTATCTTTCTCAATCAAAAACACGATGCGACAGTCATAACCACAGGAGCATGCGAGATAAGCAGCGAGGTTGCCGCTTAATTTATGGGTTTTCAACGCAGGATCGTATGCATCCTTCTCTAATCGGATCAATGCTTTTGCGATGGCTGATTTAAGCTGATGGTTCTTGGAAGCGAATTTCTTGTACGCTTTTTCAAAGGCTTTGGTCGCTACCAGTCTCCTTTCGGTTGTCATGTAGCTAGAGCTGTTCCAAGCGCTGGATCAAAGCCGATGCCGATTCACTTTTTAACTTGCCGGCGTGATAATCACGTTGTCCCGCCTTCGCGTTACGCGCTATCGCACGGCGTCTTGCTTCGGCCTGCCGTTTCTGCATAATATCCAACAGCATTTCCCGGGTATTGAAATCCAATTGCATGAATTCTTGTAGTGCTGAATCAATCGTTGCCATGGCCAATATTTGTTTTGATTCCATTACAAAGGTAGGCGATCTATGCCATATTTCAAATCGTTAACATCAATAGTTCGGGTTTGGTTTCGGATAATCTGTGTCTATTTCGGAGATATGGGGCCAAAAGAAGAGGCCACCCCGTCAAGATAAGACGTTTGGAACGAGAAAAATCGACTTTAATAATCGTATGCCTTACGAAAAGAAGTGAATAAGCCCTTAATATTCGCTGCTCCAACGGGATTCTGCGAGTGGCAAAGGATGCGAGGAAGGGGCACTTGATGGTCCATGACGTAATCAATTAACCATTTGGCACAGTCGTAGCCGGAAAGTTTTGTTTCTCCACTTTCATCCACGCCCAAATCATGGTCGAATGAAATCAAATCGGGTAGACCGTTTTTTGTGATATCGTCAACGAATTGGTGAAAATCCCTAACCACCCGCCATCCGTCGCTGTCGTATACGCTGTTTTCGGAGGAAGTGGTGTACAGTAACACGTCTTTCGGATGGCGGATGTCGTCGAGGAAGAGGTAGGTCATTATATGGAGTTTATCATCGGATGACATTTCGCGTTATACTACCATAAAAAGGTATTGTCAGACGGAATGCTTAATCATGCTCGTAATATTGACTATACCATTCTTCGTAAATATTGCACATTCTATGAATAACAGCGTTAATAAAAACATTCGTTTTTTCAGTTTCTTCTTGCTTTATTTTACTCGAACCATCATCTAACTTAGTCCAATGCTCAAGATCACTGGCTTGAATAAAACTATCAAGCTGTTTGTTGTCCTGTGTAAGCCGTTGTTTCGGAGAGATACGATTGTTTTCACTCCTGTTATCATCGTATGACAAAGCTCTATAATTTCCTATTGTATTTACCCAGTTTCTAACTAATTCATTAATATGATGATTGCGATAAACCCAACTTAATGGATAAATATGGTCATAATCCCAAGGTCGGTTTGTGTCTTCAATAGTTTCAATTTGATTAAATTCTGGAAACTTTTCATATAGGTATTGTCGCTGTGCAAAAAGCAACATAGTTCTATTTCCTCGAATATGTGAGACAATGTTGTGCCAATAATCAAAAACTCTCTCATCTGAAAAATCTTCTTTTATTTTCAAAACACTTATTATTTCATCATCAAGATTTTGAATACCAAAATCTTTACTGTTATCCTAAAAGTCGCAGCCTTACTTTACCGGCGAGAAATTCCATACAACCCTTGGCTTGGCAATCCTTTATTGGTCAAAA
>NZ_JBHEUZ010000010.1:0-196660 GCF_041925275.1 Parapedobacter sp. 2B3 | reverse complement strand
TTTCATGATTTAAATATACTGAAAATCAAGCTAATATCAAATGTTATTTCAAATCAATGAGTTTTTAGAGGTGCCCTAATAATAAAATGATTTTACTAAGTTTGCAACGTGGTGGTAAAAACAGCGATATTTGTATGCAGCAATACACGGGTGGACCAGCTGCCGCCAGCGAATCTGCCGGAGTATGCATTCATTGGACGCTCCAATGTGGGTAAGTCGTCGCTTATCAATGCGCTTACGGGCAACCGCCAATTGGCAAAGACCTCGCAGACACCGGGCAAAACACAGCTAATCAATCATTTTTTAATTAACGATGCTTGGTACCTGGTGGATTTGCCGGGTTATGGCTTTGCCAAAACCTCCAAGACCAACCGTGCAACCTGGGAAAAATTCATCCGCCGTTACCTGTCTACGCGCGAAAACCTGCAGTGCGTTTTTGTACTGGTTGATAGTCGCCTTGGGCCGCAGAACAATGACCTGGACTTCTGCCGTTGGCTCGGTGAAAACGGTATACCCTTTCTGCTGGTTTTTACCAAGGCAGACAAGCTATCGCTCGGTAAAGCCAATGCGAATGTGGAAAAATTCCATCAAGCCCTGCTCGAATGGTTCGAGGAAACGCCCCCGCATTTTCTCACTTCGTCTGAGACCCGCGTGGGGTGCGAACAACTGCTCGCCGCCATTGACGAAATCAATGCGAATTTCCAACCACTTCACATTACCGACCGCTGATTGCCGTTTATGAAGAAATATTTCTCGCTTGTCCTCTTCGCCCATAGTATTTTCGCGCTTCCTTTTGCTTTCATCGGCTTTTTTCTGGCCATACACACTACCGCGGCCGATTTTAACTGGCTAAAGTTGCTATTGATGCTAGCTTGCATGGTATTCGCCCGCAATGCCGCGATGGCATTCAATCGTTACCTGGATCGCGATATCGATGCAGCGAATCCCCGTACCGTTATGCGCGATATCCCTGCTGGCCGTGTCAGCGCTGCGCAGGCACTGGGCTTTACCCTAGCAAATGCCGGCCTGTTTATGGCTGCCACCTGGTTTATCAATCCGGTTTGCTTTTATCTGTCGCCCGTTGCATTGGCGGTGGTGTTGGGCTATAGCTATACAAAACGGTTCACGCCGCTGTGCCATCTCATACTCGGGCTGGGGCTGGGGCTGGCGCCACTGGGGGCTTATTTAGTGGTGACAGGAGTCTTCCACATAGTTCCGGTGTTTTATGCTTGCGCGGTTTTATTTTGGGTTGCAGGCTTTGATATCATCTACGCACTGCAGGATGAAACGTTTGATCGCGCACACCGGCTTAATTCCATCCCGGTATGGCTGGGAAAGCGCAACGCGTTGCGTGTTTCAAGCCTGTTCCATGTGTTGTCTGCGATTTTCATCATCCTGCCGATGTATGTGATTCCGCTGGGTTGGTTTTATATCGTCGGTGTGTTGTTTTACTGTGCCTTACTCGTCTACCAGCACCGCATTGTTAGCCCGACGGACCTGAGCAGGGTAGATCGGGCGTTTATGACCACGAACGGAATTGCATCGGTGATCTTTGCATGCTTTTTCCTGCTGGACCTGTTTTTTTGATTTGCCATTCCTTGAATAACCTGCTTTGCAGCAGCGATTAGCACACTTCCGGAACGAATAATTTGTTATACAAGTAACCCAATTTATTGCATATAAAACAAATTTCTCTAAGTTTGCAGAAATCCGAAAAAATCAATGGCAAAGAATTTACTGATTGTAGAGTCACCGGCGAAAGCAAAGACAATAGAGGGGTACCTTGGCAAGGATTTCTTGGTGAAATCGAGTTATGGCCATATCCGTGATCTGGTGAAAACCGACGATGCAATCGACGTAGCTAATAATTTTACACAACGATATGAGGTACCCGCCGATAAGAAGGCGGTAGTCAGCGAGTTAAAGAAACTGGCCAAAGACGCTGAAACCGTGTGGCTGGCATCGGACGAGGACCGCGAAGGAGAGGCTATTTCCTGGCATCTTTATGAAACGTTGGGTCTCGATGATGAAAAAACCAAGCGCATTGTTTTCCATGAAATCACCAAGCCGGCCATCCTCCGGGCCATTGATACCCCGAGGGGGATCGATTTCAACCTGGTCAATGCGCAGCAGGCGAGGCGGGTACTCGACCGCTTGGTAGGTTTTGAGCTTTCGCCCGTATTGTGGAAGAAAGTGAAGCCGTCCCTGTCGGCCGGGCGTGTGCAGTCCGTGGCTGTGAGGCTGATCGTGGATCGCGAAAGGGAGATCAACCGGTTCAACGCAGAGGCTGCATTCAAAATCGTAGCAGTTTTCCATACTGGTAACCCCAGGGAATTGTTCAAGGCAGAGCTACCCAAGCGCTTCGCGGAAGCCGCGGATGCGGAACGTTTCCTAACAGACTGTATCCACGCGGATTTTGTGGTCAATGGTTTGGAAACCAAACCCTCCAAACGTAGTCCGGCCGCTCCGTTTACCACCTCTACACTACAACAGGAGGCCAGTAGGAAGCTGGGGTTTTCGGTAGCACGGACCATGTCGGTGGCACAGCGCCTCTATGAGGCCGGCCGCATTACCTATATGCGTACCGACTCCGTGAACCTGAGCGATACCGCCCTGCAAGGTGCCGAACAAGAGATCAAGTATGCCTATGGCGATAGGTACCATAAACGCCGCCAATACCGCACTAAATCCGCAGGCGCCCAAGAGGCCCACGAAGCGATCAGACCCACGTATTTCGACCGGCATTCCATTGAGGGCGACGGTGCCGAGCGGCGGTTGTATGAGCTGATCTGGAAGCGGGCCATCGCCTCGCAAATGAGCGAAGCGGAATTTGAGAAGACCACGGCCAAAATCGGCGTGTCTACCCGTGAGGAAGAGTTGGTGGCCAATGGCGAAGTGATGCGGTTCGATGGCTTCCTGAAAGTTTATTTCGAGTCTACCGATGACGAACATGAACCGAATCTCGATAACGAAACGGACAATGCGTTGTTGCCACCGCTAACGCGTGGGCAGCAGGTGCAGTTGCAACGGCTATCGGCCACGGAGCGTTTCTCTCGTCCGCCGGCACGTTACACCGAAGCAAGTTTGGTCAAAAAGTTGGAAGAATTGGGCATCGGCCGTCCGTCTACCTATGCGCCTACCATATCCACCATCCAAAACCGTGGATATGTGGTCAAAGAGAGCCGTGATGGCAAGCCCCGGGACTACCGTGTGCTGGAATTGGAGAACGGAACGATATCGTCGCAAACCAAAACTGAAATCACGGGCACGGAAAAAGCAAAGTTATTTCCCACGGATATCGGCGTGGTGGTAAATGATTTTCTGGTGGAGCACTTCAATGGCATTGTAGACTTCAATTTCACGGCCAAGGTGGAGAAGGAGTTTGATGAAATTGCCCAAGGGATGAAAGAATGGACAGCGATGTTGCACAGTTTCTACGGACCATTCCACCAGGAGGTCGAAACCACGACAAAACACGCCGACAGGGCTACGAACGAGCGGGAATTGGGTATGGAACCCGGCACCGGAAAGCGGGTTAGCGTACGTATTGGCCGGTTTGGCCCCATGGTGCAGATCGGTTCTGCCGACGACGAAGAAAAACCGCGCTATGCGAGCCTCCGGCCCGGCCAGATGATTGAGACCATTACGTTTGAAGAAGCATTGGAACTCTTTAAGCTACCCAAAAAAGTAGGCGAATTTGAAGGAAAAGAGATGACGGTTGCCGTGGGGCGGTTCGGTCCTTACATTCGGCACAACAATGCGTTTTTCTCACTTCCAAAAGACGTGGATCCATTGGATGTCACTACCGATTCGGCGATTGAGATCATCAAAGACAAACGTCAGAAAGACAAGGAGAAGATCATCAAGGTTTTTGAAGAAAATGCGGACGCACGTATCGAAAATGGTCGCTGGGGGCCGTTCATCCGGTTCGGTAAACAGAATATCAAGATACCCAAAGGAACGGAAGTAAACGACATCACCTATGAAAATGTCGTTAAATGGGCGGCTGAGGACGATAAAAAGCCAAAGAAAAAACCACGCGGGAAAAAATAAATGAAAAGGGATTTACCGTTGAATATCGTCGAGGATATTTCCATCGCGGTGGTGCTGGAGGGTGAAGCGCCCACCGGTAAAACATGGAACGTGTACCTGATCAATGAGAAGGATGAGCCGATCAACAATGTGATGGTCAGTTCAAAGGGTTATGGGGTCAAGGACGAGAAAGAGGTGAAAACCTCCATATTGCGGCATTTTATCGGCGATATCGATCCGCATGATTATGCTAAGATAGAGGCCATAGACGAGCAGGTGTTTGGGCTTACCAATGAATACTGGCTCAGTTATTACATCAACGGTACCATCTACGATAAGAAATACATCTTTCTTCCCGAGAGTATCATCGACGATAATCTGATCAAAATACCAGTGTTGAATAAGCCTGGCGTACTCATCGGGGGGCAAAATTAATCCACATGGACCCGACGAATAAAATCATCGCTATTGATGGCTATTCCTCCTGTGGGAAAAGCACACTTGCCAAGGCATTGGCCGGGAAATTACATTACCTCTATATCGATAGTGGTGCCATGTACCGGGCCGTTACGCTCTATTTTATCCGCCACGTTGTACCTGTAAACGATGACCGTAAGGTGATGGCTGCGTTGGAAGATATCCATATCGATTTCCACATCGAGCCGGGCGTAACCCGCATTTCGTTGAATGGGGAAGACGTATCGGATGAAATAAGGCAGATGCATGTTTCGGACTATGTGAGTGAGGTCAGTGCCGTCAAAGCCGTCCGTGAGGCGATGGTGGCCCAGCAGCAGCGGATGGGAAGGAACAAAAACATTGTGATGGATGGACGCGACATCGGAACCACCGTTTTTCCCGATGCCCATCTGAAAATCTTCATGACCGCCGATCCGAAGGTGCGCGCCGAGCGCCGCTACCTCGAATTGAAGGCCAAGGGCGAAGATACCACGTTGGAAGAAGTGTTTGAGAACCTTGCACACCGCGATTACATCGATACCACCCGTGCCGAAAGCCCGTTGGTGCGCGCGGAAGATGCCATCGTACTGGACAATACCGATCTCAACGAAGTGGAACAATTGCAATTCGTGCTCGATCGGCTTTAGCGGTACGGGGTCCTTTAAGGTTAACTCCGTCGCCCGGGGTAGGCCGCCAACCCCTTTTCAAGGCAGACCAGCGCATTATTCAAATCGGTAGTATTTAACACATAAGCCAATCTCACCTGATCTTTCCCCGCATGTGGCGTGCTGTAAAAGCCACTGGCAGGCGCCATCATTACCGTTTGGTTTTCATGGGCAAAATGTTCCAGTATCCATTGGCAAAACCGATCCGCATCATCAACGGGCAGTTGGGCCAACACATAAAAGGCTCCACCGGGATTCGGGCATTTTACCCCTTCGATGCCGTTCAGGCCTTCGACCAAGGTGTCCCTCCGGGCTTCATATTCCCGTTTCACCGCGTCGAAATAACTTTGTGGCGTATCTACAGCTGCCTCCGCGGCCAACTGCGCTACCGCTGGGGGGCTAAGGCGGGCCTGGGCAAACTTCAATGCTACCTGCCAAAGTTCCTGGTTCTTGGTAATCATGCAGCCCAACCGTGCGCCACAGGCACTGTATCGTTTACTCACGGTATCGATAATCACCGCATGCTGTTCCAAGCCTTCCAGGTGCATGGGCGAAATGAACTCCCGGCCATCGTAGCAAAATTCGCGGTACGCTTCGTCCGATAGGAGAAACAGGTCGTGCTTGATACACAGGTCACGCAGTGCCTCCAATTCTTCACGTGAATAGAGGTAGCCCGTTGGGTTATTCGGACTGCAGATGGCAATTGCTTTGGTTTTTGCGGTGATGAGTTTCTCGAAATCCGCTATGGGCGGCAGTGCAAATCCATCATCGATGTATGAGAGGATGGGTTTTACCACGATGCCTGCCGAGCGCGCAAAGCTGTTGTAATTTGCATAGAAAGGTTCGGGGATGATAATTTCCTCGCCCGGGTTAACGCATGCCTGCATAGCGATGGCGAGGGCCTCCGAGCCGCCGTTGGTAACCAAGATGTCGGTAGCAGCTATGTTGTATCCTAAGCCATTGTAATAGCCGCTCAGTTTATTCCGGTAGGAGGCCGTTCCTTCCGATGGGGTGTAGGCCCAGACCTTGAAATCAATGTTGCGGATGGCATCGAGCATGCCCTCTGGGGTCTCTATATCGGGCTGCCCTATGTTCAGGTGGTATACCTGTTTTCCGTCCGCCTTTGCCTTGTCGGCATATGGCGTCAGTTTACGGATGGGCGAGGCGGGCATTTCGCGGCCCTTTACAGATATCGATGGCATATTGTGTACAGTTTCGGATGCAATATTACGGATAGCTTTGGTTTAACGCAACAAAAAAAACCGCTATTGGTAGCGGTTTCTTGTTATTTCGGGTAATCCGGTACGCTAACCTGTCACTTCTCCTTTGATGTAAAGGGTTTTTACGGGTGTTTTGGTATTGGAACGTACGGTGAAGTTCTTTGTAAAAGGCTGTTTTGCAGCGGCATTGTACGTTACCGATATGGTGCCCGATTCCCCGGGCTTTACCGGTGTTTTGGTAAACTCGGCGACCGAACATCCGCACGATGGCTTTACTTCACTGATGATGATGGGCTCGGTACCCACGTTTTCAAAGGTAAATACATGGGTTACCGGCTTTCCCTGCGGGATTTTGCCGAAATCATGGGTTTCTTTGTCAAACTTGAATTCCGCTTTGCTGTTTTGCTGTGCGAGGGCAGTGGCGCAAACAAAGGCAACCAATGCAACGCATATTGTAGCGACTTTTTTCATCATTGTTCTTCTTTTAGTTTTTGTTTTAGTATGAGCTACCGTCCTACCGGCGATAAGCAAATTTACTGTTTTAAGTTGATAAGGTCAAAAAATGTTCCAAAAACCATCGCTATAGGTTCCCTCGCCGTTCCTGCTCGCGCTCGATCGCTTCAAAGAGTGCTTTGAAGTTGCCCGCGCCGAAACTCTGCGCACCTTTTCGCTGTATGATCTCGAAAAACAGCGTGGGCCTGTCTTGTATGGGCTTGGTAAAGATTTGCAAGAGGTAGCCCTCCTCATCGCGATCCACTAGGATGCCCAGCTCTTGGATAGCCTTTATTTCCTCATCTATATTGCCTACCCGGGTAGGTAACATTTCGTAGTATGCTTCCGGTGGTGCACTGAGAAACTCCACACCCCGTTTACGCAGTAACTTCACCGTGCGCATAATGTCGGTAGTGGCCAACGCGGCATGCTGCACCCCTTCACCCTCGTAAAACTCCAGGTATTCTTCAATCTGCGATTTCTTGGCCCCTTCGGCAGGTTCGTTGATGGGGAATTTCACGTAGCCGTTCCCGTTGCTCATCACTTTGCTCATCAGTGCGGAATATTCTGTATTGATCTGCTTGTCGTCAAACGTGAGGATATTTACGAATCCCATCACGTCCTGGTACCATTTTACCGTTTCGTCCATGCGGTTCCAGCCCACATTGCCTACGCAGTGGTCTACATAGAGTAGGCCGGTCTCATCCGGCCGATACGCTGGCTCCCAACGTACATATCCCGGCATGAATACACCGTGGTAGTTCCTGCGTTCCACGAAAAGGTGTACGGTTTCACCGTACGTGTAGATACCGGCGGTGCGGAGTTCACCGCTGTCGTCCGTCAGCGTTTGTGGCTCCTGGTAGCTTTTCGCCCCGCGTTTGGTGGTTTCTTCGAACGATTGGTAGGCATCGTCTACCCATAACGCCAGTATCTTCACCCCGTCGCCATGTTTTTTCACATGTTCACTGATAGGGTGTTCCGATCGGAGTGCCGAAGTGAGGACGATCCGTATCTTCTGTTGCCTTAGCACGTACGAAGCGCGGTCGCGCACGCCCGTCTCAGGGCCGGCATATGCCTCCGGTTGGAACCCGAAAGCCGTTTGGTAGTAATGGGCCGCCTGTTTGGCGTTCCCCACGTACAGTTCAATGAAATCGGTACCATTGATGGGCAGGAAGTCGCCCGCCTTCGCTATTTTTTCTGCAAATGTTGCCATAGTTAGTCGTAAGTCTTTAGTCTTTGGTCGTAAGTCTTTAGTCGATCTGCCAAGATTTGTAATAATCTCTATCTTCTATTTCCAGTGCCTCTTCGGTCAGCATCAGCGGCCGGAACGGGTCGATCATTACGGCCAGTTCGTCGGTTTTGGTCTGGCCGATACTTTTCTCCACCGTGCCCGGGTGCGGGCCGTGGGGGATGCCACCGGGGTGGAGGGTTATCTGGCCACGTTCCACGCTTTTGCGGCTCATGAAATCGCCGTCTACATAATAAAGCACCTCGTCCGAGTCCACGTTGCTATGGTTGTAGGGGGCGGGTATCGATTGTGGGTGGTAGTCATACATGCGCGGGCAGAAACTGCATAGCACGAAGTGGTCGGTTTCGAAGGTCTGGTGCACGGGCGGCGGTTGGTGTAGCCGCCCCGTGATGGGTTCAAAATTATGGATGGAAAACCCCCACGGGAAGTGGTAACCATCCCAACCCACAAAATCGAAGGGATGTGTACCGTAGGTATAGGGGTACATCAACCCCTCTTTTTTGATCACGATTTTGAAATCCCCCTGTTCGTCGTGTGTTTCCAAGTCGCGCGGCAGCTTCATGTCGCGCTCGCAGAATGGCGCATGTTCCATCAGCTGGCCATGTTCGTTGCGGTACCGCTTCGGTGTCCGAACCGGGCTGAACGATTCGACGATAAACAACCTATTGTCGGGCGTGTCGAAGTGCAGCTGGTAGATCACACCGCGCGGTATCAGTAGGTAATCGCCGTATTCAAACCGTATCTGTCCATAGCCGGTTTTCAGCACACCGCTTCCTTCGTGCACGAAGACGATCTCATCCGCCTGGCTATTTTTATAAAAATAGCCCGTCATCGAATGTCGCGGTGCTGCCAGCGAGATATGCAGGTCGTTATTTACGAGCACTGGTTTGCGGCTATCGAGGAAATCGTCCGCCGGAGCGATGTTAAATCCTTTCAGGCTCGTATGTTTCAGGTGTTTCTCGCGCGCCACCTTCGGCTGTACAGCGTAGGGTTCGCTGATCTGTTTCACCAACGTGGGGGGGTGGCAATGGTACACCAGTGAGTACGTGCTGGAGAAACCATGTGTAGACACCAGCTCTTCAGCATACAGGCCACCGTCCGGTTTGCGGAATACGGTATGGCGTTTAGCGGGGATTTTCCCCAAGGTATGGTAAATCGGCATTTTTTTAATTGATAGTGTATAATTGATAATTGACGATGGAAAATTGATAGTTGTCTACCATCTCACCATTGAAATAACCAAAAAAAGGGGGCGTTGTTCTTAGTATTGCGCAAAAATCAATTCGGCCAGTAAGGCTTGCGTAAGCGGTAGCATGCCGATGACCAAGGCAGTAGTTATATGTACCGTGTGTGCAGGCATCATTGTTCTAGTAATTGGTACTACAGCTACGAAGGTACGTATTATTTCGAAAAAAATGTGCTTTAGCCTATTTTATGACGGCGGGGGCTGAAAAGGTGTACAAGGTCTATGGAATATTCAGGTACTTATGCGTCTGCAAGGAGATTTCCCACTGGGGGTTTTGCATCACGTAGTCAACGATGAGGGGCGTCATCTCTTGCGCCTTTGACCACTCGGGTTGTAGGTACAGCTTACAAGAGGGTGGAACGAGGGCCGCATGCTGCTCGGCCCAGGCGAAATCGCTCTTATTGAACACGATGACTTTCAGTTCGCCGGCAGCGGCAATCACATCGGGCAGGGGCGATTTGAACTTTTTCGGTGAGAGGCAAATCCAATCCCAATAACCGCTTAACGGATACGCCCCGGAGGTTTCCATAAACGTCTGGATGCCTGCGGCCTGCAGGCCACGGGTAAGGTAATCGAGGTTATACAGCAGCGGTTCGCCACCCGTTACCACCACCGCCTTTGAAGGGTGCTGCTTGGCGTGTTCAATGATGGTGTCAGCTGCCGTAAGCGGGTGGAGCTCGGCGTCCCAGCTTTCTTTTACATCACACCAGTGGCAACCCACATCGCATCCGCCGAGGCGGATGAAATAAGCCGCTTTGCCCGTATGGTATCCTTCACCCTGGATGGTGTAAAATTCTTCCATCAATGGAAGTAATGTGCCGTCTTCGGGAACTTGGTGTGCCATGCTTTTTTTTGGAAATGCAAAGGTAGCAAAATTTATAATGGGTTTGGGTGTAGCGTTTCGGCTGCGGCATCCGTTATCGATATAAATGCCATTTTTGGATTCCTAAAACATGACTTGATATGGAAAGAAAATCACTCTTTGGTCGTTTGTCCAATAGTTGGATGGGCTTGCTGCTGGCCGTGGTGGCGGTATTATTTGCATCCTGCCGCGACCAGGTAGAACACTCCGTCACCTATAAAACGCAGGTGCCTGTTTATATCGAGGTCAGTGCTTTCCGAAGTATGGACGTGGGGATTAAGCCGCCGAAAAGCGTGTCTGAAACCGGCAAGATCTATGTGTATGGCGATTACCTGTTCATCAATGAACCGCAGAAAGGCATCCACATCGTCGATAACCGCAATCCTTCCGATCCCAAGAACATCAATTTTATCAGTGTACCGGGCAACGTGGACATGGCGGTGAACAGCAACATCTTGTATGCCGATAGCTACATCGACCTGCTGGCTTTCGATATCAGCAACATCCGCGACGTGAAATTGGTGGAACGGGTTGAGGCTGTGTTTCCGAATATGTTCGTTAATGCCGAGCGGTCAACATTCATGACCTATAAGGATACGGTAATCACAGCCGTCACTACCGAAGAAGGAAGGATATGGGGCGGGGTATGGCTTAATGAGATGGCCTTCGCCTCCGGTGATTTCTCCGGGCCCAGCTACGGACAGGGCGGTTCCATGGCCCGTTTTACACTGATGGGCGGGCACTTGTACGCGGTAGACAATCAATCGCTGCGGCTATTTGACGTACACCAGGCGAATAAGCCCGAATTTGTAAAGGACATTCCCTTGGGATGGGGCATCGAGACCATATTCCCATATAAACAGAAACTGTTCATCGGCTCGCTCACCGGGATGCATATCTACGATGCCAGTACGCCTTCGGCACCCGAACCGATGGCCGTTTACCAGCATGTGATGGCCTGCGATCCTGTGGTGGTGAATGACGATTATGCATTTGTAACCTTGCGGTCGGGCACAACATGTCGCATGAGTGAAAACGTGCTGGAAGTACTGGACATCAAAGATCTTTACCATCCAAAACTGCTTAAATCCTACCCGATGGATAATCCGCATGGGCTAGGCCTACGGGGGAACAACCTGTATATCTGCGAAGGGGATTACGGACTGAAAAGTTTTGACGCAACCGACGTGATGCACATCGGCGAAAACCTGCTGGAACATCACAAAGACAGAAGCGCAATTGATGTTATCCCGGCGCCGAAGTCGCTGATTGTAACCGGTCCCGACGGCGTATGCCAGTATGATTACAGTGACCCTGCAAGGCTACGGCTGCTCAGCCGCATTCATACGAAATAGTGCTCTATGCGATGGAAATGTAGCCTGCTTGTGGCCGTTACGATGAATGTGATGGGCATGGGGAGCCCGCTTCGCGGACAGACAATCAACTATACAAACGAGACGGAGATCGGCGTGATGTGGTCGCGGGCAAATTTTTTCTCGCCGGTAGCCGCTACCGTGCAAACCTTCCATGGGGTGCAGTTTGATGGGATATTAAGTATGGGGCTTACGGCGGGTATCGATGAATACTTTGGCCTACGCGTAGTGCCGATAGCGGTAGGCAGTCGCGTGGTGTTGCCCCGCAAAAGCCTAGCGCCATACCTTGGGGTGGACGTAGGGTACGGATTCGGCTGGTTGGAGAAAAAGACTGCCAGCGAATGGCACGATGGTGGCATGGTGTTCCATCCGGCCATCGGCTTGCGTTGGAAGACCGGAGGCAAAGACCGCTACCTTTTTAACATCGGCTATAAAAGGCAGGTAGTGACCGAACACACCGCTGACGCGGGATGGGGCCCCGGCTCTTTCAAGACCTCAACGTATACCCTGAACCGGATGACGATACGGTTTGGGATGATATTCTAAATTTCTTTCGTTACCTTTGCGCCCGAACTGACAACCACAATTGTATGGTGGTTTGCTGGATTTTTTATTTAACGTAAAATCATAGTTGTAAGTGATGAACATTACCCTACCAGACGGCTCCGTGCGGCAATACGCACAGGGCACGTCGGCGATGGAAATCGCCCAATCCATTTCAGAAGGTTTGGCCCGCAATGTACTGGCGGCCGAAGTGAACGGCGAAGTTTGGGATGCGTCGCGCCCCATAGAACATGATGCCTCCGTACGTCTGCTCACGTGGAACGACAAGGAAGGCAAATCCACTTTTTGGCATTCGTCGGCCCACTTGATGGCCGAAGCGCTCGAAGCGCTGTATCCGGGCATCAAATTCGGTATCGGACCGGCCATAGACACCGGATTTTATTACGATGTTGATTTTGGCGACCGTGAGTTCTCGTCGGATGATTTCAAGCAAATCGAAGACAAGATCGTGGAGCTGGCCCGTACGAAGGCCGCTTATGTGCGCAAGCCCGTTAGCAAAGCGGAGGCCGAGGAATATTTCACCAAGAAAGGCGACGAATATAAACTGGATCTGATCAAAGACCTGCCTGATGGCAGCATCACCTTCTATACTCAGGGCAATTTTACCGACCTCTGCCGGGGTCCGCACATCCCGAATACGGGTTTCATCAAAGCCGTGAAACTCACCAATGTGGCCGGGGCTTATTGGCGGGGAGATGAAAGCCGGAAACAGCTTACCCGCATATACGGCGTAACGTTCCCGAAGGCAGGCGAGCTGGCCGACTACCTCCACATGATCGAGGAGGCCAAGAAACGCGACCATCGCAAACTGGGCCGGGAACTGGAGCTGTTCGCTTTTTCGGAAAAGGTGGGCATGGGGCTGCCGCTATGGCTGCCCAAAGGGGCGCGCCTGCGGCAGAAGCTGATCGATTTCTTGCAGCGGGCACAGGTAAAAGCCGGTTACGAACCGGTGGTAACGCCGCATATCGGACACAAAAACCTGTACGTTACTTCGGGGCATTATGAAAAATACGGGGCCGACTCTTTCCAGCCCATCCACACCCCGCAGGAAGGCGAAGAGTTCCTGCTGAAGCCGATGAACTGCCCGCACCACTGTGAGATCTATAAAACGAGGCCCCGTTCGTATAAAGACCTACCCATCCGGTACGCCGAGTTCGGCACTGTATACCGATATGAACAGAGCGGCGAATTGCATGGCTTGACGCGCGTGCGTGGGTTTACGCAAGACGACGCCCATCTCTTCTGCCGTACCGATCAAGTGAAAGATGAGTTCAAGAAGGTTATCGACTTGGTACTCTATGTTTTCGGTGCGTTGGGTTTTGAAGATTATACCGCGCAGATTTCGCTCCGCGACCCGGGCAATAAGGGTAAATATATCGGTACGGACGAGAACTGGGACCGCGCCGAGCAGGATATTATCGAAGCAGCGAACGAGAAAGGCCTGAATACCGTGGTGGAATATGGTGAGGCTGCGTTTTATGGCCCTAAGCTGGACTTTATGGTGAAGGATGCATTGGGTAGAAAATGGCAACTGGGTACCATCCAAGTAGATTACAACCTGCCGGAACGGTTTGAGCTGGAATACACGGGAAGCGACAACGCCAAGCACCGTCCCGTGATGATACACCGTGCGCCTTTTGGGTCGTTGGAACGCTTTGTTGCTGTGTTGATCGAGCATTGCGCTGGCCAGTTTCCGTTGTGGTTGGCTCCGGAGCAATTCATCATCCTTCCGGTCTCGGAAAAATACGAAGAATATGCGAAAAAACTTTTAGAATCGCTCAATAATTCCGATATTCGCGGCCTACTGGATTTGCGCGACGAAAAAGTGGGACGCAAAATCAGGGACGCGGAGTTGAAGAAAATACCCTATATGCTTATCGTGGGAGAGAAGGAAGAGGCGGATGGTACGGTTTCTGTAAGGAAACATGGCGCAGGGGATTTGGGAACTATGGGCGTGGACGCATTTAGTGAACAGTTAATAAAAGAGATAACCGTTTAATTAGTAGATCATTTGGCATTAAAAAGACCAGGATTCAGAGGCCCGAGGCCGCCATTCAGGAAGAAGGAACCGGAGCACCGTATCAATGAAAATATCAGGGTACCTGAGGTACGATTGGTAGGCGACAATATCGAGCAGGGGATATACCCCACACGTAAGGCATTAGAGCTTGCCGATGGGTTGGAGCTGGATTTGGTAGAGATATCGCCAAACGCGGTGCCCCCTGTCTGCAAAATCATTGATTATAGCAAGTTCATCTACGAGCAGAAGAAGAAGCAGAAGGAAATCAAGGCCAACGCGAAGCAAACGGTCATCAAAGAAATCCGCTTTGGCCCCAACACCAACGACCATGACTTTGAATTCAAGCTCAAGCATGCGATAAAGTTTTTGGAAGCAGGGGAGAAGGTACGGGCGTACGTGCATTTCAAAGGCCGTGCCATCGTGTATAAGGAACAAGGCGAAATTTTGTTGCTGCGCTTTGCGCAAGCCCTCGAAGACTATGGCAAGGTGGAGTTGCTTCCCAAATTGGAAGGTAAGCGGATGTTCCTTACGGTAGCTCCCAAAACAGCCGCAAAAAAGTAAATACTAACAAGTCGATATAAAAATTAGTAATCATGCCAAAAGTGAAAACCAATTCCAGTGCGAAAAAGCGTTTCAAGCTTACTGGAACAGGTAAGATTGCCCGGAAGCACGCTTTTAAGAGTCACATCCTGACGAAGAAAAGCACCAAGCAGAAACGCAATCTGACGCAGACCGGTTTAGTGTCTGAAGCCGATATGGGCAACGTGAAACGTATGCTCGCTATCGGGAAGTAGTACATAATAGTTAGTAATTAGTAACCGGGTATTGGGTTGTAAGTCCGTTGCGAAACACGGCGCCTGCTACCAAAAATTGAAAGTTTATGCCACGTTCGGTTAATGCAGTAGCGTCGAGAAGACGGCGCAAGAAAATCCTCAAGATGGCCAAGGGCTATTATGGGGCACGTAGCAAGGTTTATACCGTTGCTAAAAACACAGTAGAAAAAGGTTTGCAGTATGCTTATCGCGACCGCAAGACCAAAAAACGGGAATTTAGGGCGTTGTGGATACAACGTATCAATGCCGGTGCCCGCGAGCATGGAATCTCCTACTCGCAGTTGATCGGTAAGTTGAATGCTAAAAACATCGGTTTGAACCGCAAGGTACTTGCCGATTTGGCAATGAACAATCCGGAGGCTTTCAAGGCCGTTGTTGATGCAGTGAAATAACGTTTTAAAAACCGATATCGATTTTGTTAGTAAAAAAAGGAGTCCGTCTCGCCTAAGGCAAGATGGATTCTCTTTTTTGTGACCTATCCGTTGGCAGCCAGTCTGGCCAATAAGTCCACTAGACGGTTCGAATAGCCATATTCGTTGTCATACCAGCCAACCACTTTTACCAATCCGCCCACTACCGATGTCAATTGCGCGTCGAATACACACGAGTATGGACTATTGATGATATCGACAGATACGATTGGATCTTCCGTGTATTGCAACACCTGGCTGAGATTGCCCGCAGCAGCCTTTTTAAAAGCGGCATTGATTTCTGCCACGGTTGGCTGCTGCCGAAGGGTACAGGTGAAGTCGGTGAGCGAACCGTTTAACACCGGTACGCGGATGCCTGCACCGCCGAGTTTACCTTCGAGGTGCGGGAATACGTTGGTGATGGCTTTGGCGGCACCGGTAGTGGTAGGGATGATGGAGGCAGAGGCGGCACGTGCCCGCCGGAGGTCCCGGTGGGGGCGGTCGTGCAGGCTTTGGTCGCCCGTCATGCTGTGTACGGTGGTGATATAGCCGTCTACAATACCCCAGTGGTCATCCAATACCTTCACTAATGGTGCGAGGTTGTTGGTGGTACAGGATGCATTGGATAAAATGGGGGCACGGAGATCGATTTCGCCATCGTTTACCCCAAGCACCACCGTTGGGATTTCCTTGTCTGCCGAAGGGGCAGAAATAATGACCTGTTTGGCACCGGCTTCGAGATGGTTTGCCGCTTGCTGCTTTGCCGTGAACTTGCCGGTTGATTCGATAACGACCTCTATGCCCAACGATTTCCAAGGCAACCGCAGGGGATCCTGTTCCTGTACGATACGGATAGCGGGGTATCCATCGATGACCAATCGATCCCCATCGGTCCGCACGTCGCCCGGATAAGGCCCATGTACCGAGTCGTATTTAAATAGATGAGCCAATGTAGGTACATCCGTGAGGTCATTGATGGCCGTGATAGCCACTCCATCCAGCTTGCGGAGCAGGATGTTCCGTAGGGTATTGCGACCGATACGGCCGAACCCATTGATGGCGACGTTGAGCATGTTCATTCAAGTTATGGCGGTCTTACCGCGAAAGGAAGCCGCTATTTGTTGATGGCTGCAATGATTTCGTTGGTATTGCGTTCGCCATTCCAATATTCTTTCAACTGACCATCCGTACCGTAGACATAGGTAGCGGGATATTGCGACGGAAGATGGAATTTATTGATGAACTCACCACCCCTGTCATAGAGGACCTCTACGTTTTCCTTGCCTACGAGGGGTTTTGCCCACGTGTCAAGGAAGGATGCCATCAAGGCGGGATCGTTCATCGATACGAAGTAAAAATTGGCGTCTTTGACACGGTCATAATGCTTACCGATATCGTTGGCTTCGTGTTGGCAATGGCTGCATGTGGGGTCGAACAGAATAAATACGATGTTTCCCGTTTGGGCCAAGTCTTCTTTCGTAAAGCGGATGCCGCTTTTCAGGATATGGAACGTGAAATCGGGAATGGATGCCGCCGGCTCCGTGGAAACGGCAGGTGGGTGGTTAGTGGCCGGGGCCGCGTGTGCCTGTTCGGATGCCGCGCTCGCGGTGGTTTGATGGGTCGACTGTGCGGTGGTTCCACTGTTGCCACAAGCCTGCGTCAACGCGATAAAAATAACGCCGGCAAGCGTGGTAAGGAGATTTGCTCGTGTTGTCATGTGTACAAAGGTAAGGGTTTCCAATTACAGTTTACGTACCAAAAGCTGGCAGGTATAACTGTCTTTCAGTTCCATGATGATTTCCTTTTCGACCAGTACCCGGTCGATGGTTTGCTGGTTATAGTAGCGTATGGTAATCAACTCCAATCCATTCTGGTGATGTACGTCATACCGCGATTGGAGATCCCCAAGCAAGGCGTCCACATTACTGCCCGTGTCGTCTATGCTTACCGAAAAACTCACGGCGCTGTTGTGCATCATGTTTACCTTGATTTTATGTGCATGGAAACGGCTGAATATATCGCTCAGGTTATCTTCAACAATGAAAGAGAAGTCCTTGGGCAAAATAGACACCAGTACTTGGTTTACCTTGAAAATGAACGACGGTACCGGCAATGATTCATGGGTGCCCTTGATCTGTGTTCCGCCATTTTCAAGATCAATAAATGATTTCACGAAGAGGGGGATGTTTTTATTCTGTAATGGTTTGATTGTTTTCGGATGGATAACCGTAGCCCCGTAATATGTCAGTTCAATGGCGTCTAGATAGGATAATTCGGGAATAAGCTCCGTTTGGTCGAACCATTTTGGGTCCGCATTAAGCACTCCCGGTACATCTTTCCAAATGGTGAGGCTTTCCGCCCCGAGGCAAGCGGCGAAAATGGCCGCTGAATAATCCGACCCTTCGCGGCCCAATGTGGTGGTGAAATTTTCGGATGTGGAACCAATGAATCCTTGCGTTACCAGCAATTGGCTTTCGAGTAATTGGGGCAGTTGCGCCTGTATGCGCGAAGCGGTCACCTGCCAATCAACCCGGCCTTCGCGGTGCGTGTTGTCGGTAAGGATATAATCGCGGGCGTCCAGCCACCTGCTTTTCAGCCCGATTGCTTGCAGATAGTGGCTTACAATGGTGGTGGAAACAAGCTCGCCCACGGCTACGATTTGGTCGTATAGGTAGTCGTAGGGGTCCATCGGCGGTTCTTCCAGTATCCACTCGATTTCAACGAATCGGTTGGCCACTTCGTTATGGACGGGATGGTCTTTGTCGGGAAAGAGCTCCTCAATGATCGTATGGTGGTAGTGCTTGGTCTCTTCGAGTAGGTGGGTCGCAGTCTCCGAGCCGTCTACATGGTTTCGCACCAACTGCTCAAGCAGATTGGTGGTTTTGCCCATGGCAGAAACGACGATCAGCAGCGCATGGTCTTTGTGTGCCGAAACGATAGCGCCCAGATTCACTACGCCCGAGGCGTCCTTGACGGATGCACCGCCAAATTTAAATACTTGCATTAAGGTTCAATTGGTGTATTCAGTTCAGTGATGATGCGTTTTGCACGATCCGTCAATAACCGTTCGAGATCGGCATAAGGCACACGGAGTTCCGTCTGCCCGTTTACGTAGGGCTTTATTTCGTAGATGTTATAAAGGAACAGCATGCTATCGGACTCGAGGGCAAAGTTATCGGGTAGGCTGAAACGTCCGTCATCAAAGAAATAGGTGCCTTCGAGCGGCTGGTTGACCCCAAGGTTCTCCTGGTTGCGGAAATAACGCTCGGCTACAGCCGTCAGCTCGTTCTGGAACGAGGGGTTTACGATATCGCCGAGGGCCAGTGGCTCGTTTGCCTGTAGGTCGTAGTGCTTGAAGATAGTTGCATAATTGCCGTGGGCACCACCGGTATAGGACGACGCATGGATGGCCAATGCCAAATACGTAGGCGTGATGCTATACACCTTCGCGTGCGACGCCGAGGTCCATACACGGGGAAACGGGTCAGAAGCGAAGAAGCGATCAAATTCTCCTATAAATGTGCCCGCAGCTTCGGCCACTGTCGTGGTGTCATTGCCCAGGAGCGCCATTCGGACAAATCGATCAGCTGTCGGCTCATCAAACACCGGGTACGATGCCGCAAAGAAAGTCGTATCGGTTGTCTCGCTGGTCTTAATCAGGTTGCTGCTGTATTTGATATAATCTTCATAGGCGTAAGCCAAGGTGTCCGCGGCTGGCTTCCCGGCCTGTGTTTTCTCCTTGTCCGTGTTGAGCTGACAGGCCTCCATTAACAAGATACCTATCAGGCCATAAATATACAGTTTGCTTAATTTCATTCCTTTCCTATTATACAATGACTAACGACCAGCGGCGATGGATACATTTACCCACTCACCGTCAAAAGTCGCTCCATATTTTTTGTAGAACCGGATGGCCGGCTCATTCCATTCGAGCACCTGCCAGACCATTCCGCTGTAATTGCGTGCTTTGCACAGGTTCCAGGTCTCCTCAAAAAGCAGCTTGCCGAGGCCTCTGCCACGCATGGCTTCGGTCACAACGATATCTTCCAGGTATAGCCGGCGGCCTTTCCACGTAGAGTACCTGATATAAAAAAGTGACATCCCCACGATGCGGCCGTCCACTTCGGCCACGAATGCTTCCCACACGGGGTTGGCGCCAAAGCCGGCGTCGATAAATTCATCCAGGCTAACGGTCACCTCATCGGGAGCACGCTCATAAACGGCCAATTCTTTAACCAGCGCTAATAATTGCGTACAGTCTGCAGCAATCGCTTTGCGTATAGTAGGGGTTGTCGTTTCCATGCCCATTAGCCTTCAATTGTCCGGCCCGTTTATCACCGATTACCGAAAAGCGTGCTTCCCAGCCGAACCATGGTACACCCATGTTCGATAGCTAGCTTGTAATCTGCCGACATCCCCATGGAGAGGGTGTCGAAATGATCGGTTTTCCTGAAAAAGCTGGCCTTAACGCCGTCAAACAACGATTTTAGTTCGCTGAATTCTGCTTTTATTTCCCGTTCGTTCGGGGTGTTGGTAGCGATACCCATTAGCCCGCGTATACGTACGTGCTCCAACCCGGTTAATTCTTCCGATCGCAGCAGTTCGATCAGTTCCACGTGGTCAAGCCCGAATTTGGTATCTTCTGCCGCGACGTGTACTTGCAGCAGGCAGTCGATGACGCGATTGTTTTTTGCCCCTTGCTTGTTGATCTCCTTGAGTAGCTTCAGACTGTCCACCGAGTGGATAAGCGCCACGAACGGCGCGATGTATTTTACCTTGTTGGTTTGCAAGTGACCGATAAGATGCCATTGGATGTCTTTGGGCAATGCATCGTATTTCGCTACCAAATCCTGTACGATGTTCTCTCCGAAAATCCGCTGGCCGGCGTCGTAAGCCTCCTGAATCGTGTCTAATGGCTTGGTCTTGGAGACGGCCACCAAGGTGATATTTAAACGGTTTAACTCCTCGCTAATGGTTTTTATCTGATTGGCTACATCCATAAATACAGTACAATGTTTATGCAAACTGCGAAGCAATTTGTCTAAGTTTCATCTTCCTCAACTTTCTCTCAATGGCAGATGAGAGATCGACAAATTGCATTTAAATAGCAATTTGTCTAAGTTTGCACAAAACTACGAAACCTACGGGTATCCGCCAAAGGTGTTGTGTTGGAATTGGCGGTTAGTTTATCGTAGTGATGTAGTTAAAGAAGGTTAGGTAAATACATGCGGCTGACGACGATCGTACTGATGGTTTTATTTTTAGGCGGTGCCTGTGGACGCAAGATACCACCTGACGTGGTGCCGCAGCAGCAGATGGGGAATGTACTACTTGATATGCACCTGGCGGATGGCCAGCTGGCTTCGATGCTCGCCGATTCCGCTCGACGCTACCGGGATGCGTATTACGACGCGATATTCAATCGGTATGCCATAGATTCCGTTACTTTTGAACGGAGTGTCGAGTTCTATTCGTCGCGGCCCAAACTGATGAAGGCACTGTACACCGGTATAGAGAAACAATTGGAGGCATATAACATGGCCGACCAAAAAGCGACGGAGGAAAAATACAATCTACAGCGGAAGGCCGACTCAATAGCCACTTCCCGGCACATGGATAGTTTACGGAAAGTGACACGTGACTCGTTAGATCTTAAGCGCAAGCGCTACCTGCTTTACATAGATGGCCCCGATAGCCTCGGGTATGGCCAGCCGATACCCATAACCCACGCGTTGTTGAGAGAACGTTTGATGGAGACAGTGGGGCTGAGGGACGTTGCTCCATTGGAGCACATACTGTTACCGCGTACGGTGCCTGTGGCACCCCCCGCCGCACCTATACCGGCCCCGAAAGAGGAAGACCACGCCATGCCGCCGTTAAGACCCCTCAAGAAAGCCAACTGACCATGACTTATCCAGAAAACGCCGTCGAGAAACTCGGGTTTGCTGATGTAAAGGCGTTGATTGCGCTGAAGTGCCTCAGCGATGTTGGGAGGGAACTGGTGGATCGGATACAACCGCAAACCCGCTACGATCAAATCAACCGGTTCCTTCGGCAGGCGGTGGAATTCAAAGAGTTGCTTATCAATGACTCGCCACTGCCTGTAGACCACCTGTATCCGATACGACCGCTGGCCGAAAGAGCACGAGTAGTGGGCGCTTTCTTGGCGGAGGAGGATTTTTTCCAACTCATGCTTTCTTTGCGGACCGTATTTGCGATCATCCGTTATTTTAACGACCGGAACGGCCAATACCCCAACCTCGAAACGTTGTTTGAGCACCTGCCGATAGAAAAAGATCTCTTGCTTGCTATCGAACGGGTAATCGATGCCAAAGGTCATGTGAAGCCGACCGCGTCGCCAGCATTATCGGACATCCTAGCCAACATTGCCAAGGCGGAACAAGAGGCGAGGAAACGCATAGACCAGGTATTCCGGACCGCGCAACAGCAGGGGTGGACCGCCGATGGCAACCTGACGGTACGCGATGGTCGCCTGTGTATTCCAGTGCTTGCCGAGAACAAACGGAAGGTGAAAGGCTGGATACACGACGAATCGGCCACGGGGCAGACTGCATACATTGAGCCGGAAGAGGTATTCCACCTCAATAACAGGGTGCGCGATCTAGCGTTTGAAATGCGACGGGAGATTGTCCGTATACTTACCACTCTTACCGATGAACTCAGGCCCCATGTGCCCTTGCTGGTCGATTATCACCGGCTCCTTGCCAAAGTTGATTTTGTTCGGGCAAAAGCACTTTTTGCTATTGATATCGACGCGCATATGCCCGAATTGACCACAGAGGCGTCGATATCGCTTGTCAATGCGCGGCACCCTTTGTTATTGCTCAGTTTCAAGGCAACCCGCCAAACGGTTGTGCCATTGAACGTCACGATAGACGAAAGGCAGCGCATCGTAGTGGTTTCGGGACCGAATGCTGGTGGTAAATCGGTGTGTATGAAAACCATCGGCTTGCTGCAATTGATGGTTCAAGCGGGGTTGCCCATCCCGGCCGACCCAACGTCGAAGGTGGGTATCTTCCGATACGTATTCGCCGATATCGGTGATGACCAATCCATCGAAAGTGACCTTAGTACCTATAGTGCGCATCTCACCAAAATGAAGTATTTCTCGGAACATGCCAACGCTAAAACCATGGTGTTGATAGACGAGTTCGGCACAGGTACCGACCCGCTTTTCGGTGGTCCGATTGCCGAAGCGGTGTTGGAAGTGCTTAACCGGAAACAGGTGCGGGGCGTGGTAACCACGCACTATTCCAATTTGAAGGTGTTTGCCAGTAACACGGAGGGTATTGAAAATGCATCGATGTTGTTTGACAATATGGCCATGCAACCGTTGTATATTCTCCAAACCGGTAAGCCGGGAAGTTCCTATGCCTTTGAGATTGCCCAGAAAATCGGCTTGGGCAAGAACATATTGCATGCGGCGAAGCAAAAAATCGGTGCCCAACAAAAGCGGGTAGATACGCTATTGGTCGATTTGGAGCGGGAAAAAAAGGATGTGCATGATGAAAGGGTATCACTGAACCAGAAAGAGAAGCAACTCACACGGTTGAAGGCCGAAAACGACGCGCTGCAGGCTTACTTGGAAGACAACAAAAAGACCATTATCAGCAAAGCACGGGAAGAAGCCCAAGCAATTATCCGCGACGCCAATAAACTGGTGGAAAACACCATCTCAGGCATCCGCGAGAGCCAGGCCGATAAGTTAAAAACGAAGATGCTCCGCAAGCGGTTGGGTCAGGAACTCGATAGACATGCACCGGCGAAAGAGAAAGGGGAGACGCCGGCAAAACAAAAAATGCCCGAAGTTGCTATACAGGTAGGCGATTGGGTTAAAATATTGGAGACAGGCAGTGAGGCGGAAGTCATCAGTACGGCAAAAAACAATCTTGTGTTGGCGATGGGGGAACTCCGCACCGTTCAAAAGCGGAACAACGTGGTGCTTATAGACAGGAAGAAGCAAAAAGCAGGCAGCCACCGTTCAAACCAGACGCAACTAACCGATAATGTCGCCAGTTTCAGTCCGGAGGTGGATGTCCGGGGGATGCGTACGGATGCGGCCCTTTCAGCCATCGAGAAGTACCTCGATAGGGCGGTGATGATGGGCTTTCCGAGCCTGAAGATCGTCCATGGTAAGGGTGATGGGATTTTACGTAAGTTTATACGGGAATATCTGCGCAAGTACGGCGAAGTGACCCGTATGGAGGATGAACACCCTGACCGTGGAGGTGAAGGGATCACGTATGCTTATTTGGATTAATAGAGCTGAAGATGGAATTTTTGCCGGAAGATAACGATTTAGTGGCCATCGGGGTTTCCCTATTGGCAGGTAGCCTCGTGGGGCTGGAGCGTGAGTATAAAAATAAGTCCGCCGGTTTCCGCACCATTGTATTGATTTGCTTGGGTGCCACCGCATTTACCATTGTATCCCGTTTTGGCGTGGGAAGTGATGACCGGATAGCGGCAAACATCATCACCGGTATCGGTTTTATAGGTGCGGGGGTCATATTCAAGGACAAGTTTTCGGTAATGGGTCTTACCACCGCCGCGGTGATTTGGGTAGTGGCAGGTATAGGTATGGCGGCAGGCATAGGCTACTACAGCTTGGCACTCTCGCTTTCGGTGATTACGGTTATTATCCTGTCGGTATTCAATAAGGTGGAGAACGCAATGGAACGGCTGTTCCTTACGCGCACTATCTATGTAGGATTCCATGATACGGATGCCCACAACCTGGAGAAACTGAAGCAGGTGATGGACGAATACCGTATCAGATACACGCGCAAGACGGTTGCTAAGCGTGCCCGTAAGTTGTCCGTGGTATTTGAATTGTCTGCCGATCGGCAGAATTTGCAACGCTTCAATAATGCGATGATGGAGCTTCCCTACGTGGAGGAGTTCCATTACAATTCATAAGAAAGCCGTTTCGCCACACAGGACGAAACGGCCTTCTCTGTTTAAATGATAAGGAAATCTAGAAGCTGTATGTGAGGCCGGCGTTCCACGTGGTGCCCAACCCGTAGAAGTACCCAAACCCGTCTTTACGGCCAAAATACTCCTTGTTGAGTACGTTATAAACGTTCCCGCGGAATTTCAACCGTTGCCCACCAAAGCGGAACGTATAAGACACCCCGGCATCTAGCACACCAAAGCCATCCAGTTTTTCAGCTTCGTATACCTCGCCATCGAGAACGGCGCCGACTACATCTTCCGGGTCTACCTGGCCATACAGGTTGTCGTAGAAGTTGAAATCCACATCGACCGACAAGTCGGGGAGGATAGTGTATTTCGTGCCCAATCCAAGCGATGTCTGCGGCGCATTGCCCACTTTAACCCCCGACAAGTCTAAATTGCCTGTGCCGATAATTTCGGAATTTACCTCTTCGCGGAAACGGAACGGAGTTTCGCTATCGTACTGCCAGTCGCCGACGGATGCATAGCCGCGCAGCATCCAGTTGGTTGTGATATGCGATTGGAAGTCGAGCTCCAACCCTTTGTGCAATTGGGTAATGCCGGTAATCAAGTAAGCACCTTCGGTGTTTTCACTACCAAACGTGCCGCTTTGCAGCAGAAAGCGGTTTGCCCAAGAGGTGTAGTAGCCGTTCAGATTGACCGTGATATTGGACGTGGTAAATCGGTAACCAGCTTCAAAACCTAAAATTTCCTCGTTTTCGACCACGGGATCAGTAAAGTCCACCGTATTCTGGATAAATACATTGTCTAGGAAAGGCTGACGGGAATAGAAACCGGCGTTCCCGAAGACAGTGTGGTCTTCTTCAAAATTGAATGAAAGACCCCCTTTCGCGTTGTACCCGAATTTGTTTTCAACGGGCGATTCGGCTTGGCCGCCGGTGTAGTTCCAACGATCAAACTTTTGGTACGATTGGTTTGAAACAGCACCCTGTACGAACGCCGAAACAATGCCATTGCTAAATTCGGCCTGACCGAACACTCCTTGGTAGTTGAGTTGCTCGGAGTTATCATAACCTACCCTGTATTCCTCACCTGCCGGATTGAACAGCGCGGTCCACGGATTGGCCTTAAACGTTTTGGTCACTAAGTAATCGCCGCTACCCCTGTTTTCGTTTGGCGCATTCCAGGCTTCCAGTCCCAATTTGTCGACCAACTGTTGGAAGTGGTCGCCACGATAGAAACGGATGTCTGCACCTACATTAAAGGTAAAATAACGCTGTGTGTCGAAATTGTAGTTCGTTACTAAACCATACCAAGCGTGGTTGTTGGCCGAAGCGCGCAACAGGGAACCGTTGCGGCCGGCACCGATGCCGTTGGCAATGGTAGCGTTGTAATCCATCACGCCCTGCCAGTTGATTGACCCGTCAGGCAGGTATCCGCCACCGTATTGCTGGTCTATGAAACCCAGGCCATTGCCGAGCGGACCTACGCCGCCACCCCGGCCCAGGGAAGCATAAAGTACGGTAGATAGCGATGATTGGTCGTTTATTTCAAAATCCCAGTTAAAGTTGGCTACCGGTTTATGGTAGAAATTTTTGCGGACAGCCAATCCCTCGCCGTTGAGGTACCCGTAGTTGGAATTTCCTTTGATACCCGTTATATCATAGCCAGGCGTATTGATCGTACCGTTCGTATTATACCGGGTCAACAATGCCTTTGAATAGTTTTGATCGTGCCATTGGGGCGCACCGAATACCATCAAGTTGAAATTATGGCGCTCATTTGGCCTATATCCTACCGAGAAGAAATAGCTTTGCCCTTCGCCGGCGGTACCTTTGGCATACTTGCCATCGCCACGCCAATAGTCGAGCATGAAAGAGAAGCCCCATTTTCCGCGTAGCCCTGTGTTATACGCCACCGTACCCTTGGCATAACCGTAGTTGCCGGTTAGGAAGCGAACCGAACCGCCTTCCTGCATATCCGTAGCCTTCGTTACGATGTTGACCGTACCACCAACCGATGAGATGGCTAATTTGGATGAACCAAGGCCGCGCTGTACCTGTACCGCATTGGCGATGTCGGCGATGGAACTCCAGTTTGACCAATACATGTTGCCGTCTTCCATGCCGTTGATGGGCTGGCCGTTCAGCAGGTAAGCGGTATTGGATTGATCAAAGCCGCGAAGGAAGTTCTGGCCATCACCGAATCCACCTGCTTGGTTAGTAATGAATACCGACGGTATATTTTTCATAATCTCCGGAAACTCTACGTTACCGATACCTTTTTCCAATATCTCGGCGCGGGAAACGGTAGATACGGCAATCGGCGTTTTCCGATCCTCGGCAATATCGATGATGCCACGGCCAACGACCACGACTTCTTCCAACGATTGCGAGTCGGAAGTCGTTAAGACGATGGTGCCTAGGTTCGTCTGTGCAGAAAAGGGAATCGACTTACTGGTAAACCCGAGTATGCGGATGACGACCTCGCCCGACTCAAGGTCGGTGGACAGGCTGAAGTTCCCTTCACCATCTGTGGCTGTAGCCTGCGTAGTGCCTTTGACCAGCACGGTTGCGCCCGCTACGGGACCTTCGCGATCGGTGACTTTCCCCGTGAGCACGCGTTGTGCCCATGAATAGTTGCTAAATAGAAGTAACATAGCAACCAGGGTGATGCATTTGGTAGTTTTTGCGTTCATATGTACAATAATTAGTGGAAAAAGTGAATGTAAACAATGCGGGGTTTTCACTTTCAGTGAAAAGGGCTTCGTAGTGTGTGCAGTGAAAAATAGTGCATTCATGGGATGAATGATGATTTTACGCTGCAAAGGTAGCTTTTTACATATGAAGTTAATGTTAACAGGTCATTATCTAACATTTTTTTTATCAACAAATGGAGGGATGTGTTGATTCCCGTTGATGGATTGAGCCATATGGGTTGCACAGGGGGGGACAAGAAAAACACGGCCTTTCACGTGAGCGTGAAAGGCCGTGCAGATTATTTTTTTACCAGGCTAAACGGTCGGACCCTGCGGTTTTCCCGCCTCCACCGCAGCACGTATTTTACTATGACGCTTGCTGTAAAGAAAATAGATAGCAACGCCAATGATCATCCAAATAGCTAACCGCTCCCAACTTTCGATAGGGAGGGATGCCATCAGCGCGATACACACGACAATACCGAGTATCGGTATCAGTGGAACCAACGGCGTACGGAACGGGCGTGGGGCATCGGGGTTTGTTTTGCGAAGCACCATAATACCGATACAAACCAGTGTAAAGGCAAATAAGGTACCGATGCTTACCATGTGACCTAAATCTGAAACAGGCACGAATCCGGCAAAGATGCTTACAAATACCATGAAAATTAAATTGGTCTTCCAAGGTGTTTGTTTTTTTGACAGGTCAGAAAAAAAACGGGGCAGCAAACCATCTTTACTCATGGTATAAAATACACGGCTCTGACCGAGCAGCATCACCAGCATTACGGAAGTATATCCTGTGAGAATTGCCACAATGAGCGCTGTATTTAAGAACGTATATCCTGTCTTTGCAAATGCGGTGGCCACGGGCTTGGCATCGCCAGCAAAATTAGCATAATTTTCGAGGCCGGTCATCACATACGAAAAGAGCATATACAACAATGTACATACGAGCAGTGATCCGATAATACCTATGGGCATTCCTTTTTGTGGGTTCTTTGCTTCCTGGGCCGCGGTGCTGACAGCGTCGAAACCGATAAATGCAAAGAAAACCACACCGGCACCACGCATAATTCCGCTGATGCCGTAGTGTCCGAAATAGTCGCTTTTGAAAAATTCGAAAAATCCCAGCTGGCCGGACTTAACCATTTGTTCGCCTTCATTCACCGGGATAAAGGGTACATGGTTCAGCGGATTAATAAAGCTCCACCCCAATGCAATGAAAATCAGTACCACAGCTACTTTAACAACCACCAATATATTATTGACAATCGACGACTCTTGTGTGCCGCGCATGAGTAGCAGGGAAAGTAAACAAACAATAACTATCGCTGGGATATTGATAATACCGCCTTCCCAAGGGCCATGGAGCATGCTTTCGGGCAAATGGATGTTAAACACCAACAACAGCTCATTGAAATACTGTGACCAGCTCGATGCCACGGTTGCAGCGCCCAATGCATACTCAAGTACCAAGTCCCACCCAATGATCCAGGCTACGAATTCGCCCATCGTAGCATAAGAATAGGTATATGCACTTCCAGCCACCGGAATCATGGCTGCAAACTCCGCATAGCATAGCCCAGCAAAAGCACAGCCGATAGCCGCAATGATAAAAGAAATCGTTACTGCGGGCCCTGCATTCTCGGCAGCAGTGATGCCGGTAAGTGAAAACAGGCCGGCACCAATAATGGCGCCAACACCCAGCGCCACCAAACCGCTACTCGATAATGTCCTTTTCAGCGTGCCTTCGCCACTCTCCGCGGCCTCGGCGATCAGGGTTGGAATCGTCTTTTTAAATAACATGAGCTTTGATCTTTTCTGTTTTAATTTAGGCCCATTCATGTGTGGGCATGCCAAACCTACAAATTTTATGATTAAATCATATAATATTTTTATATATCACCGTTTGTAACGCCTGGGTAAGAACGTAAAATCCCCGACACTGAGCCAGTACCGGGGATGTTATGTTGATCTGGAGGACTAAAATGACCTCACAGATGGGTTATTTGTTTTATTGTTCGAGGCCGTGGTTAGCCGTTTGCGAGACAGCCACCTGTTCGGTTGGGACCTCAGCATCATTTTTCGCTTGGCTGTCTGCGGTGTGTCCACCCAAAATGGGGGCGATGACCAATCCAACCAAGCACGTTAGTTTGATGAGGATGTTCATCGACGGGCCGGACGTATCTTTGAACGGATCACCGACCGTATCGCCGGTTACGGCGGCCTTATGTGCATCCGAACCTTTGTAGGTCATTTCACCATTGATTTCCACACCCGCTTCAAATGATTTTTTCGCATTATCCCATGCGCCGCCCGCATTGTTTTGGAAAATGGCCCAAAGCACACCTGAAACCGCAACGCCAGCCATATAAGCACCCAGTGCTTCGGCTCCCATCACGAAACCGACGATAATCGGCGTGATGATGGTGATGGCACCGGGAAGCATCATTTCGCGGAGTGCTGCTTTGGTCGAGATATCGACGCATTTGCCATACTCGGGTTTTCCGGTCCCTTCCATGATCCCCGGAATCTCCCGGAACTGACGGCGAACTTCATTCACCATATCCATTGCGGCCTTGCCAACGGATTGCATGGCCAATGCCGAAAAAACAACCGGGATCATCCCACCGATAAACAAGGCAGCCAGCACATCGGCTTTGAAGATGTTGATGCCATCTATCCCGGTAAACGTTACGTAGGCCGCAAATAGTGCCAAAGCGGTCAACGCCGCAGAAGCAATGGCAAAGCCTTTTCCCACCGCAGCGGTTGTATTTCCTACAGAATCAAGGATGTCGGTACGCTGGCGTACTTCTTTGGGCAATTCGCTCATCTCGGCGATACCGCCGGCATTGTCCGCAATGGGGCCGAATGCATCGATAGCCAGTTGCATGGCGGTCGTTGCCATCATGGCCGATGCGGCGATGGCGACCCCATAAAAGCCTGCCAATTCGTATGAACCCCAAATAGCCAATGCGAAAAGCAAGACCGAAGAAAAGGTCGACTTCATACCGGTTGCCAATCCGGCGATGATATTGGTCGCCGCTCCGGTAGACGAATTCCGAACGATATTCAGTACGGGCTTTTTACCCAATCCGGTATAAAATTCGGTGAAAGATGAAATCAATCCGCCTACCGCCAAGCCCACGATGGTTGCATAAAATACATTCGTGCGGGGTATTTCCTTGACGCCTTCGCCGAAAAATTTCATGTTGATGGTTTCGGGCAGCATGAAGCCGATCAGGAAGAAACAAGCGATAACCGTCAATACAATCGCTACCCAGTTTCCCCGGTTCAGTGCGGCTTGCACTTGGTTTTCTTTCGCATCGTTGGAAGCTACCTTAACGAACAGTGTTCCGATGATGGAAGCGATAATGCCGATGCCGGCAATCACCAAGGGCAAAAGGATGGGGCCATAACCGTTGAATGCATCGGTATAAGGTGCGTCCGAAACTTCGGCCATGTCTTTGATGATGTAATTTCCAAGCACCATCGAAGCCAGTACGGTGGCCACATAAGAACCAAATAGGTCGGCACCCATGCCGGCTACGTCTCCTACATTGTCGCCCACATTATCGGCAATGGTGGCCGGGTTCCGTGGGTCGTCTTCCGGAATCCCTGCCTCAACCTTGCCCACGAGGTCTGCACCTACATCGGCGGCTTTCGTGTAGATGCCGCCACCCACGCGCGCAAAAAGTGCAATGGACTCGGCTCCAAGCGAGAATCCTGCCAGTGCTTCCAGCACCACGGTCATCTCGCGATAGAGGTTGTTGGGATTATCCGTAATAAATAGGTTAAGGAAAATCAAGAAGAAGATGGTTAGACCGAGCACGGCCAGTCCGGCTACACCCAATCCCATCACCGTGCCACCTGAGAACGAGACCTTCAACGCTTTGGGCAAACTAGTCCTTGCGGCCTGTGTGGTACGCACATTGGACTGGGTGGCAATACGCATACCTATATTTCCCGCCAGTGCTGAAAAGAACGCGCCGAAAATAAAGGCAACGACAATGATCCAGTGTGTAGTTTCAACCACGGTAGACACCGCAAAGAGCGCTATCGACGCAATGAGTACAAAGATGAGGAGAATCCGATACTCAGCCCTAAGAAATGCCAAGGCACCTTCCTGGATGTTTTTCGCGATACCCTTCATCCGGTCGTCGCCGGCATCCTGTTTCCGTACCCATGCTGATTTTACGATCATCACTCCAATGCCGATCAGCGCGAACACAAGCACCAAATAGATTAAATTTTCCTGTAAAAATTCCATTATAGCCAAATCAATTGTTTACAAACTTCGTCATTGTCAAAATAGGTCTTAACAAAGAGTCGCCAAAAATAAGATGCTTATCCCAATAAACAAATTTATTTGCATGTTTTCATATTATTTACCTACTTTCGGCGCTACTAATCGTATATTTTAAGGATAACCTAATGCACACAAATACAGAACAACACGATGACATGAAGCGCGAGCTGGGTTTGCTCGATGCGACCATGCTGGTAGCCGGGTCGATGATCGGCTCGGGGATTTTCATTGTCAGTTCCGATATCGTGCGGAATGTAGGTAGTGCGGGCTGGCTTATTTTCATTTGGATACTAACCGGCGTAATTACGGTTATCGCAGCCTTAAGTTATGGTGAGCTGTCAGCCATGTTCCCTAAGGCAGGCGGGCAGTATGTTTATTTACGCGAGGCATATAACCGGCTGGTCGCTTTCTTATACGGCTGGTCGTTGTTTATGGTTATCCAGGCGGGTACCATTGCCGCGGTAGGGGTGGCATTTGCAAAATTTGCTGCGTATATATTTCCCGCGCTGAGCGATGAAAATGTACTGTGGAATCTGGGAGTGGTTAACATCAATGCCGCCCAGTTGGTATCCATCGGTACCATCGTCATCCTTACGTGGGTTAACGCGCGGGGCGTAAAGAACGGTAAGATCATTCAGACGGTTTTTACTATCGTCAAAATCCTGTCGCTGGGCGGACTGATTGTGATGGGACTCTTTGGCGCGTTCAATACCGAGGTTTGGAGCACTAATTGGGCTACAGCATGGGAGGCTGTGCGGTGGGACGTGAATGGTGGTACCGCCGTATCAATCGGTGGTGCGGCATTATTCGCCGGTATTGTTTCCGCCATGGTGGGCTCGCTCTTCTCGAGCGATGCATGGAATAACGTTACCTTCATAGCAGGGGAGATACGTAATCCCCGCAAGAACATTGGACTGAGCCTTTTCCTAGGAACAATGATCGTTACCATCGTATATGTTTCGGCAAATCTCATGTACTTGGCTACGCTTTCGATGGAAAGCATCGCACATGCGCCGGCAGACCGTGTAGCCGTGGTGGCAGCGCAGGCCATTTTCGGTCAGGTGGGCACGCTGGTCATTGCAGTGATGATCATGGTTTCCACTTTCGGATGCAACAACGGCTTGATACTGGCAGGTGCTCGGGTATACTACACCATGTCGCAAGATGGGCTGTTCTTCAAAAAAGCCGGCGAATTGAATCGATTCGAAGTGCCCGGCTGGGGGCTTTGGGCACAGTGCATTTGGACATCGGTACTGTGCCTCACAGGCCGGTACGGCGATTTGCTCAACTATGTTATATTCGTGGTATTGATTTTTTATGCGCTTACGATCATCGGCATATTTATACTGCGGCGCAAGCGCCCAACCGCCGAGCGGCCCTACAGAGCAGTTGGCTATCCCGTGTTGCCGGCGTTGTACGTACTCGCGGCGTTTACTATATGCGTAGGCCTACTGATTTACCAACCAACGTTTACTTGGCCGGGGTTGATCATCGTGCTGTTAGGTATCCCCGTCTTTTTCTTATGGAATAAGCAAGGGGCTTCTAAAATAAGCAGTAAGTAAGGGGGGTTACCGCTTACGCGGTATCTCCCTGTTGATTTCGGTCATGTCTACCTCGTCGCTGTAGTCGCCAAGCAGGTGTTTGCAGAAATAGTCGCCCATTTTCCAGAAAAAATACTCCGTCATGTCGCCAAACCCGTGGCGTTGGCCGGGCAGCAGCAGGAAATCGAACCGCTTGTTGGCTTTGATGAGTGCTTCCGCCATGCGGATGGTGTTGGCAGGGTGCACATTGTTGTCAATGTCGCCCGTGGCTAGCAGCAGATGACCCTTGAGGTTACGCGCCAGTTCGGTGTTCTTCTCGATGGCATAAGAGAAGGTGGTATCACCTTTGGCGGATACCTTTTCGGCAACGCCGTGGTGCCGTTCGCTCCACCATCGGTTGTAGATATTGTTTTCATGGTTGCCCGCACCCGATACGGCTACCTTGAAGAAATCCGGATACACCAACATGGCCGCAGTAGACATGAAGCCGCCACCGGAATGCCCGGTAATGCCGATACGATTGATGTCGACGAATGGGTAGCGGTCGGCCAGTTGTTCGGCGGCCGCTTTCTTGTCGGCCAAACCGTAGTCGCGTAAGTTGCCATACCCGTAGGTATGGTACCATTTCGACCTTGCGGGATGGCCCCCGCGGTTGCCAACGGTCACCACGATGAATCCGAATTGTGCCAACCGGTCGATGCGGTCCATGCTGCGTCCGAAGGCTTTGTTTACGGCTTCGGTCTGCGGACCGGGATATACGTACTCGATAAGGGGATACGTTTTGGTAGAGTCGAAGTCAAACGGTTTGTACATGACGCCATACAAATCGGTAATACCGTCGTCAGCCTTTACACGGAACGGCTCGGGGAATTGGTAACCAGCGGCAAACAGCTGCGATAGGTCGGCTGTTTCCAATTGCATGATTAGCTGCCCTGAACTATTGTGCAACGCCGATTCGGGAACGGTGTTTACGCGCGACGCGTTGTTCACGAAGAACTGTTCCTTGTCGTCCATTTCCGACTGATGGTCGAAGTCGCCCGGGTTGAGCAGTTTCATGCCGGTGCCGTCCAGGTTTATCCGGTAGAGGTGTTGGTAATAAGGATCTTCGTTTTCCTCGCGGCCATTCGCCTGGAAGTAGAGGGTGCGTGTTTTTTCATCCAATCCGGCAATGTCCGAGCAATAAAACTCGCCCGATGTAACCTGGTTTTTCAGGTTGCCGTTGCCATCGTAAAGGTAATAATGACCCCAACCATCGCGTTCAGACCAAAACAGAAACTCCCCTCCTTCATTGATCAGCGCCGGTTGCTGGATGTCGAGATACGTGTTAGCACGTTCTTCGACAAGCGTATTCACCTTGCCGTTGATGTCTACCGTAAGGAGGTCGATGCGTTTGAGGTCGCGGCTGCTGCGTGCCATAAAAAAAAGTTCGTTGGTGCCCAGCCAGGTGTCTATGCGGATGTCGCCGGGTTGTACATTACGCGGCGACGGTGCTGTCCAGATGGAAAGCGTCTGGTTTTTGAAAGCGGCCACCGGGATTCGGCGCGGCTCTTTGGTGGCGAAATCAAAGAGATGGAGTTCCTGCTCCGTACTGTCGGTTTCGCCAGGCATCTGGTACTTATAGGTTTCCAGTGTGGGGCGCTTACCACCTACGTTGTTGATGACCCACAGCGCATGGAGGTGCCGGTTATCTTTTCGGACAACCACAAAGTGGTTGCCATCGGGCGACCAGAGGATACGGGCCCGTTTGCGTTTGTCTTTTTCTTCCTCGTCCTCCTTATCATCGCCCGTGGTGATGGTACGGTCGTCACCACCCCAGGCAAAATGCTGTATGCCATCGGTAGTGAACTGGTGTTCCACGATGGTGCTGTCTTTCTCATCTTTTTGGGCTTTCCTGTAGTTTTCACGGTCCATCCAATACAGGTTATAATTTTTGGCGAAAATCACCGTGTTGGTATCGGGCGAAAAAGAGGCCCATGAAAGATGGGGCTTGGGTTTGAGTGAGTCTGCAAGTTCAATCGTTTGGCGCGTTTGCAGGTTGTACTCGATATAAAATACCTTTTTCTTCAGTGAATCTGCCTTGTTCTTGTTTTTTTTGCGTTCCTCCTCATTTTTGAGTGTGTCTTTTGTGCTGTTGACCTCAAAGCGGATGCGTTGCTCGTCGTCGGTGAATCGCAGGTTGCGGATATCGATATGCTGTGCATCGAGGGGATCTTTTACGATCCGTGTAAGCTGGGCCGCCATATAAGCGTTGTCAAAAAGCACCTCTTTATGGCGTGCGTGGGGATCCACTATGTACCAATTTTTGCCCTCGGAGGTTTCGTATGTATACCAAAACCGATCCGAATTTTTGAGCCATTGTGGATTGACTGATGTGGAAAAAATAAGACGTTTTAATTTCTCAGGTGAAAAGCGGGCTGCCAATTGATAATTTGCCCGTGGATTCCCATCGTTTTCCTGTGCGAATACAGGATTGAATAACGCAAATACGAGGAATACCAGTATATGATTTTTTTGCATGATGGCTTAATGGTGTATGTTGGGATTATCTTGCCATGCAAAAGAACGGTTTTTGATTGAAATTGCCGGATGGCTGATTGTAATATTCGCGTGATGTTGGGAGGACCGGGGGTGAAATTGCGATAGTCTACCGGCGACTTTTTAGGTTAAGGTCGATATCAATTTGTTGGACCGGATGTGCGGGATCACAAGTGCGCCGATTGATGCCAGTGTATGTATAATTTTATTATCAACGGCAAAATCCCGACTATTTGATAGAATAGGGTATATGCCAAAGGCAATGAACAAAGCTATTGATTTAATTGAAACAAAAATTATTACAATTGAAAAAAATCATTATCTTTGTTGCCAATATGAACAACACAAGGTTTGCAACGGTTATACATATCCTGACCCTTTTGGCCAAGAGCCCGGGCGAATGGTTAAGTTCCGACTGGATTGCAGGCAGTATCCAAATCAATCCGGTTATCGTTCGAAAGGAGTTGGGTGAATTGCAGGATCAGGGATGGGTGACCAGCCGAAAGGGAAAGGAAGGGGGGTACACGTTACTTATTCCGGGTAAAGACATCAACCTGGCGGCTATCTACAAGACCGTAAAAAAGACGGATGTACTGGGGAAGAAGAACCTCAATCCGAATCCTAAATGCCCTATTGGCAAGGATATGAATAAGGAACTGGAAGACCTGTTTGCGGAAATAGATGAAACCGTATTCGACGCGCTCCGGCATCGAACGTTGGAAAGTTTTGTAAAACAGTTCGGTTAAAAAAATTTGAACATTAATGTAATATGTTTTATTACAAATAAAAGTTAGTATGAAGATTGGAATTACTGGAGCTACCGGACAACTAGGTCGTTTGGTAGTGGAGAAATTAAGACAAAAGGTAAATGCGGAAGATCTGGTGGCGCTGGTGCGCTCACCGGAAAAAGCTGCTGATCTGGGAATCGAAGCACGTGAATTCGACTACGCAAAATCAGGAGCGTTAGCCGATGCGCTAAAAGATATCGATCATCTTTTGCTGATCTCGGGAAGCGAAGTCGGTCAGCGCAAAGTTCAACACGAAAATGTAATCAAGGCAGCCCGAGAGGCCGGTGTCAAGTGGATTGTTTACACCAGCTTGCTCCATGCCGACACCTCTTCGCTAAGCTTGGCCGCGGAGCATGTAGAAACCGAAGAACTGTTAAAGGCGTCGGGCATTCCACACACCATTCTAAGAAACGGATGGTATACAGAAAACTATACGGCTTCGGTACGGGGTGCCTTAGAGGCCGGTGCATTTATAGGAAGTGCGGGTGATGGCAAAATATCCTCGGCCGCACGTGAAGATTATGCCGAAGCTGCTGCGGTTGTATTGACAAGCGAAGGGCATCAAGGAAAAGCATACGAGTTGGCGGGCGACGTGGCTTATACGCTGAAGGATCTCGCAGCGGAGATTTCCGGCCAGACCGGGAAAGACATTCCGTATAACAACTTATCCGCAGAGGAATATGCAGGTGTATTGACATCCTTGGGTTTGCCTGACGGGCTTGCTCAGGCCATTGCCGGTTGGGATATCGGGGCTTCAAAAGATGACCTGTTCGATGATGGCAAAGTGCTCTCAAAATTGATTGGTCGTCCCACCACGACGTTGGGTGATACCGTTAAGAAGGCACTGGAGGCATAATGGAACAACGTAATTTAAACATCGGTTTATTGGTTTTCAGATTGAATATGGGCTTTTTCATGCTGTTTCATGGCATTTACAAGCTGGTTAACGGAGTGGACGGTATTAAGGGGATGTTATCTGAAATGGGGCTTCCCACCTTTCTGGCTTATGGTGTGCATTTGGGGGAAACCTTAGCGCCAATTCTGTTAATCATTGGCTTTAGAACCAAACTGGCCGCATTACTATTTACCGGTGTCATGGTGGTGGCTTTTGTGATGGCGCATACCGAAAATATTTTGTCTTTGGGAAAATCGGGTGCCTGGGCACATGAGCTGATCGCTTTGTTCTTGTTTGGGGGATTGGGGCTGATCTTCACCGGGGGAGGGAAATATTCCTTGTCCACTTCTCATAAATGGGACTAGTTTACAGTAGGGTTCCGGGCCTTTTGTAGTAGACATAGATTAATGCCGCCGATGCGCTGCGCGCAAATACCAACTTCCCGGATATAGTGCCCCGGCCTTTGCCTGTTTCGAGCCGGTGGCACTCGACTATATCCGCCAAGCAGGCCATCTCGGCCAATGGTCGCGCCGGCGGGTAGCGGAAGGAAGAGAAGGACGAAGCCGGCAAGGCATTGCTTAAATCGCTGCGCGCAGTGGCCAACTGCATCAACAATTTCACGGAAGTGTGTTTCCTGCGGCTGAGATCGGCGCCTTTCTCGCTGATAGCGCCTGCTTTTTCGCCGGCACGGGTCCAAGATATGCCGGACTGGGTCCGAGATATGCCGGACTGGGTCCAAGATATGCCGGCACGGGTCCGAGATATGCCGGACTGGGTCCAAGATATGCCGGACTGGGTCCAAGATAACGTCGGCATGGGTGCATATTGCGCCGGCATGTATGCAAGCCGTGCCTGCACGGGCCCGGGCTGCACGGTACGATGCCCATGTTGCACCGGACGGGATTACGTTTGTATCGACATGGATTCCTGCCGCACCGGCCTTGGTTTGGGATACGCCGGACCGGGCATAGGGCAAGGTGTACCGGGTTCGGCCGGGCGCTTCATGAAGCCGGTTGCGGCCCACAAGGGATGGTGTGCAGCACCCCCCATCCCTGTGTGAATCCACATGGGTCCGGTGCGACGCGTATACAACCCGTGTGCGTTACACCCGGAGCCACGTTGGTAACCGTTTAATCCTTGTTGATTCCACCCGAACCCAGGGTGGTTCCACCCGGATCCCTCCTGCGTTCGCCCCAACCCGGGCGCGTTAGCCATGAATCCGGTGTGCTTTCACATGGGTCGGGATCCGTTTCACCTGGGCCTGGTCGGGTTTCACCCGCGTTCGGGCGGCGTAAGGGTGGTGCCGTGTAGCGTTGTCCCCGGTTCGGTGCCGTGTGCCCGCGATCCGTTGCGGCATATCCAGAACCCGGTGCCGCGCTTACTCATCGGCGCAGCTTGCGGCAACAACGACTGATAGACCCCTTCCTGCCAATGTCAAAATGGCCGCGTTTGCTGTTACAGGCCCGAAGGTTAAATAGTGCCAGTTATCGGATGGTCCACAAATAGATGGTATCGTGGGTTCCTACCCGTACCGTTTTCTCGGGCTCCCAATCGTCCATGTCGAAATCGTGCGATACAATGCGGCTTCCCGGCTTCAGTTCTTTTTGGAGCTTGGGTCTCAACTGCAGGTTCACCGATGGCAGCAGGTACATCGTTACCACGTTGGCCTCGCTGAAATCAAATTCAAACAGGTCGCCCAGTACAAACTTCACCTTGTCGGCAACGCCGGCCGCCGCCGCGTTGGCATTGGCCTCTTTGATGCGTTCGGGATTGAGGTCGACCCCAACGCCGGTGGCACCGAACTTTTCTGCAGCCGTGATGACGATCCGGCCATCGCCGCATCCCAGGTCGTAAACAACGTCTCCCGGTTTCACGCCGGCCAGCTTCAGCATTTCTTCGACTGTTTTCTGGTCGGTAGGCACATAAGGTACATCCAATTGGGTTTTTTGGGCATATGCACCCGAGCATACGCCAACAAATAGGGCAATCAGCCAATTTTTCATCGTGCTCATCGTCTTCGTTTTTTTGTGTTATTTCATTGATTTATAAATAGCGTATCCATACCTGCCTACGTGGCGGACCACAGGGTAAACACCCGACGGTTGGCATTGTTTCGTTAAGCTATGTATCATATTGGTCACATTTAATAGCCTGCTAAAAAAGCGTGATTCCATCACCTCATCGGATGACATAGAAAAATAACGTGCCCAATAACAGTACGGCAACGCCCACCAACGCCCCAACGCCGGTATATGCCAAACTCGAGTATAATAAATAGGCGCATGACCCACAGAAAATAATCGGCGTAACCGGATACAGCGGTACCCGAAAGGGGCGTGGTATCTGTTGTTTTTTCTTACGCAACACCATTAATGAAACCCCGATGGCCAGAAAGAAGAACCAGAATACGGGTGCCGTAAAGTCTACCATCGATTGAAAGCCATCGCGCGTCATTGCACCCAGCCCGATCAGCGCCAACGAAACGATTCCCTGCGTTAGCAGCGCGGGGATTGGCGACGATGTTTTATGGTTCCATTTCCCCAGCCAAGAGAAGGTTTTGAAGTCGCGGCCAAGCGCATAATTCGTCCGAGCGCCGGTAAAGATGGTCGCATTTACCGACGTGAGGGCTGCCAAGGCTGCGAGTACGCCTACAAGGAAGACACCGGGTTCACCGAGTGTGACCCGCATCAGGTCTATCCCTACGGCGGTTGAAGCAGCCATACGATCCATACCCAATACGTAGATGAAGGCGCTGTTTATCAATAGATATATTCCAGTGATTACCAGTATACTGATGATAAGTACCTGAACCATCTTGCGGCTGCCGGCCCGCAATTCGGCAGATATGTATCCGGCCTCGTTCCAGCCACCAAAGGTGAGCAGAACGAATACCATGGCTAGGCCCAGCGCAGTTGACGGGCTATCCGTAACCGGCAAAGCTGCCAACGCCATAGGAGAGGGGCGTATGAGAAACCCTACGGTAATGATAAGCAGTAGGCCGACGAATTGGATGGCCAGCAAGACTTTCTGGGTGCCGGTACCGAATGTGATACCCAGTATATTCACCACGGTAAGGGTAATCACCACCAAGCCGGCGTATATTGCTGGCGCATAGGGGCCAAGATAATAGAGAGGCGAGAGGTAATCGCCCACAATGTAGGCGAGCAACGCAATCGACCCGGTTTGGATAACGCTCACCCGGGCCCAAGCGAATAAGAAAGCAAACCGTCTTCCGAAAGCTTGCATGAGGAAGTGATAGTCGCCGCCGGTATTCGGGAAAGCGGTAGTGAGTTCAGCGTAGCATAAGGCACCGATTAACGAAACCAAGCCGCCAAGTAGCCAGGTTGCGAGGAAGAGTTCCCAGCCTCCGGTATAGGCGGCCACCAAAGAAGGCGTACGGAAAATACCAGCTCCAACAACGATACCGACAATGATAACCATGGCATCCACCATGCGGAGCACTGGCTTCGGGCTGTTTTCGCCAGCCCCACTTCCTCCTTTCATACAACGCTTGTTACGATTGGTGTACAGTGTTAGTACAAAAAGAAGTGGGGTTTGTTTAGCGTGGATTGTAATTTTTTACTGGATTAACCAAAAAACTTTTCATGGAAGTTGACCAGAAACAGTTCGTCGGTAGCCCGGGTGCAGGCGGTATAAAGCCAACGCAGGAATTCGACGTCTAGCAGGTCGTCAGTGAGATAACCCTGGTCTACAAATACGGCCTGCCATTGCCCACCTTGCGCCTTGTGGCAGGTTACGGCCATGGCAAATTTGATTTGCAGTGCGTTATAGTAGGGATCTGCCTTTAGGGCAGCCAGGCGTTCTTTTTTATCCCCGATGTCGGCATAGTCGGCCATGATTGCTTCAAAAAGCCGCTGCTGGTCGCTCTGTGGCAGGTTTGCCGAATCGCTATGGAGCGTGTCGAGCATCACTCGGCAGTCGACCGGCTCGGTTTCGTCAGCCTCCATAAATTCCAAGCTCACATCCGCAAACCGAAAGCCATGCTGCTCGTGCACATTGCGTACCCGCCGCACTTGTGCCATATCGCCGTTGGCAATGAAACCGGCCCGGTCCGATTCGGTGGCAAGCCAAAAGTAATTGTTGCGGACCACCATGATGTAGTCGCCCCCGGTTAGCTCTTCTTCGCGGAAGAGGATCCGGTTACGGATATGCTGGTTATACAGGTTAGCGTTCTTATTGGACCGGCAAATTACCAGCGTGTTTTCCATACCGTACTTTTCATACGCATAGTGCAACCCCTCGATCAGGTGTTCCCCGGTCATCCGGTAAATATCGGAGTAGCCTTTTACCGTAAACCGCGGGAAGGGCAGAGGTTTGTCATCGGTTTGGCCAACAGCGGTTTGGATTTGCCGGCGTATGGCTGTCGCATTGTACAGTATGCCGGAGTCTTTTTCCTGCCGCACTACGTCAGTGAGTTCATAAACCCTTGTATGGAGGCCAAAGCGTTGCCCTAATCCCTGCGCATCCAATGCAGGGCTTTGCAGCAGTCCTACAGGTGGGAGCTGGGCGGTGTCGCCTACAAAAAGCAATCTGCAGCGTTCGCCATTGGCGACGTACTGGATGAGGTCTTCCAGGACGCTCCGCCCATTGAAGGTATGGCGGTCGTTGGAAATCATCGATGCCTCATCTACAATGAATAAGGTGTCCGTATGCGGGTTGTCGGCCAGGCTGAATGCCATATCCAGCGACAGGGCTACTTTCTTGCGGTAGATTTTCTTATGTACGGTGAAAGCCTTTTTCTTCGCGTAGTTTCCCATTACCTTTGCAGCGCGTCCGGTAGGGGCCAAAAGCACCGCGCGCATACGCAAAGCGGGTAGCGTGGCTACCAGCGCACTGATGAGGGTCGTTTTGCCGGTTCCTGCATAACCTTTAAGTACAAAGCAACCAGGTGTGCCCGTGCTATGATCAACCAGGAAATCCGCAAGCCGCTGCAATGCCTCATCTTGCTGCCCTGTGGGATGCATCGGGAAATGGCTGGAGATTAATTCGACTAACTGCACGGCCAAAGGTATCCAAAAGTTTGCTCAAAATGATTTATCTAAGTAAGTTTGTCGCGGCGCAAATAAATCAGCATGATATATACAACGACTAATTTCGACGGGCAGGAAGCAACAGACGACACGCTGTTGATTGGCGTGGGGCCGGCCAGCCATCGATTGGTTGTTGTGAGTAAGACACGCCAATTGAAATTTGCGGCCAGCTATGACCCCGCAAATGTGGAACCAGCAGTTACGGCGCTTCTCAATCGTGATTTCGGATCCGTGAAACTGGCCGTTACCGATTGCCGATACTCCTTCATTCCTGCGGACGTGTACGACGAACGGCAGCACGACGCGTATCTTCGGCATCTTCCTTTTGACGGGGTGGGGGGTGCGGATGTTGCCGATGTGGCGCCCTTAGGCATCAAAGTATTGTATCAGACCAACCGGATGGGATTGGAAACCTTTGTCGCCCGGTTCCCCCATGCCGTCAGCTGCCCGCAGGTACAAGCATTGCTCGGTGCCGTGGCCGATCTTGGCCTGCATGCCGGCGCACCGTTACTGGTTATTGAGCAGCAGGCTCAGTGGATGACGATCAGCGTATTTAATGATGGCAAATTTCTGTATTGCCACGATTTTGAATCCCATAATGAAGATGACTTCAGCTATCACTTATTGGCGGTCTTAAACCGATTCGGGTTGGCCGACCGAAAACCCAGCATCCAGTTGGCAGGTGATACAGACCTTGGCGATGCCTGTTACAACCGGGCGGCAACCTACGGCGGAGAGGTGGTGCTGGCTGATAGCAGTTCGCTGACAGGCATCCAGATACCCGGTGATATGGTACCGCACCAGCACCGGTTTCTCTCACTTTTCGGTTTGTATCTATGCGAATAATAGGGGGCAGCCACGCCGGACTACGGCTCCAGCCACCAACCAGCCTGCCCGTGAGGCCGACAACGGACATGGCAAAGGAAGCATTATTCAATGTGTTGCAGCATCGCATCGATTTTGTGGGAATGCAGGTGCTCGACCTATGCGCCGGCACCGGAAATGTAAGTTTGGAGATGGCTTCCCGCGGGGCTGCCCGCATAATGGCCGTAGACATTCACTTCAAGTGCATACAATACATCCAAGCAACTGCGAAGAAGTTGGGGCTTGAAGCCGTGAAGGGTGTTCGGGCGGATGTGTTGAAATTCATCGCCTCGTGCAAGGACCGATTCGATTTTATTTTCGTGGACCCACCGTACGAATTGCCGCAGCTGCCCGATATTCCCCGCCGAATATTCGATGGGGGACTGCTCAAGCCGGGCGGATGGTTGGTTTTGGAACATGCCACGACGCGTAAGATACCCACGCATGCGTATTTGGTGGAAACACGGAAATACGGATACTCGTCATTTTCTTTTTATCATTGCGAGCAGAATGGAAGCCAATAACTGGAAAACAGTACGTAGGGAAACCACCTACGAGAACCCGTGGATATGTGTGGAACACCGGGATGTGATCACACCTGCCGGTGCACCAGGTATCTATGGCGTTGTACAGTTCAAGAACAAAGCCATTGGTATTGTTCCGGTAGATGACGAGGGTTTCGTTTACTTGGTGGGTCAATATCGATATCCGCTAGAGGAATACTCGTGGGAGATACCCGAAGGCGGCGGACCGTTGGGAGAAGATAGTTTATCGACGGCCCGGCGCGAGCTGAAAGAGGAAACGGGTTTAACGGCCGAAAGTTGGCAGCAGATAGGCCGTATCCATACATCCAATTCCGTCACCGACGAAGAAGGATTCATTTTCCTGGCACAGGGACTCCGCCAAGGAGAGGCCCAGCCGGAAGAAACAGAGGAACTTTCGTTGAAGAAGATACCGCTGGCCGAAGCGGTGGCCATGGTGATGCGCTCGGAGATCACCGATTCGATTTCCTGTTGCGGCATATTGATGGCAGCGAGGATACTGGGCTGTTAAATAACCGAGAGGTAGAACATGCGTCCTTTGCATTGCAAACGTTGAAAGGAATGCCGACCTTTGAAGCATGTTAAAACCCAATATCAAAGCCGTCTTTTTCGATATCGACGGTACCCTCCTCGGACTGAGAAGCAAGGCCATTCCCGACTCTACGATAGAAGCCTTGGCTTTATTGAAAGCGAAGGGCGTGCGGATCCTTGTTTCGACAGGTAGGTCTTACGAACATGCTAAATTCCTGGCTTCCTATGGGTTCGATGGATTTATCACCTTTAATGGAAGCTATTGCGTAGATGGGGAAGGACAGCCGTTTTTCCGACATACGATCGATGTAGGCGACATCCGGATATTGCACGACCACCTGAATACCATAGAAAACTTTCCCGTGGGGGTGATGACTACGGAGGGCTCGTTCATCAGTGACATCACGGACGACGTGACCGCGACGTTCAGGTTACTGAAACTGGATGTGCCGCATGCGAAACCGTTTGCCAATGCATTGGAAACCGAAGTGCTGCAGCTGAACTTATTCGTCGATGAAAACAAAGAATCGCACCTGATAAACAATGTATTGAAAAACTGCGAATCAAGTCGTTGGTGCCCCGAATTCATCGACGTCAACGCTCGTGGAATCAGTAAACAGATCGGTATGGAACAGTTTTTTAGCCGATATAAATTGATTCCTGAACAGACGATGGCTTTCGGCGATGGTGGGAATGATATCCAAATGCTACGTACTGCTGGCATCGGCGTAGCGATGGCCAATGCAGGCGACCCCGTGAAAGCGGCGGCAGACCATGTGACGGACACAACCGAAGAGGATGGTATCTGGAATGCGCTCAAGCGGTATGGAGTTATCTAGGAGGTAGCTTGCATCATCCTTGTTAAATACTGCACTAATTTTATATGTTTGCCTCAAACAATGACAATATACAATAACAAACCCTTGATTTAACGTAAAGGTGATGAAAAATATGCTATTATTTGCCGTATCGGCACTTTGCATGGTTGGTGCGCGTGCTGCCGGTGTGGATACCGTATCCGTATGGAGCGCAGCGATGAACAAAGCGGTTAATTCGGTGATCATTACGCCGGAAACCTATGCCCAAAAGGATTCCTTTCCGGTGGTATACCTACTGCACGGCTACAGCGGCAACTATGCCGATTGGGTCAACAAAGCACCTGTGGTCAAAGACCTTGCCGATCGGTATGGATTGATTATCGTTTGTCCGGACGGTGGCCATGGCAGTTGGTACTGGGATAGTCCGGTTGACAGCACATTCCGCTACGAGACGTTCGTGTCGGACGAACTGGTGACGTGGGTTGATGGCCAGTATAAGACCATCCCGAACCGAACCGGGCGCGCCATCACGGGACTTAGCATGGGGGGGCACGGTGCGCTTTATCTGGCCATGAAGCATGTGGATGTCTACGGCGCCGCAGGTAGCACGGCAGGGGGTGTGGATATCCGTCCGTTTCCGCTCAACTGGGATATGGCTAAGCGACTGGGGAGCTATGCTGCTTATCCGGAGCGGTGGGAAAGCCACACAGTGATCAACCTGATCCATCACCTCACGCCCGATGCACTGGCGCTTGTCATCGATTGCGGAACAAGCGATTTCTTTTACGGCGTGAATGAGCAACTGCACCGCAAGTTACTCGACCGTAATATTCCGCATACCTATATCACCGGCCCCGGCGCCCACAATTGGGAGTATTGGCAACGTTCTATTGCCTACCAGTTGCTGTATTTCAATTCGTTCTTTTCTCTTTAGTCCCCAACCGCATCAATACGGGTACGAAAAATGATACGATACCAATAAGACCGATTACGCCGCCCAACATCACAAAGGTCACACTGATGCCAATCGTGTCTGCTAAAAAACCGGTGCTCAGCAAACCGATCATAGAGGGTAGCAACGCAATGCTGAAATACATGGAAAACACGCGGCCGAGCATGGCAGGATTTATCCGTTCCTGCAGCACGGTCGTAAAAGACGCATTATAAATCGAAGCGGCTAGGCCCCCCAAAACGGTGAGGGCCACGAAAAAGATGAATCCCGTTGCCGGCAATAGACCCGAGGCCGCCAAGCTTACACCCAATAGGATGTGCATGCTGTTGATAATGATGACCTTGTTCAGCGTAGGCTTGAAGATACCCAATAGTCCACCGCCAACGAGCATCCCGATACCCCAAACAACCTCGATGATACTCATCTCGAACTTCCCACCACCAAAGTGTTGCAGCGTGAGCAACGGAAACAAAACCGCCACGGGCATGATACAGAAAGTGGCGAGGATGGAAAACCCGAAAAGCCAAGATATGCCCCTGTTTGATGTAACGGCATTGATACCCATGGCGAGGTCGCGCAGCACTTGTCCGATCCCGGCGGTTTGTTCGGTCGTCGCTTTTTCAGGATTGGGGATGTGTACCAGTAGGAGGGAAGCGATGGCAAACACAGCTCCGCCGATATCAAGCAACAATACATACCCGATGTCCATCAGTCCGATGGCCAACGCACCGAGTGCGGGGCCGGCTATGCTGGATACCGACTGGATGACCTGGTTGATGCCTCCAATGCGGAGTAGTTCAGACTTGGGTGCCAACAATGGCACGGAGGCCTGCATGGCCGGCATGTGGAATGCCGATCCCACTGACCGTAGGGCTAACAAGATGTAGATGAACATCAGTTCGGAGTATCCGAGATAAAACAGCACGGACATCACCCCGGTGCAGGCGGCGATGAAGCCGTCTGCAAGGATCATGGTGCGCTTTCGGTCCCAGCGATCGATGAATACACCTGCAAAAGGGCCGATAATGGTTTGCGGCAGGAAAGCAGCGATGGCCGCAAAGGCCAGTACTTCGGCCGAACCCGTTTCGAGGCTCAGCCAAATGATGATGGCGAAATTGACGGCAGAACTGCTCAACAGCGACACAAATTGGCCGGTCCAGATAATGGCAAAAGTTCTTTTCCATGTAGTCGTCATGGCGAGGAGATAAGTTTTGGGATTCTCCGCGGTCGCAGCTTTGCATGGTGCGGAGAACAACAGTTAATAAGACGTGGGTAATCGCGGAATGTTTCGTAGCTGGCCCTTGGGGCTCATGCCCTGTGCCTGTAGTACAAGGCGCTGTTGGAATAAACCAATTTCATCGGAGTAATGTGTTGTTTCGGCTCAAAGATAGCTTAATTTTTTATTCGAAAATAATTATTCATTCAGCTCCTTGCTTTCAGTGGTATGCATGAATGCTTCACAATTTGTTCGTTAACGGTTTTATTTTCTATGTAACGTTTTGTTTATCTCCGCGTGATTTATTTATGCTACTGGCAGATATTTTTTAAGTTCGCCTCATCAAAAAGATTTGCACATGAAGTATTGTTTGAACCTAGTAATCGCTATGGCGGTTATCACAACCGCTATGGCACAGCAGCGCCATCAGGGAATCCATCTCGGTTATATGGATAACACCGTTCGGCCGCAAGATGATTTCTATAATTATGTGAATGGAAACTGGATGAAAACAGTCGATATCCCATCGGACAAGGCCCGTTGGGGAAGTTTCGATGAATTGCGGGAAAACACGGATGTCGCTACCCTCGAAATCCTGAAAGCCACCTTGGCACAGCAGCACGCAAAAGGTACGGATGGCCAAAAGATTGCCGACCTGTATCGATCGTATATTGACTTCGATGCGCGCGACAAAGCGGGTATAGACCCGATAAAGCCGTTGCTCCAACAGGTGGATGCTATACAGGATTTCGACGACCTTTATAATTACCTTGTAGAAACAGCCCCTATTGGCGGTAATCCATTCTTCGGTGCGAGCGTATCCGCTCATATGAAGAATAGCCGTATGAATACCGTGTACCTGGGTTCCGCAAGCCTCGGGTTGGGGCGGGCCTACTATCAAAAGGAAGATGAAGCGAATGCAAAGACTCTTGCCGACTACAATGATTACATCAACCGTCTGTTCCCGAAAATCGGCCAGCGTACACGGGATCTGAAAGGCCCCGCGATTATCGCTTTTGAAAAGGAATTGGCGAGCCATATGCTTACGGTTGAAGAAGGCCGTAATGCATCACTAAAGTACAACCCCATGGCCGTTGCCGACCTGAAAGGACTGGTAAAGAACTTCGATCTGGCCCGATACCTTACGGACTTGGGTTTCCATACAGATTCGGTTATCATCAGTGAGATAAGGTACTACCAGGCACTTGATGAGGTGCTGAAACCAGCGAATTTGGCTGTTATCAAAGATTTCCTCCATTTCCATATTGCCAACGGCGCTGCCACCAGCCTAACGCAAGAGTTGGATGAGCTGAGTTTCGATTTTTGGGGCCGGACACTCCGCGGCCAGCAGGAACAGCGTGCATTGGATAAACGCGGGCAGGAATTTGTAAACCATATCGCGGGCGAAGTGCTCGGTAAGTTGTATGTAGAGCGATATTTTCCTGCCGAAGCCAAGCAAGCTGCCGAAGAGATGGTAAATTACCTAATCCGTTCGTTTGAACAACACATTGGGCAGTTAGCGTGGATGTCGGACGCGACCAAGGAAAAGGCGTTGGCTAAGTTGGCCCGGTTCGAAGTGAAGATTGGCTATCCGGATAAGTGGAAAGACTATTCGAGTTTGGACGTGGGGGCGTCGTTGTTCGGAAATGTACTTAATGCACGGCGTTGGCGGTTCGAAGAGAACCGTGCCAAGCAAGGCAAACCGGTAGACAAGACCGAGTGGGGCATGACACCCCAAACGGTGAATGCGTATTACAGCCCACTTCGTAATGAAATCGTATTTCCGGCTGCGATCCTGCAATCACCTTTTTATGATTATAGAGTTGATGCGGCAGTCAATTTCGGGGGCATCGGTGCGGTGATCGGCCATGAATTGTCGCATGGATTTGACGATAGCGGCTCACAATACGATGGCAATGGCAACCTAAACAATTGGTGGACGGACGAAGACCGTGCCCAGTTTGACAAGGCTACGGATGCGTTGGTGCAGCAGTTCGAGGCATATGAACCTGTACCCGGTGTATACGTGAACGGCCGTTTCACGTTGGGCGAAAACATCGGCGATCTTGGTGGCGTCTCTGTAGCTTACGATGCACTCCGACTATACCTGAAGGAGAAGGGAGATCCGGGCACGATTGATGGATTTACTCAACAGCAGCGATTTTTCCTTTCCTGGGCAACTATATGGCGCACGAAAACAACCGAGCAGTTCGTCGTGAACCAAGTGAAGACCGATCCGCATTCGCCGGCTCAATACCGCGCGGTGGGACCACTGGTAAATGTCGAAGGGTTTTACGAAGCGTTTGATATAAAAAACGGCGATAAGCTGTACCTGCCGAAAGAGAAGCGCATCGTTATTTGGTAAGCGTGAGATTTACTCTGTTGCCCTAGCCTCTGATGCGGTCACCAGGCAGGACTTTAAACGACGTTTATTTTCTTACGTTTCCACCTCAATCCATACCGGTGCATGGTCGCTGGTCTTTTCCCACCCGCGCACATCGCGGTCTACGCCGGCCGAATGCAGTCGCGGAGCCACTGCCGGGCTTAACAGGAAGTGGTCTATGCGCAAACCGGCGTCACGGCCGAAAGCGTTGCGGAAGTAATCCCAATAGGTGTAAACTGTTTCGTCGGGATAGATTTGCCGTATCGCGTCGGTCCAGCCCTGCGCTATCAGTGCCTCGAACGCCGCACGTGTTTCCGGTCGGAAGAGGGCGTCGTTTACCCACCGTTCGGGTCGATACACGTCGGCTTCCGTAGGGATAACATTGAAATCGCCGGTCAATATCGCCGGGTCGCCTTGGTCGAGCAGCATTTGCGCGTGGCTAAGCAGGCGGTTCATCCAGCTGAGTTTATAATCGAATTTCGGTCCGGGGGCCGGGTTGCCGTTGGGAAGGTATAGGCAACCGACCAATACACCGTTTATTTTGGCTTCGATATAACGGCTATGGGCATCTTCGGGGTCGCCGGGCAGCACGCGACAGGTTTCTTCCGGCAGTCCTACCCGGGAAAGGATGGCTACTCCGTTCCAGCTCTTCTGGCCGTGCCAAATGGATTGATAACCTACGTCTAGCAGTGCCGACTCGGGGAAATTCTCTTGAATGGCCTTAAGCTCCTGCAGGCACACCACATCGGGTTTCGATTCTTCCAGCCATCGCAATACCACGGGCAGCCGCGCGTTGATGCTGTTTACATTGTACGTAGCAATCTTCATACAGCAAACTTAGCTAAAATATTGATTCCTTAATCTTATTTTTAAGGCATCAATGAGATCGCTTCGCTCCCCGTATTGACGGTAAATTTCCGTACATTTGCTTTTACCGCGCCGGATTACGCCACGAGCGACACCGGTTGATTGTTTGTACATACAGCATAAAGTGAAACAGGAGATGACAGTCAAAAACTCGTCAGACACATCTTATTTGCCGGTGGCATGGGAGTATCGTGAAGTGATAGAAGAGGCTATGGAGAAGAAAACAACTGGCAAAATCTTCTATTTCTGCCACGAAGGCAGCGTCTGCGAGGCGACAGGGAGCGTGATATCGATGGAAGAAATTGCGAAGAAAGGGCTCTACGTCCTATTGGATGGGGGCTTGGACATACGGGTAGACCGCATCATTACGCTTTTTGGAAAACCCGGTGCTGCCTATGACGAATACAGTGCATATGCGAATGCATGTATGGATTGCCTGGGCGGATATGACGCAGACGAGCTGCCTGGACCCAGTGGAAAAAGAAGCCATACCCCGTGATAAATTTTGTATATAAACGCAAATTTTTCTAAATTTGCACCCCCAGAAGATAATACCAGACTCCGTAGCTCAGCTGGTAGAGCAACTGACTCTTAATCAGTGGGTCGACAGTTCGAACCTGTCCGGGGTCACCACAACAAAAAAGCCGTTTTTCTGCACGAGGAAGCGGCTTTTTTACGTTTTTAAGAGCAGATTAGAGACATCTGCGCTTGCCGAATCGGATCCACCGAAACGGTGTGATTTACATAGTTTTTTGTTGAACTTCACGCAAAACCGTTACAAATACGTTACGGAAACTTTGTGTGGTAATTGAAAAATTATGGCAACCGTAAGCGCCAAGGTGTTTGAACACCACAAGAAAACCGATGGAACGTACAACGTCAAAATCTATATCCAGGCATCATCCGACCGAAATGGCTGGCACCATTCGAACCGTAGTATCCAACTCGTACCCTGGCCGCACCCACAAAAAGCCAAACTTGTCCCGGAACATCCCGGCTCCGTTGTCGCAGGTCTGTACCGGGGGAGGAAAAAGCGTGGCAACTCAATTTTTCTTATGACGGATTATAGAACAGGCAGAAATGGAAATTGCAGAGCGGAACAGGCTAATTAAACTAATTGAAAAAGATTTTTGATTATCTTTGTTATAATTTGAAAAGGAGGAAAAGATGAAAACAGCAGACTTAAATACAACCTTGATTGACAGCTATTATACATTGCTGAAAAGTCTTAGTCCCAACAATAAATAGGAACTTATCGCCCGACTTTCAAAGTCGATGAAGACAACTAAAAAGAAAGAGAAAGAAGTTTCCCTTGAATCTTTATACGGTTCTTGGGAATCAGACCAAACCGCAGATGAATTAATTGCAGAACTTAAAGCCGCGAGAAACTTTACCCGTAAACGTGAAGAATCGTGAGAAAATTCTTACTCGACACCAATATTTGTATCTATTTCATCAAAGGGCAATTTGACCTGCATCGTAAAATCACGGCGGTTGGTGAAGAAAATTGTCTTTTGTCCGAGGTAACGATAGCCGAACTTAAATACGGCATTGAAAATAGTGTACAGAAAGAAAAGAATCGAAAAAACATCGAAGCGTTTATTGCTAAATTCGATATTCTTCCCATTTTTCCTGTTCTCGACATTTACGCAAAGAAAAAGCCCGACTGAAAACCAAGGGCAGGAGTTAGATGATTTTGACTTGCTTATAGGTACAACAGCCATTTTCAACAACCTTACTTTGGTGACAAAAAACGTAAGTGATTTTGACAGACTTGACGGAATTGTTATCGAAGATTGGACAACGGAATGATAACCACACGCACCTGGCGTATACCTTGAGCATGCCCGAAGTATCCCCTGAGCGTTAGGCGAGATGCGTAACAAAATAAACCGATTTCAAATCAGGAAATAGTTGTACATTCAAGGGGTATAAATACCATACTCGCTATGAATAAATTAAGCAACGTCGATGAATACATCAACAGTTTCCCACAAGGAATCAAAGTGATATTGGAGCAAATCCGGCAGACCGTCAGGCAAAAGTCGCCCGATGCTGTTGAATCCATCAGCTACGGCATGCCTGCTTACAAGCTAAACGGCAAACCGCTGGTCTATTTTGCAGGTTACAAAAACCATATCGGATTTTATGCCACGCCAACAGGGCATTCCGAGTTTGCAGAGGAGTTAGCAACATACAAACAAGGCAAAGGGTCGGTGCAATTCCCCTTGAATAACCCCATGCCGCTGGATTTAATTAGCCGGATCGTCGCATTTCGCGTGAGGGAGACCTTGGAAAAATAAAACACACACATGATCAGTATCCAACGCACCGATTCTAACCATTCGGATTTCATTAAATTAGTAGCTGCCTTAAATGCCGATCTTGGTGTTTTTTAAATTTTTTTAAAAATGAATCGAAAAGATTTTCTCCGTTCTACCCTGTTCCTATGGGCCCCAGTAATCATTCCATTTGGTAGCAAGGGCGTACCTGATTTCGAGGATGGTTATGTTATGACTGTCAATGGCCCCGTGTCAACACGGGATATCGGGTTCACCCTTTCGCATGAACACATCATGGTAGACTTTATTGGGGCTGAGGAGGTAACACCTGCCCGCTACGACGCTGATGATGTGTTTGTTAAATCACTACCACACCTAAAACAGGCGGGTGAACTGGGGTGCAAGACGTTGGTAGAATGTACACCTGCGTGGTTAGGCCGCGATGTGCTGTTAATGCGGCGACTCGCTATCGCAAGCGGCCTCCATATCATCACCAACACGGGATATTATGGCGCTTCTGCAGAAAAGTTTCTACCGATACATGCTTACAGTGAATCTGCTGAGCAACTCGCCGCGCGTTGGATAGAAGAATGGAAAGAAGGAATCAACGGCTCTGGTATCAAACCTGGTTTCATTAAAATAGGTGTCGATGGTTATCCGCTTTCCGCCGTACAACGCAAATTGGTAGCGGCCGCTGCGCTGACCCACCTGGAAACCGGTTTAACCATCGGCATTCACACCGGTAGCGGAGCGGCAGCACAAGAGGAGCTACACATCCTCAAAAACATGGGGGTAGCACCTGAAGCTTGGATTTGGATTCATGCTCAAAATGAGTTGAATAGTGCCACACATATAAACATGGCTAAAGAAGGTGCATGGGTATCGTTTGATGGATTAAGTGACCAATCCATCGATACCTATATCCAATTCCTTACCAATATGAAAACCGCAAACATGCTGCACAAGGTATTGGTTTCGCATGATGCTGGATGGTACCATGTGGGTGAGCCAGATGGAGGGAATTACCGCCCGTATCATACTGTCTTTACAGCACTTATCCCAGCATTGAGGAAAAGCGGATTCTCAGATGCCGAGATCAGCCTGATATTCATAAAAAATCCTGCCCATGCATTGGCTGTAAGGATACGGTAGCACAGCCCGCACACAGCCACTGGAAGAATTGTTAACACCCAAAATCGCTGCATCGGATACCACCAAGAGCTTGCACGCTAACTATTACACCCTGCTTAGCGCGCGTATCAACGTCAACCCAATGACACGGGGTGCCAGCATGGGGCGTGAGAGCAAAGTTCATTTAACCACCGCGCTTGCGCAGGCTCCCGACAACCCTCGTGCTCTTTATGTACGTGGTATGGGTATTTTCTATACGCCGGCAGTTTTTGGTGGTGGAAAAAAGAAAGCGAAACCATTCCTCGAACGTGCGAGGGAAATCTTCGATGCCTCCATCGACTTCGTCCCATTGGATCCCCATTGGGGCCGACGTGAAACCGCAGCATTGCTGGCTACCTATAAATAGCGTATTTTTCTTACCTTTGTCCGCCGCGAGCACACTGCCGTTGGAGATGAATACCATTGATATTGTATGAAGTCTGTCCAAGAACTCGAAGATTTCTTCCGTATGCATCCGGTACCTGAAGGTACGATGCTTAATGCAGCAACCGTCATCACCGAACCTGATAAATATTTGGAGGTCAACCTCGACGTCATCCGGGATTGGCCGCGAGATTTAAATAAATGCCCGAGCTACTGGCACCTCTGCCAGTTGGCAGCCATCATTTCGGGTACGGAGCAGGCTGAGGGGACCCGATGAAGCCTATGATGAAGAAGGGGCTACTGCTCGTTGTAATTTACTTGGCGTTTATTAGTCTGGGCCTCCCTGATTCCTTACTAGGCCCCGCGTGGCCAACGATGTATATCGATTTAGCCGTACCCATCCATTTTGCAGGCATCATTTCGATGATCGTAGCCGGTGGAACCGTGATTTCCAGTTTGTTTAGCGCGAGGCTGATTGCCCGTTTGGGCGTGGCCTCGGTAACCACTGGCAGCGTCTTGATGACTGCCTTGGCGTTGGTGGGCTTTTCGTTTTCACACCACTTCATTTTCCTCTGCCTGCTTGCCATCCCCTTGGGCTTGGGTGCGGGTTGCGTGGATGCTGCCCTCAATAATTACGTGGCCCTGCACTACAAAGCTAAACACATGAATTGGCTGCACTGCTTTTGGGGTGTGGGGGCGGCGATTGGTCCAATCATCATGGCCCGGCAGTTGGCAAACGGCGAATCATGGAATAGCGGATATTTCGCGGTAGGTTCGATCCAGATGGCTCTGGTGTTGGTTTTGCTCCTGTCAATTCCGCTTTGGATACGCAGATCAGCGACCCTTCCTGGAGATCACGGTGACACCAAAGCGGGGTTTAAGACATTGCTGCGTATCGCAGGTTTGAAACAGGCACTTGTGGTATTCTTTTGCTATTGTTCGGTCGAGGCGACGTTTGGGTTGTGGGGGGCCAGCTACCTGGTCTTTGCTCGGCATCTGGAGCCGGAGACCGCTGCAAGGTTGGTCTCCATCTACTATGTGGGCATCACAGTGGGGCGGTTCGCTTCTGGCTTTATCGCCGGGCACCTTACGAACAAGCAATTGGTATATTTGGGGCAGGGGATTATCGTGCTTGGACTCCTCGTTCTGTTGTTGCCGTTTGATGCCGCCTTGCTCCCAGGCTTCCTGTTGATTGGCCTGGGATGTGCGCCCATTTTCCCGAGCCTATTGCATGAAACACCACGGAATTTTGGCGAAAAGCATGCGCAGGCCATTATGGGCATGCAAATGGCCAGCGCGTATATTGGTATTACGTTGATGCCATTGTTGTTTGGAAAATTAGCTTCTTACGTAGACTATTCATTTTTACTCGGATTCATTGCGCTTATGTTGGCGCTACAAATCGTTATGACCTATAACCTTAACCGTAGCGTCTCCACCAAGAAGGCGATGCCCGATTGATAGCGCCGGGTCACGAGGTCGGTGGTCCGATTTTTGACCGGAACTGATTTTCTTCCTATCTTGGGCGCTGAGAAGACTCAATAGTTGGATTTTATTACAAACATACATATTATGCGGAACGGTTTGTTGACCCTAACATGCCTGGTATCGATGGTTTGGAGTAGCTTCGCGCAGGAGCAACCGGACCACGCTAAATACGAGCTCATTCGGGAAACCATCAATTTTTTGGCTACCGATAAAGCCGTCTCCCGAGATACGGCCTTCCAGGTTTCGTGTGAAGCATTGGACTACGGTTGTTTCGGACAGCAGCTAGCCGGCAACCCCATAGCGGGTATTGAACCGTGGTATAATCGATGGCGGTCTGTTGCTGTGAAGGACAACGACGGTTTAAAGGCGTTACGGGACCGTATTTTCGCCGACATCTTTGAACGACCGGGCAAAGGGTATAGAAAACAATTGGCCGGCTACGAAGGGTACGTTTCGCGCACCGCAGCATTGATTGCACCTCCGACGGAAAATCTGCCGCCTGAAGATATTGCCGAAGACATCAGTTTGGCGCCAATGGCGGACCAAACCGGCATACAGACCATATACCCCGAACAACTACCTGATCAGATTGATAACCCCGAAAAAGAGAACACCATGATTGCTTACGTCGCTTTCGTCATTGGCCTCATTGCATTGGTCATTGCAGCCTTGCCTTTTATCAAGAAAAAAGAACCTAACCAGCCCAACGATTTCGATGGATTGGAAGAACTGCACCGTCGCCTAGATGGAATCGCATTGCGCATGAAGAACCTCGAACAGAAAATCAGTGATGCGCAGATGGCTGAAGCGGTAACCCACTTGACCGAAATCATGGAGTCCGTGGAAAAGCGGGTAGTGGAGCTGGAAGGTCGCATCAGCGAGTAGGTAAAATAAATTAATTTAGCTAAGTTTGATGGATGAAACGATCGATAATCCTGTATACGCTGATCGCCGTATGCCTCGTCGGGTATGCTACCCGTAATTATGCGCAAGAGAGAAAAACTGGGTTCAACCATGTGGCCTTATCTGTTTATGACCTTCAGAAAAGTGCTTCTTTTTATGAGAACGTACTGCAGCTCGATACCATACCCGAGCCATTTAAGATTGGTAAACATAAGTGGTTCAAAATCGGCCCGGGCTTATCACTCCACTTAATCAAAGACGCAACCGAAATCATTGCGCACCGCCGGAATACGCATATATGCTTCAGCGTGGCCTCCATAGACCAAATGACGGCCCGGCTTAAGGAGTTCGGTGTGAAGTACTACAATGCGCAGCAGGAACCGGATAAGGTGGGCACACGGGTAGATGGCGTACATCAACTGTATATCCAAGACCCTGATGGGTATTGGATAGAGATTAACGACGAACGAATGGAGTTGTAAAAATTGCAACTGGTTACAACTATACGTAACTTCGCGGGCAAATAATAACATATGCAGCAGCAAAGGCAGTGGCGGGGGAGCCCCGAAAAGCGTGAAACCAACCAACAGGTATATGGTATCCGCGCTGTGATGGAAGCTATCGACGGCGGAAAGGAAATCGAGTCGCTTTTTATACAGCGGGGTTTGTCAGGGCCGCTTTTCCAAGAGCTGAAACAGCTACTGCGGCAATATGATATCAGTTACCAACAGGTGCCGGTAGAAAAGCTCAACCGGATGACGCGCAAAAACCACCAGGGTGTAATTGGTGTTATCTCGCCCATTACCTATCAGCGGGCCGAAGACGTGGTGCCCGTCTTGTATGAAAAGGGCGAAGTACCCTTGCTGCTCATACTCGATGGCATTACAGATGTACGCAATTTAGGCGCAATTGCCCGGACAGCGGAGTGCGTGGGTGCACACGCGCTCATCGTGCCAAAAAAAGGCTCGGCCGAAATCAACCCCGACGCTATCAAAACGTCTGCTGGTGCATTATTTAAAATCAGTGTTTGCCGCGAAGACAACTTATCGCACACGGTACGTTTCCTGCAGGAATCGGGCATTCAAGTAGTAGCCTGTACCGAAAAAACCAATGATAGTATCTATGGACTGGATTATTCCGGTCCGATTGCTTTTATCTTAGGTTCCGAAGAACGGGGGATTACCGACGAACTGATTCGTCTAGCCGACCAATTGGCACGTATCCCCATGGCAGGCACTATTGCATCGCTCAACGTGTCCGTATCCGGCGGTGTCGTGCTTTACGAAGCGCTTCGGCAGCGCCTGGCAGCCGTTAACTAGCACGCCTTCTTCCGCTTTTTGCCGGCTGTCTTCTTCGGCCGTACGTGCCGTTCACAATTTTATCACGTTTGGTTTTCTTATCTCCTTTTCCCAAGTTGATTACGTCAGTTGTCAAACCATGATGAAATCGGCTTGCCGGAAAATGTAAAAACGAGTATGATAAATACGGTGGGTAAAACCGAGAAATGTAATGCTGTTTTGATCAAAGGGTAGTTTTATTCGCATTAACTAAAAGTTAATGTTGTTCGTGATTTTATTGTTTATCAGTGTGTTACTTATTCAATCTAATGTTTTTATGTATATAGATGTCGAACCTATGGCTTCGTTCGTACAGAGTGAAATGTCGTATTGGGCTACGGGGATTAGAAAAGGCAGCAATTAAGGTTATCTTCGCATGCAATGGAAAAACAATATCTGCTTGATGGGCTGCCGGTACAGGTAACGTTTGCGGATGGCTTGGTGCGTATTGTCAATGACCAGCCGTTCAAACAGGCTGTGACTGGGCAGCCCGAGGGAAACACAACGGCACTCGTTGCGAAAATTAAGTCCGACTACAAGGCGTCTTTTGGCAACGGTCTTGCTATAGGCGACGATTCCTTTGTTATGGAAATATTGGGACACCTTTATTTTGATTACTTATTGCTGAGATATAAGAGCTTGCTTAGGTTTATCTGTGTGTTTGGTTTATATGATAGATTTTGTCGCTCCTGTAGGGTAATTGATTGCGGTGAGCGTGGTAAAGATCCCAATCGGTGGTTGTGGAATAAACTGGTACCTTTTCAGAAGCTATTGGCCAGGCGATTGGGCAATGTCCGATTATCCCGGTTTACGGAAGGTTAGTCCCAACTGTTCCAGTGCGTTTTGAAGTTTTGGAAGCGAAGCCGGACCCATGCCGTGCAGTGCCAGTATCTCTTTTTCACTATAGGTTGAGAGTGCTTCTACCGTTGTGATCCCTGCGTGCTCCAGTGCACGGCGGGCAGGTGCACTTAAGGTGGAAAATAAACCCGGTTTTGGTGTCTTCGATGCCTCACAGACCGGGCAGACCGGACAATCGCTGCTTTTGTAGTATTGGTGGCCTTCAGAGCATGTTCTCAATGATTTCATCGCTTATTATTAGATCAGGCCACTTCCCGCATATCCACAGCGACAACACGGGAGATTCCCTGTTCAACCATGGTAACCCCATAGATGATATCGGTGCTAGCAATCGTCCGTTTATTATGCGATACGATAATGAATTGTGAGTGGTCGGAGAAGTTGCGGATAATGTTATTGAACTTGTCGATGTTCGTGTCATCCAAAGGTGCGTCGACTTCGTCGAAAATACAGAACGGTGCGGGTTTTAGGAGGTACAAAGCGAATAGTAGTGCCGTTGAAGTCAATGTTTTCTCGCCCCCGGATAGCTGATTGATAGACAACGGGCGTTTCCCTTTGGGCCGCGCTATGATGTCGATATCGGATTCCAGTGGGCTCTCGGGATTGGTAAGGATGAGATCGCACGTATCTTCCTCGTTGAATAGGGAGCGGAACACCGTGATGAAGTTTTCGCGTACTCGCGTAAAGGAGGCCATGAATTTCTCGCGTGCGGTATCGTCGATTTCCTGAATGGTTTCCAGTAATGAATTCTTTGCATCGAGCAAATCCTGTTTCTCCTTGATGATGAATGTGTAGCGTTCATTCATCTCCTTGTATGCCTCTATCGCCATCGGGTTGATGCTACCGAAGTCGTCCAACTGCCGCCGCAACTTGTCCGTTTTTTGACGTAATGTGTCCTCGTCGTCCTGTTGCGCCGCGTCGGCGTCGGTGTCTTCCTCCGCGGTCGGTGCGAGGTCGTTGATGTCGATGGAAAACTCAACAGCCAATCGTTCTTTCAGTGCATTGAGATCGAGTTTCAAGGTTGTTTTCTTGTCGCGGAGTTCGTCGAACAGAAAGTCTATTTGCTCTTTCTGCCGGCGTAACTGCGTAACCTGTTCTTCCGTTTCATTGATTTTACCACGAGACGTGTAGTAGTCTTCCTCTATCTCCTGTAGGCCTTTTTCGTAGGCTTCCTTCTGGGCGTACATGGCCATGAGATCCTCGTCCGAGTTATCAACATGCTGTAGTGTGTCTTTGATAGCCGTCTGCACCTGTTCATATTCCGCAGCATTTTTGGTAATCCGGCTTTCGTAAGTGTCCCGTAGGTTTTCGCGGTATTCCAGGTCTTTCGTGATACTTGCTACCGCATTTTGCTGCTGGTGGAAACGGATGTTCTCTTGGTTGAATACCGACGATTTATCGGTCAGTAGGTCAGCTAGTTCTTGGTAGGCAAACTGCATTTCCTGCAGTGCAACACCACTACTTACTTTCGTTGCATTCAGTGCCTCGAGCCGAGGTTCGGCCGCGCGGAGGTCGGCTGCAATGCCCGCCATTTTCTGCTCGATATCCTGTTCCCGGTTCCGGCTGTTGGTTATAAAGGCCTCGTATTGTTCTTGTTTGGTTTTTACCGACACCAGCTCGCTGTTCAGCCGGTTGAGTTGGCGGCCAAGCTCTTCCATATCGTTTTTCTTGGAGCTGTTCTTCAATGTGGCTAGCCGCTGGGTCGCTTCGTCAAGCGCTGCCTGTTGTTTGGCGATGTACTGGCCGAGTGATTTGATGTCTTTGGCCAGGTTTTCCAGGTTTTTTGCACGGCCGATGCGCTTACCTTCGAATAGCCCCACTGAGCCGCCAGACAGGCCCAATCGGTTCTTGCTGAATTTACCGTTTTTATGCAGCACGACAACCGCATCACCGGGCAATTCGCTATCCAACGCCCGCTCATCTTCCGTATTTAGTAAGTATACGTTATGCAATAATATACGGCAAAGGGGTAGGTAACGTTCCTCCACACTGATGATATCCAATGCCGGGATGAGTTGCTCGTCGGCCTGCTGTACCAATATGACATCGGCGGACTCTTTGATGGCATCGAGCACGAAAAAATTGGCCCTGCCGCGTACGGCATCGCTAAGCAACCGGATGGCTTGGACCGCTTCGCCGGGCCGTTGTACCACATAGTGGTTCATATAGGGTTCCAAGTAGTTTTCAATGGCAACCCGGTATTCCTCTTTGCAAAAGAGAATATCTGAAAACAGCGGGTACTGGTTTTTCCAACCTGCATTTTTACGTAAAAAACGTATCGACTCGGGGAAACCTTCCAAGTTATCTACCAGCGATTTCGTGAGGTTGTATTCATTCTGCTTGGCATCGAGCTGCCGGTTGTCGCGCATAAGCTCCTCATTGAGCGATTGGATGGCGGCTTCTGTGCTGGCCACCTGTTCCTGAAGAGTGGTTTCGGCATCGGCTGCGGCGTTGTAGGCCTGCTGTACTGCTTCTGTTTGCCCTTCGAGGTCGGCAACCAACGTATTGAACTGATCAAGCTCAGCGGCTTTGGACTCCACATCGCTTACATTGCGCAAACTTTCTTGTTCGAGCGCATCGTGCTGGATACGTAATACGGCGATTTCCTTTTCGAGTTTATAGCTTTCGTTCTGCTCGTCGCTATGCTGCCGTGCCGCGCTGTCGAGCTTTTGTTTGGCTGCATGTTGTTGACCGCGCAATTCGCCTACTTCGGCCCGCTGGTTTTCTAACGTGGCTGTAACAACATAGAGCTTTTGTTGCGCTTCGATGTATTCCTCGTTGAGGCGCTTAATGTTGTACAACACGTGGTTGAGCTGCTGCCGGTCTTGTGTGAGCTCACCACTGATGCGTGTTTCTTTATCCTGCAGGTTCCGGAGCTGCTCATTTTTGACCTTTTTATCGCTTTCGTATGCCCTTATCTTAGCCACGTATTCGTTGGTGGTGCGTTGCTGAGCAGCCAGGTTCTTCTCTTTGACCAGGCTCTCTTGTTTGAGCTGCTGGATGAGTGCTTCCAATTTAGCGATTTCGGTGCTGATACGCATTTGCTCAGCACGGTGGTCAAGTTCTTGGGCATCAAGCGTGGCCAATGAGGCATTGAAGTGACTGATTCGATAGGTGGCTAGTGCGATACTGAGTGTTTTGTATTGTTCCTTCAACCGGTAATATCGTTCGGCTTTCTTGGCTTGGCTCTCTAGCGTCTTGAGGTTTTTTTCAATTTCAAACAGCAGGTCGTCCACCCGCTCCAGATCGTTCTCTGTATCCCTTAGTTTGTTGAGTGTTTGTTTTTTACGTACTTTATATTTAGAGATACCTGACGCTTCTTCAAAAAGCATCCGACGTGAGTTCTCCTTATTATTGATGATCTCGTCAATCATCTTTAATTCGATGATCGAATAGGTGTCGGCTCCGATGCCGGTGTCTAGGAATAAATCAGTGATGTCCTTGAGGCGGCATTTTACATCGTTGAGTCGGTATTCGCTTTCGCCGCTGCGGTAAAGTTTCCGGGTGATGGTAACTTGGGAGAACTCGGTGGGTAGGATGTTCTTCGTGTTGTCGAACGAAAGTGACACTTCGGCCAGATTGGCGGCTTTGCGGCTTTTCGTTCCATTGAAGATGATATTCTCCATCTTTTCCGAGCGCAATATGCGTGTGCTTTGCTCGCCCAACACCCAGCGGATAGCATCTACCACATTGGATTTTCCGCAACCATTTGGCCCAACGATAGCGGTAACACCTTCGTTGAAATGAATGGTGATCTTGTCTCCAAAACTTTTAAAACCCTTTATTTCGAGCTTAGTGAGTTGCATCTACGCCACGGTTCCTTTGTTCTTCCTGTGCGAATTTAAGAAATTGGTTTGATTTTTTTACCTAACGATAGCCAACGCCGAGCAACCCATTCATGTCACTAGTAATTTCATGCATTACACGATGCGGAAATCGGGCATATTTGGGTGCGGGCAGGAAGGTACAGGATACTTCCGCAGGATATTTTGCGTTCTTTAGTAGGCGATAAATGTTTTTATAAACCACTCGATGATTAAACAGACTTTACCTGTGGAACGGCGGTTGCCGATAACGGTTTGTGTTTTTTTTTTACAGCTTCTTGCCCTGGCGGCATATGCACAGCCTGAGGCGCCGGCGAGCGAACCCGCGGACATATGGTGGGGCTGGGAATTTGTAGGGCGGATGCATCCTATGCTTGTGCATTTTCCGGTATCGCTGTTATTGATTGCCGCTGTGATGGAGTTGTTAACCTTCCGTCGCTTCCAGTCGCAACTGCGCGCCGGTATCAATTGGCTTGTTTTCATCGGGAGTTTAAGTGCCGTCATCGCTGCGTCATGTGGCTGGTTATTGGCCTGGACCGGCGAATATGGTGGCGACACATTCTATGCCCATCAATGGTCCGGAACCGCCACCGCGGTGCTAGGTGCGTTGGCTGGATTATTACTGTGGGCAGTGGTCCGTAAAAAACGACTGGCTTTTATCAAGGCATACCAAGTTACCTTGCTTCTTTCTTCCGTGGGCGTATTCCTTGCCGGTCACTACGGTGGGTCCCTTACCCATGGTCAAGATTACCTGCTGGGCGTTACACCCTGGGGGGGCGAAGACGAACGGATGGCGGCTGCTTTGGGTGGCACGCCAACCACGGTAGCATGGCAGTCGTTCGCCCAGCTCGACACCTTGGACGAACAGCAAGAAACCCAGCTGAACATGGCCGTCCGCACCGTGCTGGCGCACCGCTGCTTCCAATGCCACAGCAGCGACAAGACTGAAGGGAAATTACGTCTCGACCAACGGGAGTTTGTATTTCAAGGTGGTGAATCAGGACCCTCAATCCTGCCCGGAGACGTGGATAACAGTGAGTTGATTCGACGCATTACACTGCCAGCGGGGCATAAGGAGGCCATGCCCGGAAAAGGCAAGCCGCTGGATGATAACGAAGTAAATCTGATCAAGGTTTGGGTAGCGAAAGGTGCGCCATGGCCGGAACACATCAAAGGTATTTTCCCTGTGGCGCCGTTGGAACCTCGGCGCCCTGAATTGCCGGCATTAACGAAAGGGTTGGAGAATCCCATTGACCGATGGGTCAATGATTATTTCGAAGGCAATCAGCTCACATGGCCCGACGTGGTAGACGACCGGATATTCCTCCGACGCATATATGCCGACCTGGTTGGATTGCTGCCGACGCCGCAGCAATTACGCGATTTTGAAGAAGACACACGGCCGGATAAGCGGGCACAGGTCGCTGCTGAATTATTAGGCCGCAACGATGACTATGCGATGCATTGGACCACCTTTTGGAATGATTTGCTTCGCAACGATTATACGGGGCCAGGTTATATCACCAACGGCCGCTTCAATATTTCCGACTGGTTATACCGGGCGCTTGTAGACAACAAACCTTATAACCAGTTCGTGAAGGAGCTGCTGAACCCCGATGAATCGTCAAAAGGCTTTATCAAGGGCATTGCATGGCGGGGGGCCGTCAACAGCAGCCAAACTACCGCCATGCAGGCTGCTCAGAACGTGTCACAGGCGTTGCTGGGCGTGAATTTAAAATGTGCTTCTTGCCATGATAGCTTTGTAAGCGACTGGAAACTGGATGACGCGTATGCCTTTGCCAACATCTTTTCCGAAAATCAGCTCGAAATAGCCCGTTGTGATATCCCCACGGGGGAAATGGCCGATACAAGGCTGCTTTGGCCCGAGCTGGGAGACATTACAAAAAACGGATCGGTCGAGGAGAAGTCGCGCGAACTTGCGCAGTTGCTCACACAACCTGAAAATGGACGTCTATACCGCACACTGGTAAACCGGATATGGGCGCAGCTGATGGGACGTGGTATCGTAGCACCCACCGACGAGATGGACAACGAACCGTGGAGCAGGGATCTCTTGGATTGGCTTGCGGTAAATTTTGTGGATAACGCATATGATGTGAAGCATTTGCTTTACCTGATCACCACGTCTAAAACCTACCAGCTTCCCTCTGTAGCCATCGCCGATCCGGCGACGATTAACAACGCTGATTTTGTGTTTACGGGGGTATTGAAAAGGAAGCTTACCGCCGAGCAATATGCGGATGCCATCAGTACGATCGTCCATCCAATGTATCCCACTACGTCTTTGAAGTATAATCCGGAAGGTGATGAAGCATCGTATAAGGAATCCCACCCGTTTGTACGCGCAGCGTTGGTGCAAAACGACCCGTTTCTGACCGCACTTGGCCGCCCTAGCCGCGAGAATATCATTAGCGTTCGCGATGGGCAAGCTACGCTGCTGCAGGCGATGGAGTTGACTAATGGAGCCCTATTGAATGAAACGCTGATAGCCGGTGCGCAGGAGTGGATGGCAACCCATCGGGACAAGGACGGACTGATTACCGCGGTATTCACGCAAAGCCTTGGACGCCAGCCGTCGGAGGATGAACGGCGTGTATCGCATGAAATCTTGGGCCAGCAGATGGATACCACCAGTGTGCAGGATTTGCTATGGTCAGTGGTGTTGTTACCTGAATTTCAATTTATCGAATAATATAGCTATGAACCAATATTATAACAGAAGGGATTTCTTGAAGACGGCGACTGCCGGTACCTTGGGCGCATTAGCTGCCGGTGCGCCGCTTGCGGGATTTTTGAGTTCGTGCTCCGGAAAGCAGGCAACTGCTGATGCTGTCATCTTGCTATGGATGGCCGGCGGCATGGCCCATACAGACACGTTCGATCCCAAAGCCTATACGCCGTTTGAGAAAGGGTTGGATTCCAACCGGGTATTGAGCACTTTTCCGTCCATTCCGACAGCATTGGATGGCATCTCTTTTTCGGAGGGTTTGGAATCTATGGCCTCACTGATGGACAGGGGTACACTTATCCGTTCTTATGTGGCCGCCGACCTCGGGCATATCCTACATTCGCGGCACCAGTATCATTGGCATACCTGCTATGAACCCCCACAAACGGTATCTGCTCCGCATATCGGGGCGTGGATAGCGCAGGAGCTTGGCCCTAAAAACCCAGTGATCCCACCGTTCATTAATATCGGTCAGCGGATGACGGTAGGAGAAGCGGAAGAACTCAAAGCTTTCCATACGGCCGGTTTCCTTGGCAGTGAATACGGGCCTTTCATGATTCCCGACCCTTCCGGCGGACTCGATGCTGTGAAGCCACCCGCAGGGATGTCATTTAGCCGATTTGAGCGGCGCAACCAATTGTACACCGAACTGCTCGACCAAAACGCAATTGGCGACCTTGGGAGTGACTATCAAAAAGAATCGTTCAAAAGATCGATGGAGCAGGCGTATATGCTGCTCAAATCGCCGGAGGCCAAAGCATTCGATTTGCGGGAGGAACCGGAGGAACAGTATGCGGTATATAACACCGGTAAATTCGGATTGGGATGTTTAATGGCGCGTAGACTTGTGGAACAGGGTGCAAGGTTTATCAGTGTGACTTCCGAGTATGAACCATTTATGGGGTGGGATACCCACGAGAACGGCCACGTACGCGCAGGGGATATGAAGAAACTCATCGATGCGCCCATAGCCCAGTTGATCAAAGACCTTGACCGTAGTGGGCACCTTGAGCGTACACTGGTTATCATTGCCAGCGAATTCAGTCGTGACATGGTCATGGAGGGCCGCCCGGGGGCAGAAGTGTTGCACCAAGTAGAGCAACCCGATGTGATCAATGACATCCGCAACTATGGCATGCACCGCCATTTTACCGATGGGTGCTCCATATTGATGTTTGGTGGGGGAATAAAGAAAGGATCGGTGTTTGGAAAAACAGCCGATGAAAGGCCTTGCAAGACCATCGAGAATCCCATCCGGATTGAGCAAATCCATCAGTCGATTTACCATGCATTGGGTATTGACCAACAAAAACACGCGATAGTAGAGGGCCGCCCGTTTTATACGACCCCCGATGGTGTGCACCTGCCGGAGATGGCATTGTTTGCGTAACAGAAATCGGAAAAAAAAATAATACATCTCATACAATACATGACAATACACTACGTTATAAGTAAAAGTAAGATTGTCTTTTCATAATTTAGGTTTATAATTGGTTAGTTTAAAAGCCCCTATCCGCCCGGATCAGGGGTTTTTTTCTAACACAAGTTTTTTTGCGCTTCCGTTTAGGCACAAGGATTGCAGCGGATTTTAAAACGTAAATGATGAAGACCATTAACTTTGCTGTCGTATCGTTGTTTATCGCCGTCTTATACCTGTGGGGTTGTACGAAAGATACAGCGCCCGAGGTGTATCCGGTAGCAGAAGACGTAATCTTGAAAGACGTGGCCTACGGGGACCACGAGCAACAGCGGATGGATGTTTATCTTCCCGCGGGAAGATCGCAAGCGACGACGAAGATTGTCGTTTTTATCCATGGCGGCGGCTGGATGGCGGGTGATAAAGGTGACCTTCAGTTTACGGATGAAAATTTACAGACGCTGAAAGCGCATTTTCCCGGCTTTGCACTGGTGAATCTGAATTATCGGCTCGTGAACGGCGACGAAAACCGGTATCCAACAGCGGAGAATGACGTGAAGCAAGCGATGGATTACCTGTATCGCCGATTGGAACCGTACCAATTGTCGTCAGACACGTACCTGGCCGGGGGTAGTGCCGGGGCACACCTCGCTGCGCTTCATACCTTGAAGCACAACAGCAACGGCAATATCAAGGGCTGTGTAGCGATTGCCGGCGTTTACAATATGCAATCGCTTTATGAGTACGGAAATACGGAAGCCAAATTGATTGTGGCTGCATTTATGGGCGGTGCGCCAACCGATCAAGGTGATCGGTATGAACAGGCGTCACCGATAAACTTCGTCACATCATCCAGCCCGAAATTCCTTTTATTGCACGGCACGGAAGATGCATTGGTGCCCGTATCCCAGGCTTATGAATTGCGTGATGCACTTGCCGGAAATGGAGTTGAACATACGGTCTTTACATACTCCGGAGGCCATGGTATCCCACCGGAGCACCTGGCTGAGGCCTTTGAATATATTGGTGCTTTCTTGCAATAGTCCCACACCGATGCGCACGGATTACGTCAGTTTGTTAAACCAATCGATGTACGCATCAACCGCTTGGTGGAGGAACGCTTTTGTTTCTTTGCTTTTCAGATTATCGTCCTCATCGAATGCATCTTTCATATCCGGAAGATAAACCTCTGGCTGCTGCATAGCGGGTACGTTGAGAAATACCAAGCATTGCCGTAGGTGGTGGTTGGCTCCAAATGCGGAAAGGTTTCCCGGCGAATTACTGAATATGGCGGCAGGCTTTCCGTCCCACGTGTTTTTGCCATACGGCCGTGACCCGACGTCCAACGCATTTTTCAGGACACCCGGCATGGAACGATTATATTCGGGAGTAACGAAAATCACGCCATCGACGGCCTTAATGGCATTCCGGAATACGACATACGATTCCGGCACCCGGTCTTCGTCATCGAAATCCTGGTTATAGATAGGCAAGTCATCGATCGGTATGGTCTTGAACTCAAATTCGGAAGGAGCCATGGTGGAAATGGATTTGGCGAGTTTCTTAGAAAATGATGCCTTGCGTAAGCTGCCTACGATAATTCCTATGATGTTGTTGCTCATCGGATTTTAATTTTTACTTGTCAATCAATCGTGGTTCCTGAACGGAGAACAATCAGCACCGCCGATTGTTTACCCTTGTAAAATCAGAACGATGAGAGCTATATGGAGAGGCGCTATCGGCTTCGGCCTGGTAAACATTCCCATAAAAATATACAGTGCTACGCAGGAAAGCCGGCCAGACTTCGACCTGCTGGAACGGAAGTCACTGGACCGCGTGCGGTACAAGCGGGTGAACGAACGCACGGGAAAAGAGGTCGATTGGGACAACATTGTCAAAGGCCACTACCTTAAAGACAAGTACATCGTAGTCGAAGATGCTGATTTTGAAGAGGCAAGTCCGGAAAAGACGAAGACTATCAACCTGCAATCGTTCGTCAACGAATCGGCAATCGATAGCATCTATTTCGAATCGCCTTATTACCTGAGCCCGCAGAAAGGCGGCGAGAAAGCCTATTCACTGCTGTATCGTGCATTGGTTAAAACCAAAAAAGCAGCACTTTCCACTTTTGTAATGCGCAGTACAGAGAACTTAGCCGTCATACGACCTTATGATAACTTATTGTTGCTCAACCGGCTTCGCTTCCATGAGGAAATCCGGCCAGCATCAGACCCCGGCATTACCCTGTCATCCGTTTCGAAAGCCGAAATGGATATGGCAGTAAAGCTAATCAAGCAACATACCAGTGAATTCAATGTAGAGGAATATCGCGATGAATACAGCAAGGAGTTGATGAAACTCATCCGGGCAAAGGCCAAGGGCAAACGGCCTACCGTAAGGAAACTGAAAGCTAAACCCAAAGGCTCGGCCGATCTTTTGGAACAATTGAAAGCAAGCCTGGCATAACCAATCGCACATGGCACTCTCAGCATACAGGAAGAAGCGTCGGTTGAACGAAACGCCCGAGCCGGCAGGAGGTAAGGCTCCCGCCGCACAACTCCGTTTCGTGGTACAAAAACACCATGCATCACGGTTACATTACGATTTCAGGCTAGAACTCCGTGGCATATTGAAGAGTTGGGCAGTACCGAAGGGCCCCTCGCTTAATCCAAACGATAAGCGATTGGCTATGGAGGTAGAGGACCATCCTTATGATTACAAGGATTTCGAAGGTGTCATACCGAAAGGTAACTATGGAGCAGGTACGGTGATTGTCTGGGATGAGGGTACCTATGAGCCGATCGAAAGTAACGGCGATAAAAAAACCATGGAAAAAGACCTGATGAAGCAATGGCGGGCCGGGTCACTAAAAGTGGTATTGAAGGGTAAAAAGCTAAAAGGTGAGTTCGCACTGGTGAAGATGAAAGGAAAGGAAGATAACGCTTGGCTGCTTATCAAGCACAACGACCGGTATGCTACCGATGCGGACATTACGCGGAAGGAGAAATCGGTGGTTTCCAAATTGACGCTCGCCCAGGTGGCAGCAGCGGCCAGTAATGGGAGCACGAAGCCATCGGCGAAGAGAAAGGCTGAAAAGAAGCAGGCAGTTAAAACCACGTTGAAAGAACAAGTAAATCCCGAGGGGAATGCGAATCCGCGGACCGCCGTAGATGTAGCCGCATTGCTCAAAAGTGCTAAAAAAGCACCTTTTCCGAAATCCATTCCACCCATGTTGGCCACACTCGTCGACGCCTCTTTCGACGACCCGGAATGGGAGTATGAGGTGAAATGGGACGGATACCGCGCATTGGCGTTCCGAAATGGAAAGCAAGTGGCCTTGAAATCGCGCAGTAACAAATCGTTTGCCGATAAATTTTACCCCGTTTTTGAAGCGGTAAGCGCGTGGGACATAAATGCTGTAGTAGACGGGGAAATTGTCGCGGTGACGAATGGCGGAATCTCTAACTTCAATCGGCTGGAGAACTGGCGTAGCGAAGCGGACGGTGAGCTGTTGTATTACGTCTTTGATCTGCTATGGTATGAAGGTAAGGACACCATGGAGTTGCCGCTGTCGCAACGGAAGGCCATCCTCCAGCGCCTCGTACCGGCCGAGGGAATCATTCGGAGTGGTTATAGTGTCAATGCCGATGGGAATGCATTTTTCGAAGCGGCAGGTAAGCTCGGCTTAGAGGGTATTATCGCCAAACGCTCCGATAGTATTTACCATCCCGGTGAGCGAACGAGGGATTGGTTGAAAATCAAGCTGCAAAAACGGCAGGAAGTTGTTATTGGCGGCTTTACGCGCAACGCGGGAACATCGAAGCCCTTCAGTTCGCTGTTGCTCGGCGTATTTGACGGTAATGATTTCAAATACGCAGGAAAGGTAGGCACCGGCTTTAAAGACCAGGAGCAACGTGAAATGCTACAGTTGTTCAAACCGCTAATTCGCAAAACCAGTCCCTTCGCCACCCCTCCCGACCCGAACAAGCCGTCGCGGTTCAGACCCAATCCGCCGCATGCAAAGGCAACTTGGATCACACCTAAAATCGTGTGCGAGATCCATTATACAGAAGTGACCGATGATGGTGTGTTCAGGCACCCCGCATTCATCGCGCTACGGGTGGATAAGGACCCCAAGACAGTGGTTATGGAAAAAGAAGCTATCATGGGAAAAATAATAGGGAAAGAAAAGACGCAGGTAAGGAAGGTGAACGGCAACGAGCTGAAATTCACGAACGTTCAAAAGGTATTCTGGCCAAATGTGGGATATACGAAAGGTGACATGGTCAACTATTACTGGCAGGTAGCCAACTATATACTCCCTTATCTCAAAGACAGGCCCCAGTCGCTCAACAGGTTTCCAAATGGGGTAAACGGTAAGAGCTTCTACCAGAAAGATGTGACCGGGAAAGTACCCGCATGGGTAGAAAAATATCCCTATAAAGCAGCGGGCGAACGGAAACGTAAGCACTACATGTTATGCAATAATGAGGCGGCCCTGCTCTATATGGCTAACCTTGCGGCTATTGAGATGAATCCGTGGAGCAGCACAATCCATAAGCCCGATTACCCAACGTGGTGCCTTTTGGACCTTGATCCCGATAAAAGCAATACGTTCGAGCAGGTTATTGAGGTGGCCAATGCCATCCATGCTTTCCTGGAGGATATCGCCGTACCATCATACTGTAAAACCTCCGGCTCGACAGGACTGCATATTTATGTTCCTTTAGGTGCAAAATACACCTACGGCCAGTCGCAACTCTTTGCACGCTGGGTGGCCACTGAGGTAGATTCTACGTTGGATTTTACCAGCGTTGAACGGATGACCGACCGGCGCCGGGGCAAGGTGTATATCGATTTCCTGCAAAACCGGCCCGCGGCAACGCTGGCCGCACCTTACTCACTGCGACCCAAGCCTGATGCCACGGTATCTATGCCGCTTCACTGGGAAGAAGTGAAAAAAGGGTTGAAGTTAAGTGATTTTACCATTGCCAATGCGTTGGATCGCATTCGCTCCGAAGGCGATATATTCAAACCGGTATTAGGTAAGGGGATTAGCCTCAAGAAGTTGCTCAAAAACTTGGATAAATAACAATGGAAATCAGTGGATCAGTGATTTTTATTTACTTTTATAGATATATTCGGCCGTTGCCCCTTTGGAGCGTTGGCTAAAATATGGAAAAGTTAACCGCTAAAAGGAAGAACGATGCCACAGTTAAAAAAAGAAGACATCAAGCAAGAGGTCTTCGACCTCTACGATGATTATGCACACAACCGGCTATCACGCCGCGATTTCATGCAGCGGTTGTCGGCGTATGCCGGCGGGGCCGTTACCGTGCCGGCACTGATGAGCTTCCTGATGCCCAATTACCAGGACCGCATTCAGGTAAAGCCCGGCGATCCCCGGATTACGGAAACGTATGTAGACTACCCGTCGTCGAAAGGCGGCGGTACGATTAAGGCGTTGTTGTGCATGCCGAAGGGCAATACCCAACGGTTAGGCGGCGTCGTGGTGGTCCATGAAAACCGCGGACTCAATCCGCACATCGAAGATGTATGCCGTAGGGCCGCATTGGCAGGATTTGTCAGCCTTGCACCGGACGCACTAAGCCCGTTAGGAGGGTATCCGGGTACCGACGATGAAGGACGCGAAATGCAAAGCAAGCGGGATCGCGATGAAATGCTCGAGGATTTCATCGCCGCGGCGGCTTTTCTGCAACAACACGACTCGTGCAATGGCAAGGTGGGGGTGGTGGGATTCTGTTTCGGTGGGTGGGTTTCGAATATGATGGCCGTCCGTTTACCGGATATAAAAGCTGCCGTGCCGTTTTACGGCGGCCAGCCCACTGCCGAGAACGTGCCGAAAATACACGCGCCACTCCAATTGCACTATGCAGAATTGGATACCCGGGTAAATGAAGGATGGCCGGCTTACGAACAAGCGCTGAAAGCAAACCATAAAGAATATACCATGTATATGTACACCGACGCCAATCATGGATTCCATAACGATACCACGCCCCGGTTTGACCCGGAGGCTGCACAGCTCGCATGGCAGCGCACGGTGGACTTCTTCAAGGAAAAGCTTGGACCAACGTCTGATACCCCATCCAGGCCATGAGTACAACCACCGCCGCTCCCGCCAGGCTTAACCACAGCGGTTGCTTGTAGGTGCCCACGACTTTTGCCCGATACGCAGCAATAAGCATGATGCCCAACGATACGGGCAGGATGAGTCCATTGAGCGCGCCGACGACGATCAGCGTCTTTACAGGCTGGCCTACGAAAACGTAGATGGCACATGAAACCAGCATGAAGACGACGATGATGGTGCGATTATATGCGGCGATAAGGGGGTGGAAAGTTCTGATAAACGAAACCGATGTATAAGCTGCTCCAACAACGGAGGTGATGGCCGCGCACCACATCACCAATCCGAAGAGCTTATAACCAAGTTGCCCACTGGCTAGCTGGAATACGGAAGCCGGCGGGTTTGCCGGGTCTAGGGTATAACCCGAGTTGACGACCCCAAGGGCAGCAACAAACAGCAATATACGCATAAGCGAGGCAATGCCGATTGCACTGACGGCCCCGCGATTCACGGCCGGTAGGTTTTGTATACCGGTAATCCGGGCGTCTAACAGCCGGTGAGCGCCTGCATAGGTAATGTAACCCCCTACCGTGCCCCCTACAATGGTGAGCAAAGCGGTGAAGCTGAACTGGCTCGGAGCCACCGACCGCAGCAGGGCGTCTGCCACGGGTGGCTTGCTCTGATAGGCGATGTAACAGACGAGCAAGATCATCAACAGCCCGAGCCCTTTGGCAAACCCATCCATCGCTTTGCCGGCCTCTTTATATACGAATATGGCCACGGCAATAACGGCACTGATAACGGCCCCATATGCCACGTCGATGCCGAGCAATACGTTCAAGCCTAAACCCGCCCCGGCCATATTGCCGATATTGAAGGCCAAACCGCCAAGGAATACCAATGCAGCAATCGCGTAGCCCAGTCCGGGCAACAGCTTGTTGGCAATTTCCTGGGCGGGTTTATCCGCTACGGTAATGACCCGCCAGATATTCAGTTGGGCGATGGCATCGATCACGATGGAAAGCAGGATGATGCAGGCAAAATCGGCACCTAGCTGGGCGGTAAAAACGGCGGTTTGGGTGAGGAAACCGGGGCCGATGGCCGATGTGGCCATTAGAAAGGCCGCTCCCAATAAGACACTCCAATTGTATTTCTTCATGGGGCAAAGGGTGGGATGATGGCGATGCCCGACCGTACGCATGCACCACGCACCATGCGGGCGTGCGTCACCGCTTGCGGGTTATCACCGTGAATGCATAACGTATCCACCCGTTTTGACAGGGTAACGGCCTGATTTGATAGGGTTTCGATGTCGGTAATCAAAGCGTCCGGATGCGACCGCGGTGTAAGCGTGCCGTCTGCTTGGTAGGTGCGGTCTACAAACCCTTCGGTGGCTACCCGTAAGCCCTGCGCTTTTGCCGCCCGTACCATTTCGCTCCCTTCAAGTGCGTAGAGAATGAGGTTGGCATCGAAATCGTAAACCGCCGCTGCCAACGCCTTGGCCAAGCCCGCATCGCGCGCGGCCATGTTATACAATGCCCCGTGGGCTTTGACATGGCGCAGCGTTCCCCCCGCCGCGCGGACAAATCCATATAGCGCCCCTATTTGATAGAGCGCCAGTTCGTAAACTTCTTTGGCGGAGACTGGCCGTTCCAGCCTGCCGAACCCCTTCCTGTCGGGCAGCCCCGGATGGGCACCAATAGCGACCCCACGCTGGACGGCACGGGTTACCGTGAGCTGCATGCGATGCGGATCGCCTGCATGGAAGCCGCAGGCGATGTTGGCCGAGGATATATACTTCAGGAGTTCGTCATCTTTCGATCCCGGTTGGTTTCCCGGTGTCTCACCCATATCGCAATTCAAGTCAACGGAAATCATCATCACATGGTTGGTGTATGCATCGCGAGCGAAGCCGCCAATCTGTTCAATTGGTTCTCACGGTGAAGGTATAACTTTTCAGCTTCGCTACGGCTGATTTCGTTAAAAAAAATCATGTCGCCGGGTTTGAGTTGCGCGCAAAGGGGCATATCCACCGTGGCAACTTGCGCGATTCGTGGATATCCTCCTGTGGTTTGGCAGTCGGCCATCAGCAATAGGGGGTTACCGTCGCCCGTAACCTGTACTGTGCCTGGGACGACGGCCGTGGAAATTAGTTCGCGGTCTACCGTACGGTGGAGGGCAGGCCCCTCCAAGTGGTATCCCATGCGGTTGCATCTGGTGCTCACGGTAAAGGGCGCCGAAAGCAAGTCTACCACAGACTTGCCCACAAACCATGCGAATTCCCGGGCAGGGACAACACGTATGGAGTAGCGGTTCGGGGGCAAGAAATGCCCACGGGCGATGGCCCATGGTGGGTAACGGATTGCCCGGCCCCACAGATGGCGACACCATGCTGCTGTAATAGCGGTGTGGTTATCCGCGGCATGCAGCAGGTCGCCCGGACGCAAAGCCCGACCTTCATAACCACCGAATGCTGCGGTGATATAAGTGCTCCTGCTGCCCAACACTTCGGCAACGTCCCATCCACCGGCAACGGCGAGGTAGGTCCGGCAGCCGCTGGCGTTGGGGGCGAGGCAAATCTCAGTGCCGAATGGCACATATACCGGTCGGTCTGACGGCAAGACATATGAACCCGCTTTGAGCACCGCCCCATCGCCGGAGTAAGCCAGCAACAAGTCGTCTTCACTCCGGAACAGCGCATCGGCATAGGTAAACTCGATCACCGCTTTATCGATGGTGTTGCCTACCGCCAGATTTGCGATGCGTGCGGAAAGGGCGTCCATCGCCCCCGAGCGGGGCACCCCTTGGGACAGGTGCTGCCAACGCCCCATGTCTTGGACTGTACTCAACAGACCCGGCTTAATTATCGCTATCCGCATCGGCATCACTGGAGAATCGTTCAAATAATTCATGATCGATGGCTTGGAACACCACGCGATCGCCTGCCTTCAGCAACGCCGGCTGCTCGCGGCTGGTATCGAAAAGGCGAAGCGGCGTGCGGCCGATGATTTGCCAGCCACCGGGGGTGTCGAGTGGATAAATGCCTGTCTGCTCCGCGGCAATACCTACTGATCCCGCCGTCACCTTGTTGCGCGGTGAAGCTTTGCGTGGTACCGCAAGTTGCTTGGGCATGCCCCCCAGGTAGGCGAATCCGGGTGTAAATCCGATAAGGTGCACTCGATAGATCGCCGCACTGTGCAACTCGATAACCGTTGCCGCCGCAATGCCAAGCTGGCGGGCCACATCATCCAGGTCGGGGCCAAATGCGCCTCCGTAGCATAATGGAATAGGCGTAGGGTCGGGTGCGGGCGCCAGCGCAATCGACCATTCAGCTTGGAGTCCGTGCAGGAAATTCGAAACCCGTTCAAAGCAATTGATACCGGTCAATCGGCTGGCTTGCATCACATCAAGCGGGTCAAAGTATACGCTCAGTGTCGTGTAGGCCGGTACCGTAGTGCGAAATCCATCAAAGGGATGGCGATGCAAAAGGGCATTGAAACTGCGGATACGTTCAAGCATATCTGCGTTGATGCGATCATCGAATTGAACGGTTACGGCATATTCGCTGAGCGAATACACTACGAATGCATCGACGTTTTTTACATGCACATCCATTCCCTATGGTGTATATCCCATCCAATGATAAGTAAAAATTAGGAAGCGGCCAAAATAGCGGCCGGCTAAATCAGCAGAAATAATGTCGATATCGCGGTCAACGCAATCATGGCCGTCTTGAACTGGCGTTCGGGGAGGATGTGAACCAGGCGGATGCCGAGTAGGCCGCCAAGCAGGATAAAGGGGAGTGCTGTCAGATTAAGGAGGAGACTGTTCCACGAGAGGTTGTCCCAAAGGAAAGCTTGTAGCGGGATTTTGAGGTAATTGAGAATCATGATAAACCATGCCCCGGTGGCAACAAAAGCGAACTTTGGCAGGCGCAAAGCGAGCAGATAAACCACCAGGAGCGGGCCTGCGGCATTGCCGATCATGGTCGAAAAACCCAATAGAAAGCCCATTACGGGGGCGAACCACGGTGATTCGGTGAGCGCATAAGCCCGCTCGGGGTGTCGGGTGCCCACCATGGTGGCTATCCCGATAAGGATGCAGATGGCCATCATGATCCTGAACCCCGACTGGGGAATAAGGTGCCCTGCCACGAGTGCTACGACCAATCCCAGCAGCGCCCACGGCATGGGCTTCAGCACCAAATCACGGTGGAATTTCTTGCGGTAATAAATGACGGCCAGTAAATCGGCCATGCAGAGCATGGGCAAGGCAATACCCGTGGATGCCTTGGCCCCAAAAAGCAGCGCGAACACGGGTACGGTAAAGGTTCCAATGTTTGGGACGCCTGTTTTAGACATACCGACAAGCATAGCACAACCCAGAAAAACAGCCCATTCGACCGGTCCTTGCAAGAAACCGGAAAAGTCAGGCATTGTGGGCAGTTAATAGTTGGCCGATATCGTCCACGCCGATTTCACGGTAGTCATGTATATAGCGCTGGCACGGTGGAAGCTCGTCGGCTGAATGCGACGTGAGCACGCCGACCACCGTCGTACCGGCGTTGATTGCAGCGGATACACCGGAATACGAATCTTCAAAGACCACGCAATTGCTGGGCTTGGCGTTGAGCAAGGCGGCCGACTTGAGGTAAATTTCCGGGTCGGGCTTGTGCGCCGTCACGTCCTCGCTCGAGAGGAGCGCGTCCATGAGCGGGCGTAAAGACAGCTTATCGATGATGAAGTCGAGATTGGCCCTTGGCGCGGACGTAGCAACGCCAATGCCATAGCCTGCGGTTTTGAGCGCGTCCAGGAACTGGGGAAGCCCCTCAATGGGCTCAACCTGGTCTGCATAAATCTCCCGGAAGAGCGCCTCTTTTTCCTCGGCGAGCTTTTTAACTTCGGCATCATCCAGCGGTCGTTTGAAAAAGTAGCGCATGATGTAGTCGTTGTGTTTGCCATACATGTGGTCTTCAAACTCCTCCATGGTGTAGGCCACATTGTATTTGTCAAAAAACTGCTTGAATGCCTCGGTATGATGTGGGTTGGTATGGGCGATGACCCCATCCATATCAAAAATAACGGCGTAGTTGTCCATATGGCAAAGATAGCCTTTTTGGCGGAACGTAGGTGGAATAGGTTTCCCGTTGTCGCTATGAATACGTAATTTTGCCCGTATGAGTAACCACGATCACTATGCGCCCAAGTTGCCGCAGTTTGCGGAACAGATAATCTACGAAGACGACAACCTGATTGTGATCAACAAACCACCCTTTTTGGCCTCGTTGGATGAACGGGAAGGGGGAGAACCCAGTGTATTGCGTTTGGCCAAGAAGTACCACCCCGATGCCCAAGTGTGCCACCGGCTCGACAAGGAAACTTCCGGTCTGTTGCTCATCGCCAAAAACCCCGAGACTTATCGGTTGGTATCTATTGAATTTGAACGCCGGCGCGTTACCAAGTTATACCACGCAATTATCGGGGGCACCCACGTGTTTGAAGATGTGTTGGTCGACCTGCCCATACTTAATCTGGGCAATAAAAACGTGACGATAGACCGGGCCAATGGCAAACGGGCTGAAACCTATTTCAATTCGCTTCGCTATTTTAAGCACTTCACGTTGGTGGAATGCCGTCCGGTAACGGGCCGGATGCACCAGATACGCATACACCTGGCCACACAGCAGGCTGCCATTGTGGGGGATGCCCTATACCACGGTAAACCGGTATACCTTTCGCAGATCAAAAAACGCGGTTTTTCGCTGGGGCGTGGAAAGGAAGAACAACCCATTATGCGTCGGTTTGCCCTGCATGCGCATGAACTACGGCTTACGATAGGGGATAAAGCCTGTCATTTCCAAGCACCTTACCCGAAAGATTTCGCGACCTTGCTCCGCCAGTTGGAGAAATACGACGATTGATCAATTAAACAGCTTGCCGTCCGGCCCTCTTACCTCGAGGCCGAGGTCGGCATTGAGCCGATCGATGAAATAGGTGGAAAGGAGTGGGGATTCGACTTCGATATTTTGGTGAACAAAAAAGTAGAGCGCCTGCAAGCCCGCGTCGCGCCATTCCTTGATGCGGGCAACCCAATCATCCAGCCGGTTCTTATCCGTCGGATGGTTGGCACCTACATAACGGACAAAAGCCGTAGGCGTGGTGAGTCGCATGTGAAGCATGTCGCGCCGCCCCGCCGTATCCACCAGTACATTTGCGGTTTTTTCTTCTTCCAACAGGCTGTATAATTTTTGGCTAATGGAGGCGTCCGCGAACCACTCCGCATTGCGTACTTCCACGGCCAATGGTACGGATTTCGAAAATTTCCTGACGAATGTCGCCAATCGATCAAAATCTTTCGGTTTGAAGTTGTCATGCAACTGGAGAAAACTCACCCCCATCTTCTCTTCGAATAATGCGATAGCATCAGCGAATGCAGTCATTTTCTCATCCACATTGAGCAAACGGCCATAGTGGCTGATGGATTGCGGCACCTTGGGGAAAAACTTGAAATCAGCAGGGGTCTTGGCTTTCCAGGTTTCCACCTGCTGTTTGTCGGGCGAGTTGTAGAACGTGCCGTTCAACTCGATGCTGTTGAATTGCGTAGCGTAATAGGTCAATTCGTCTTTGGTCCCCCGCGGATAGAATCCTTTGAGGTCCTGCCTATTCCATTTCGCGCAGCCCACATATACCTCCAACGGCTTAGCGGATTTATGCTTACCCAACAAAGCCAGGGTATCCGGATGGGTGGGGGGCAGGGTAAAATCTATCGCTTCTGGATGTTCAACGCTTCCAAATTTCATAACCGAGTTGTTTTAATTAAACACGGATGACACGGATGTAATCGACCCGTGTTCCATTACTAATGTTTAAAATGCCGCACACCAGTGATAACCATCGCTACATCTTTCTTGTTGGCCATTTCCACCGATTCCTTGTCGCGGATAGAACCACCCGGCTGGCTGATTGCCGTGATGCCTGCGTCAGCTGCAATCTCCACACAGTCGGGGAACGGGAAGAACGCATCTGACGCCATCACCGCACCACGCAAATCAAAGCCGAAAGACTTGGCCTTTTCGATGGCTTGCTTCAGTGCATCCACGCGCGATGTTTGCCCCACGCCGCTTGCGGATAGCTGGCCATCCTTGACCAGTACAATGGTATTGGATTTCGTGTGTTTGACGATTTTATTGGCAAAGAAGAGGTCTTCCAACTCCCGCTCGGTAGCGATTTTGTCCGTAACGGGCTGCATTTGTTCCGGCCCCTCAATCACCGCATCTTTATCCTGCTCGATGACACCGTTGAGCAGCGTCTTGAATTGGCTCTTGGGAAGAGCTGTATGTTTGCGCCGCAACAATATCCGGTTTTTCTTTCCGGTAAGTATGCGTAGCGCGGCCTCATTGTAGGTCGGCGCAATCAAAACCTCAAAGAACAGTTTGTTGATTTCGTCGGCCGTTTGCCCATCGATCTCACCGTTGCAGATGATTACACCGCCAAATGCCGATACCGGATCGCAGGCCAGTGCATCCTGCCATGCGGTGAGCAGATCCGGGCGGGTAGCAACACCGCAGGCATTCGTATGTTTCAATATGGCGAACGTCGGCTGTTCAAATTCATCGATGAGCGCTACCGCCGCGTCTACATCCACGAGGTTGTTATAGGACAGTTCCTTGCCGTTGAGCTTATCGAACAGCGCATCCAGGTTACCATAAAAAACGCCCTTTTGGTGGGGGTTTTCTCCGTAACGGAGCACCTGGGCCTGTTGTTCGCTTTTTTTGAACACTTGCAGCGGTGCTTCTTGGTTAAAGTAACTGAATATCGCCGAATCGTAATGTGACGACACGTTGAAAGCACGTTTGGCGAGTTCCTTACGGTGCTCAACGAACGTATAACCCTCGTTCTCGGCAAGGATATCTTCAAGGTATTTATAGTCGTCTTTGGAAGCGATGATGACCACATCGTTGAAGTTCTTCGCCGCCGCACGGATCAGTGAGATACCGCCGATATCTATTTTTTCAATGATTTCCTGCTCCGATGCGCCCGACGCCACCGTTTCTTCAAACGGGTAGAGGTCCACAATCACCAAGTCGATCTCAGGGATTTCATATTCCTGCAATTGATGGCTATCGGCTTCCAATGGCCGGCGCGACAGGATTCCGCCAAATACCTTGGGATGGAGTGTTTTCACGCGGCCACCTAGGATAGACGGGTAACCTGTGAGGTCTTCTACGGGAACGACATTATGCCCGAGTTCGCGGATGAAGGTTTCGGTGCCGCCCGTGGAATAGAAGGTTACACCTTGTTTGTGTAGTAAGTTGATTAACGGGGCAAGGCCATCCTTATAATATACGGAGACCAGTGCATTTTTGATTTTTACGGGATGGCTCATTCGCTATTCAGCTATTTAGTTTATGAGCCGCAAAGATAAAAAAAATCCCCGCAGTCACATTCTCTTAAGCAGGTTTTCAATGACTTTCGGATAATGCAGATGTTCCAATTGCTGCCCTTTGAATTTGATGACCTCCAAGCCATCGTTGGGTTCGATGCGGAAACGGGCTTGATAGATGATTTCACCTTCATCGAACTGTTCGTTGACGAAATGGATGGTAATGCCCGATTCTTCCTCGCCAGCATGGAGCACAGCTTGGTGTACGCGATCACCATACATTCCCTTGCCACCGTAGGCTGGGAGTAATGCCGGATGTATGTTGATGATTTTATTGGGGTACTTGTCGAGTAAATTCTGGGGGACCAACCAAAGGAAGCCCGCCAATACTACCAAATCAATTTGGAGTTTGGCCAAAAGATTGACGATTTCATCTGTTTGATAGAGTGCGTGCCTATCAAACACATGGGTAGGCACCTCAAAATTGTCGGCGCGCTGGAGCACGTATGCATCTGGATTATTGCTTAAAATCAAGGCGACTTCGGCTTGGCCGTCGTATTTGAAATGTTCCATGATTTTCTGGGCGTTTGACCCGGAGCCGGAAGCAAAAATGGCGATTCGTTTCTTCACGTTCTTTGTTGAATTGATGGTGTTCCCCAGCAGATTGCCCCAAACATAACAAAGTTTGCCTAACAAAGCAAGGCGAACGGCCATCTTCGGGGCGCTGCAAAAATAGTGTTTATATTGCGGCCCACCAATAACCTTATCTCTTTATGCACGGCAAGATTTTACCAGGCATATTTATATTAAAATTGTGACAGTTCACCGCTGGTTTCGTTAATATAATTATTTAAATAATCTCATTTTTTTGAAAAAATGATTAAAAAAAATAGTTTTTATTGCGAATGTCAATATTTTATCCGTTACTTTGCAACATTAGCTAGAATGAATATTTAATTATATTACATATATGTGTGGAATCATTGGAGCTTTTGACTTGAAAACCAAGTCGGAAGAGTTGCGCCCCCAGGTATTGAAAATGTCGAAAAAGATTCGCCACCGGGGACCGGACTGGTCGGGGATATACAGCTCGGACCGGGCTATCATGGCGCATGAACGTTTAGCAATCGTTGATCCGAAATCAGGCCAACAGCCACTGTATAGCTCAGATCGCAGTATTGTACTTGCGGTGAACGGCGAGATTTATAATCACCAGCAATTGCGGAATGAGTTGTCCGATTACAATTTTTCCACGCAGGTTGACAGCGAGGTCATTTTGGCGCTTTATGAGCAGAAAGGGCCGCGATTCATTGAAGATTTGAACGGTATTTTTGCCTTTGCGCTGTATGATGCCGAAAAGGATACTTATTTGGTCGCCCGTGATCATATCGGGATTATTCCATTGTATATGGGTTGGGACGAGGCAGGCACTTTTTACGTCGCTTCTGAACTGAAGGCGCTCGAGGGTTATTGCAATCGTATCGAAACCTTTCCTCCGGGGCACTACTTGTATAGTAAGGAAGGGAATACGCCGCAGAAATGGTATGCACGTGATTGGGAGCAATATGACGCTGTAAAAGACAACGTGACAGATATCGATGCGCTGCGCAAAGGATTGGAGGATGCTGTACATCGCCAACTGATGTCTGATGTGCCTTACGGTGTATTGCTTTCAGGTGGGTTGGACTCGTCGGTTATCGCAGCCGTCACGAAGAAGTTTGCGTCGCGGCGTGTCGAGTCTAACGACCAGGAAAAGGCTTGGTACCCGCGGCTGCATTCGTTTGCAGTTGGACTAAAAGGATCGCCCGACTTAATCGCGGCAAAAAAGGCTGCTGACCATATCGGTACAATCCACCATGAGATCAATTTCACTATCCAAGAGGGGCTGGATGCCATCCGGGATGTTATTTATCACCTGGAAACCTACGATGTAACGACCATCCGTGCGTCTACGCCCATGTACCTCCTTGCACGGGTTATCAAATCGATGGGCATCAAGATGGTATTATCGGGCGAGGGATCGGACGAGCTGTTCGGCGGATACTTGTATTTCCATAAAGCACCCAATGCTAAAGAGTTTCATGAAGAAACCGTTCGGAAACTGAGCAAATTGCATCTCTACGATTGCCTACGTGCAAACAAATCGTTAGCTGCTTGGGGCGTAGAAGGCCGGGTGCCATTCTTAGACAAGGAATTTATGGACATTGCCATGCGCGTGAACCCCGAAGACAAGATGATACGGGAGGGGAGGATGGAAAAATGGGTTGTGCGCAAGGCTTTTGAAGATTACCTGCCTGAGAGTATTGCTTGGCGGCAGAAAGAACAATTTTCAGATGGGGTGGGGTATAACTGGATTGATACCTTAAAAGAACAGGCGTCACAACGTGTCAGCGACGACGAATTGGCTGGGGCAGCCGAACGGTTTCCTGTTAATCCGCCACAGAATAAGGAGGAGTATCTATACAGATCTATTTTTGCGGAACATTTCCCGTCCGTTGCGGCGGCGTTGACCGTTCCCTCTGTCAAGTCGGTAGCGTGTAGCACACCGGAGGCATTGGCTTGGGACGCATCATTCCAGAACCTGAATGACCCTTCCGGGCGGGCGGTCGCCAGCGTGCATAACGAAAGTTACGAGAAGACAATTGTCAATTTTTAATTGTCAATGGCCAATTTATAGTAGAAAGGGCCGGAAAGTCGATACTTTCCGGCCCTTTCCGTATTGGCAATTAACAATTACAAAGATCTAATCCAGATATTGCGGAAGCTCACCGGGTTGCCGTGGTCCTGCAACACGATAGGTCCAGCACCATGTGCTTTGTATTTCGGGAGACCGATGTATTCTGTAGGGCCGTCCAGTTCTACATTATTCTGAACCAATACACCGTTGTGCAGCACGGTAATACGTGCTTTGCTTATTAGGATACCCTCCGCATTGAATCGGGGGGCTGTCCACACGATATCATACGTTTGCCATTCGCCGGGTGCCTTGGTGGCATTGACAAGCGGAATCCGCTGTTTATAGAGACTTGCCGCCTGGCCGTTGGAATAGGTGCGGTTGTTGTAGCTGTCCAGTACTTGCAACTCGTATAATCCCTGCATAAAGATACCGCTGTTGCCACGACCCTGCCCCTCGCCAACGATTTCTGTAGGCGACCGCCACTCCACGTGTAGCTGGTAGTCTGTGAATTGCTGTTTGGTCTGGATGCCCCCTTTACCACCCACCACCGTGAACGCGCCATCCGATACGTGCCATTCGGTCGGGGAGGAACCATCTTTCTGGCTCACCCATTGATCAAGCGACGTTCCGTCAAATAATACAATGGCATCCGAAGGAGCCCGGTCGGCAGAAGTCGTAACAACACGTGGTTCGGGTTCCCACACTTCGGTTTCTTCTGGTTTCATCTTTGTCTGTTGTGCCAGGGCCGGGAGCATGAGCAACACGGCCGCACCGGCGGTAATCATTGATTTTCTATCCATACTTCTATTTGATTGTAATTAAAAACAAACTATTAAACGAATAACTTACGACTAACTAAATGCATTCATCCCCGTGATATCCATCCCGGTAATCAATAGATGAACGTCATGCGTACCCTCATAAGTGACCACCGATTCCAAGTTCATCATGTGCCGCATAATGGGGTATTCGCCGGTGATGCCCATGGCTCCCAGCATTTGGCGGGCCTCCCTGGCTATATGCAGCGCGGTAGCTACATTATTGCGTTTGGCCATGGAGATCTGCGCGGGGGTAGCCCGGTCCTCGTTTTTTAGCAACGCCAGCCGCCATGCGAGCAGTTGCCCCTTGGTGATTTCGGTAAGCATTTCGGCCAATTTCTTTTGCTGTAACTGAAAGCCTGCGATCGGCCTGCCAAACTGCTCACGCTCCTTGGCATAACGCAGGGCCGTGTCATAGCAATCCATGGCTGCACCCAAAGCGCCCCATGCGATGCCGTACCGTGCCTGGTTGAGACAGCTAAGCGGCCCGCGCATACCGGTTACGCCCGGCAGTATGTTGGATTTGGGCACCCGCACATTATCGAATACGAGCTCTCCCGTGGCTGAGGCCCGCAAACTCCATTTGTTATGGGTTTCGGGCGTGGAAAACCCTTCCATTCCCCGCTCCACAATGAGCCCCTGTACCTTGCCTTCCGGGTTTTTGGCCCACACCACGGCAATATCGGCAAATGGGGCATTGGATATCCACATTTTGGAACCATTCAATAGCACGGTGTCCCCTTCGTCTTCAAAATGAGTGAGCATGTTGCCGGGGTCGGAACCGTGATTTGGCTCCGTCAGGCCGAAACAACCCATCAGTGCGCCGTTAGCAAGTTTGGGCAAATAGCGCTGCCTTTGGTCTTCACTGCCGTAAGCGTAGATAGGGTACATCACGAGCGATCCCTGAACGGATGCGGTGGAACGGATGCCGGAATCGCCACGCTCGAGTTCCTGCATCATGATTCCGTAAGCCAAGTAATCCAGCCCGGCACCACCATAACTTTCTGCGATTGTCGGACCAAATAAGCCCAGCTGGGCCATGCCTGCGAGCAAATGCGTAGGAAATGCGGCCCGTTGCGCGTGGTCTTCGATTACGGGTATAAGTTCGCTATTGACCCACTGCCTCACGCTATCTCGAATAAGCAGGTGTTCTTCGCTGATCAATTCGTCCAACAAATAGTAATCCGGTGCGCGGTACGAACTCATAGTTTATATTTGCACACAAGTATACATATAAATTCGCGTTATTTTCAAAAGTAAGCGGTGTGTAAAATGGTTAAGTGGGTGCATTAACGTACTCAAAAGTGAGTATTTTTATCTACTTTTGGCCGTTTAGAATCTTAATCCCGAAGACTGATGCCTGATTTTCTACCTATTGATTTCGACTGCAGTGAAACCATCCGCGATGCTGTCATACAGAAGCTGGCTGCATTTGACGCTATTGCCGACGAACTTCCGGTATATATCATCCACGATGTGCGTGACTTTTCGGTGGTGTACATGTCTGAGCTCGGGCTGCGCCAGCTGGGAGTAACCCAAGAAGAAGTACGGCAGCTGGGACCGACGTATTTCGAAAAATTCTTTAATCCTACCGATGTTGAATTTTACATGTCTAGCTTTGTGGGCTCAATGCAAAACACGGAGAAGCCAGTGGAATGGTTCTCCTTCTTCCAGCAGGTAGCCACAGGACGAGATGAAGAATTTGAGTGGTTTTTGAGTGCATCGCGAACATTTATCCATGACGAGTTAGGGAGGCCGTTGTTATCGCTAACTTTTGCATTGCGGCTGAATCCAGACCATCACTTGGCCGAAAAAGCTGAACGGCTGATGAAGGAGAATCTGATGCTCAGAGAAAATTACCAACGCTTCGCTTCGCTGACCAAGCGAGAGAAAGAAGTACTTAAATACATTGCTTCAGGTATAAAAACAACGGAAATCAGCGAGCGGGTTTGTGTTTCGGAAAAGACATTGAATACACATCGGCGTAACATCAAGCGGAAGATCGGTGCGAAAAACCACTACGATATCTTTAAGTTCGCTCAAGCGTTTAATTTGGTGTAGCTTTATATCTTTGTAATCATGGGGAGGATTCGCCAACAAGTGGCACTTATTGATGCCCGTTTTTACGCTTACCACGGTTATTACCCCGAGGAGCAGGTGCTCGGCAATGAATTTACGGTCGATATCTATGTTGCATTCGATCGGGGCGACCGCAAAACAGCCGATGAATTGCAATACACCGTTAATTACGAGCAGCTCTACAATATTGCGAAAACCGAAATGCAAGAGCCCCGAAAATTATTGGAAACCGTGGCCGAATCGATGTTGCACCGTGTGAAAGCCGATTTCCCGTTCGTTTCCCATATCGAAGTGAGCGTAACCAAACACAACCCGCCTTTCGGGGGCGACCGCGCCAAAGCCGGAGTAAAGTTGACGTGGGAACAGAACGCCTAACAGACAATATGTCATACTTGACAATAATATAGATGACACAAAGTCATTAAAACATTTCTTTTTCCTGTTGGTATATAATTTGGAAGGTTGATACCAAAGTCAAAAACAAAAATTATAGGAGGATAAAAAATGACAATGGTAAAATTTTCTGGAAACAAAAACAGGGGCGTGGACAATTGGGTGAATGATTTTTTCAACCCCATTTTCAATGATTCATTCTTGTCTGATCGTTTCATTTCCCGCGTGCCAGCGGTGAATGTAGCGGAAACGAGCGATGCGTTCCATATTGAGTTGGCAGCCCCCGGTTTGGAAAAAGGTGATTTCAAAATCAACGTTGATAAAGATGTCTTGACGATTTCTGCCGAGAAGAAAGTGGAGCGTACAGATGACAACAAGAAATACAGCAAACGCGAGTACAGCTATACGTCTTTCACTCGCTCATTCACCTTGCCCGAAAGCATCGACCACAACAGCATTGATGCCAACTACAAAGATGGTGTGCTGAAAGTGGCAATTGGCAAGAAAGAAGAAGCAAAAGTAGCTTCACGGCTGATTGAAGTAAACTAATGAATATGCAGTGATATAAGTCATTGCTGCAAACAATTCCCCCGAGCCCATGGACGGTATGCCATGGGCTCTTTCTTGCGTGCTCAGGTAGTCACTTCTTCGTAATCTGCACTTTTAGGCAGATGGACGACAATGGCTTGCCATTCTTTTGGCAATACCGTGAGTTTCCTTTTTTCGATATCCATCCATGCGCCATCAACCGTTACTACCGCACATTTGGTCCCGTCTGAGCGGTAAATCTCGTGCCGGAAGGAGAACCGGGAGTTGGTTGTGTTGTATTTGGTCATCACTACGGTAACCCTCACTTCGTCATTCAGGTGTATCTCACGCAGGTATACCAATTCCTCACGGAAAAGTACCGGGCCGATGTTTATTTCTGCTATCCTATCGAGCGAAAGGCCGGTGTCTCGCAGCATGTTGCTCCTCGCTTGGGCGCACAGATCGGCGTAAGCAGAGTGGCGTAGGTGCCGATTCGCATCAATCTGTGCCCAGATAATCTGCCCCTCGTAGAAAACGTTTTCTTCCATAACCCAAACATAGCAATAATATCGATAAACCAACCGCCGCTATTTTGTTTATGTGCTAACGACGTCGCGATTCTCGGGAGGGGGCTTTCGGTGACCATAAATGAGGATCAAGTAGTTTTTCAGGCCACAATGCGTATTGTTATCGGGCACCTTTGACTGCCATTTGCAGCGTAAACACTTTGTCGCTTGCGGTGATGAACAAAACATCGTGATTCGTTCCGCTAAAGCAAACATTGGCTGTCCAGTTGGCGGGAACATCGATGTGTTCGATTTTTTCACCCTCGGCGTTGTAAACGCTAACACCTTTACCCGTAAGGTAAATATTGCCTTTTTCATCAATGGTCATCCCGTCGGACCCCTGGTTTGCAAAGAGCTGCCTGCCCGCAATCGTACCGTCTTTGCGCACGGTATACCGATATGTTTTATTGTCGCCGATGTCTGCAACGTACAGCAGCTTCCCATCGGGAGAACCGATGATGCCATTCGGTCGTTTAAACTGGTCATCCAATCGGGTTACCTGTCCGTTTTTATACATATAAAGGGCTTCGGCAACTAGTTCGGGTGCCGTCCGGCTCCAATAATCCCGCTGGTAATACGGGTCGGTAAAATAGATTACCCCTGTTGGAGATACCCAGGTGTCGTTTGGCCCATTGAAAAGGGAATCTTGGTAGTGTATTGCTAGTTTTTCCACTTTCTTATCCATTCCGATACGCCACAGTTCGTATTGTTCGTCGGCACATGCAATCAGATATCCCTGATGGTCGACATACAGGCCGTTGGCCCTGCCGGCCGGCTCCATGAAGATGGAAAGGTTTCCGTTGGTGCCATATTGCCATATCCGGTTGTTGGGTTGGTCCGTAAAGAATACATTCCCGTACCGGTCTGCCGCCGGCCCTTCGGTGAAACGGAAGCCGTTGGCTACCATTTTCAAGGCGGCGCCCGGCGCAACAACTTGAGCCATAACCCCATGTGCCAAGATGATGGACAATGAAAAGGCAAGACAGATTTTATATTTCATCATACGTTATAAAATTAGTTTATGTTTACTCAATAATTTTAAAGTCGGTACGCCGATTGAGTTGGCGCCCTTCCGGTGTATCGTTCCCGGCAATCGGCTGGGACTGCCCGTATCCTTTGAAACTTAGGCGCAGCGCCGAGATACCGGCTCGGATCAAATAGTCATATACGGATTTGGCCCGGTTTTCTGACAATTGCTGGTTGTGGGCCTCGCTGCCCGTATTGTCCGTATGCCCACCGATTTCGACCCGTACGTGGGTGTTCAGATTGAGGAAGCCGACGAGTTGGTCCAAGTCGCTCTTTGACGCCGGTAGGAGGGTGTATCGATCTGTTTCGAAGAAAATGTTGCTAAGGGTTTCTGATTTGCCAACCTTTATCCGGGATAGTGGAATTCGGATTTCGTAGGCATCATTGATCTGTGCGCTGTCGTCAAGCGGATAATTTTCCGAGAAAAAAAGATAACCGGGTTGGTTGATATGCAGCGCGTATGTTTTGCCGAAGGGCAGGGGCGCCAGGAAACTTCCATCCTCGTAATCTGCCTGCTCATTATATAGAACACGGTTTGATACTATTTCTGTCACCGTCACCTCTGCTTGGAGTGGATGGTTGTTTTCGGCATCCACGATAATGCCCTTGAGATATGCCACGGGTTCAGGCCGGAATGTTTCGGCCAATTGAAAGGTATAGATGTCTAACCCTCCAATGGCATCTGGCCTCCGGGTTGAAAAGAAAGCTTGGGCCCCATTCATGCTCACTGTCAACGCGCTCTGCTCATGATGATCGTTAATTGGATAGCCTAGGTTGATGGGCTGCGCCCAGTTACCATTGGTATCCATCTTACTTTTAAAGATGTCTTTATCCCCAAGCCCGGGCCATCCGTTGGAAACGAAGTAAAGGGTACGGTTATCGGCATGGATATACGGAGAGCTCTCGTCATAAGATGTATTGATCGCCGGACCAAGGTTCTGCGGTTCTTCCCATTGGCCGTTGTCTTTCAACGAGGTTCTCCAAATATCATACCCCCCTTGTCCGCCATGGCGGTTGCTAACGAAATAGAGTGTACGGCCGTCGGCTGCTAACGCGGGTTGTGCCTCCCAACCGCGCGTATTGATGGGGCTGCCCAGGTTGTGTGGTTTTCCCCATTGGTCGCCTTCGCGTCTCGATACGTAAATATCACAGCTGCCAATCCCGTCGGGCCGATTGCAGCCGGTAAAAAACAGGTATTTCCCATCGGGCGAGATGCAATGGGCACCCTCGTTATACAGGTCCGAATTGATCTGGCCCTTTAAAAACGAGGCTTCCCGCCACGCGCCGCTGCTATCGCGGCTACTCTCGAAAAAGTTCTCGCGGTTATCTTTCTTACGTGTAAAGATGATGGTCTGCTGGTCGGCGGTAACGCGGGGAAAGTACTCATCATAAGGGCTGTTGATAGCCGGACCAGGGTTCCGCGGTGAAAAAGAGGTGGGATTCCCTATCGCGGTTATGCTGAACTCACAGTCTGTTATGTATTTATCTACAACCCGTTTGCCATTCGCATCTAAACCGGGGGTATCCCGATACCGCTTCAACGCGGCCAATCCATCTTGATAGCTGCCAGTGAGGAGAAGGCTTTCGCCCAGGCCAAACCAAGTGAGCGGCGTAAGCACTGAATCCAGCTGGATAACTGTTCGATAGTTACGGGCGGCCATTTCGTAGTTGCGCTGTTTACGGTACACATCGCCAAGCTGTTGATAAGCGGCGGCAAACCCGGCGTCAAATGAAATAGCCTCTTCCAATGATAAAATGGCAAGTTCATATTGTAGGTTGCTGAGTTGGGACCCTGCTTTATCGAATGCCTGTTGTGCACGTTTATGGGTAGAACCCGTTTGTGCTATGGCGGGTGGCGTGAACAACGTGCCGAATAAAATCAATGAATAATATAATGCGTCTGCTACTTTCATCACGCAGGGTCGTTTTTTACGACGTTCTTTGTTTGAATTGTCGGAGTGCTTTTTTCGACTCTTCGCTGAGTGCCAGCTTACCGCTAATGGCCGCCAGGTCATAAAGTAACACCTCCCAATGGTCGGTGCCCTGCCATAGCGTACGTTTGAGTGCCGTGAGTGCCTCTACGCTTTTGTTGAGTAACGGGCTGCAAAATTGCTCGATAGCCACGTCCACCTCCGCGGCGGTGGGCCATACGGCGTGGATAAGACCATGCTGTTGGGCCCAATACGCATCGAAAAAAGTGGTCGGATTTAAAGAAAGCATCGTAAATGCCGAAAGGCCGATTTTACGCTCCAATGCCGGCGCGATAACAAACGGGCCGATATTGATGCTGATTTCACTGAGTTTGATAGCCGCATTTTCGGAAGCAAAACAATAATCACAGGCCGCCATGAGGCCTACGCCACCGCCCACCGCCTTACCTTGGGTTCGGCAAATAACGAACTTGGGTGATTGCCGGATAGCGTTGATAACCCGCGCAAATCCGGAAAAAAAAACCTTCCCTGCGCCTTCGTCTGCCAACGTCAATAATTCATCAAAACTTGCCCCTGCGCAAAACGTACGGTCACCGGCACTTTGTAGCAAAATCAACTTCACGGCTGGTACCGTCGCCGCCGATTGAATATGTTCACCAAGTTGCGATAACAGGGCGGAAGGCAATGAATTATGCGCAGGGTGCCCGAACGTAATCACGGCTAGCCCCGTTGAGTTTATTTCGGTCTTTACGAATCCTGAATCCATTAACAAAGCATTTGAACGCGGATTTCCGCACTGTCTTAATAATTCATGTCAGATATACTTACTGCCAAATTTCCCTTTTACATCAGATACAATTTCCTTAACTCCCTGTTCTTCGTCTTTCGGGCAAATCATTAATATGTCGTCAGATTGCACCACGATGAAGTTGTTGAGGCCTTTTAAAATGACAAGTTTATCTTTGGGCGCATGGATCATGCAATTCGACGAGTCGTATGCAATTACATTTTCTGAAGAAGAGGATACATTGCCGAGGTAGTCCTTTTCGGACAATTCATATATAGAGGCCCAAGTGCCCAGATCGGACCATCCGAAATCTGCTGGCAACACAAATACGTTGTCGGCCTTTTCCATAATGGCAAAATCAATCGATATATTAACACAACGGACAAATGCTCCAGAAATAAATTTTGCCTCCCGGGTAGAGTTGTATACTTCCGCTCCTTCCTTAAATACTTCGTTCATCTCCGTCTGATACTTTTGAAACGCTTTGATGATCGCTTTAGCTGACCAAATGAAGATTCCGGCGTTCCAGAGGAAATCGCCACTTTGCAAAAACGTCGTCGCCAATTCGATACTTGGCTTCTCCGTGAACGTCTTCACTTTCTTGAAGCCTTGTACGGCAGCACTTTTACCATACTGGATATATCCATACCCTGTGTCGGGACGCGCAGGTTTGATGCCGAGGGTGATGAGCCAATCGTTGCTTTCGGCACACTCGAGGCCTTTGGTTACGTCAGCCAGGAAAACATCGGGTTCCAAGATCAGATGGTCGGCCGGTGCAATGACCATAACGGCGTCGGGATTCAATTGCTGTATCTTGTGGCTGGCATAGGCAATGCAGGGTGCCGTGTTCCGCATGATCGGTTCGAGTATCAACTGCTGGGGAGAGAGTTCCGATAACTGTTCGCGCACCAGGTGGGCATACGACTCGTTCGTGGCCACAAAGATGTTCTCTTGGGGGATTATCTTCCGGAAACGGTCATACGTTGTTTGGATGAGCGTCTTCCCGGTGCCCAGCATATCGATGAATTGTTTGGGCAACTGGGTACGGCTCACCGGCCAAAACCGGCTGCCGATACCGCCTGCCATGATTACGGCGTAATAATTCTTCATGTGTTGTTCTTCTCTCTTTTGTTAACTATGCCGTCGGCTTCCAGCCGTCAGATTTCCGTGCATAATATAGGCATTTTATTGATGTATCCATAACCATCATCAGCGTACGTGGGCATCATGCTTATCCGCTGCCTCGCTGCAACCGATTGGCTTATAAGAGTAGACAAATGCTTCATGTAATATTTTTTTGTTTTGGATTGTTAATCACAAATATATTTTCTAATTTTAGATACTGATATGCGCAAAAATATGTTATTTTGGGCATTCTTTGGTTATCAGTCTATCTGAATTTTTGCGAAAGCGCAATGGAAATAGAGAAAAGATTATTTGACAATCTACAGGATTTTTTTGGGTTTGATACATTTAAGGGCGATCAGGAAGCGATAATCACCAACATCCTACAGAAGCAAGACACGTTCGTGATTATGCCCACCGGCGGCGGCAAGTCGATATGCTACCAATTGCCGGCATTGATGAGTGAGGGGACAGCTATCGTCATATCGCCTCTTATTGCCCTGATGAAAAACCAGGTGGATCAACTACGCTCATTTGGTGGCGATGATAGCATTGCCCATTTCCTAAACTCCTCTTTAAACAAAAGTGACATCACCCGCGTGCGGCAGGATGTGGTGGCAGGCAAAACGAAGTTGCTCTATGTAGCGCCCGAGTCGTTGGCGAAAAGCGAAAATGTGGAGTTCCTGAAGCTGATCACCGTATCGTTCGTTGCGGTGGATGAAGCGCATTGTATTTCGGAATGGGGGCATGACTTCCGGCCGGAATACCGCAAAATCCGATCAGTTATCAACTCCATAGGGGAGGGGATACCGGTGATCGCTTTGACGGCGACCGCTACGCCCAAAGTGCAATCGGATATCCGTAAGAACCTGCAGATGAACGATGCCACTCTGTTCAAATCTTCTTTCAATAGGGCGAATCTTTTTTATGAAGTAAAGCCTAAAAGGAACGTTGTAAAGGAAATCGTCCGCTTCATCAAGAATAATTCGGGAAAATCGGGCATCATTTACTGCCTCAGCCGGAAGAAAGTGGAGGAGATTGCAGAAGTACTGAATATAAACGGGATAAAGGCATTGCCGTACCACGCGGGTTTGGATGCCAAGACACGGGCGGATACGCAAGACAAATTCCTGATGGAAGATGTGGAGGTTATTGTGGCTACCATAGCTTTCGGCATGGGAATAGACAAACCAGATGTGCGATACGTTATCCACCACGACATCCCTAAGAGTATGGAGGGATATTATCAGGAAACCGGACGGGCCGGACGAGATGGGGGCGAGGGGCATTGCTTAGCATTCTATTCTGAAAAGGACATCGAGAAGCTGACCAAATTCATGAAAGACAAGCCCGTATCGGAACGGGAAATCGGTACGCAGATACTTAAAGAAGTTATTGATTATTCCGAATCTTCGGTATGCCGTCGTAAACAGATACTCCATTACTTCGGTGAGAACTTCGACGAGACGGGTTGCAACAACATGTGCGACAATTGCAGTGCCGACCAGACGGCTTTCGACGCCGAAGAACCGCTGTTGGATGTATTGAAGTTTATCCAGGAGCAAGGAGAGAAGTTTGATGACCATCATGTCATCAACGTATTTATCGGACAGAATAACCAGCCCATATCATCTTATAAACACGATGTACATCCGTTGTTCGGAAGCGGAAAAGAGCGCGGTGTCCTCTATTGGAAATCACTTATCCGCCAAGCGGTGTTAAATAATTTCTTGGCGAAAGACATTGATCACTACGGGTTACTTATGCTTACCGACACGGGGAAGCGATATATCGGCAATCCGTATGGCTTGAAGTTCATTCTAAATAAACCCATGGAAGCGGCAGCGGAAGACGGCGGCGACGAGCCGACCCAACAAGGCGGTGGAGCTGTGGACACGCAACTGCTCAAGATGCTGAAGGAATTACGCAAGAAAATCGCCAAGCAAAAAGGGTTGCCTCCATTTGTTATTTTCCAAGACCCGTCCCTCGACGAAATGTGTACGCACTATCCTGTTACCATCGACGAGCTCAAACAGATTCACGGCGTTGGGGCTGGGAAGGCGCTTAAGTTTGGCGGTAAATTCATCGAACTCATCCAGCAGTATGTGGACGAGAACGAAATAGATCGGCCACAGGACCTAGTCATTAAAGGCACCGCCAATAAATCGGCACTCAAGGTTTCCATCATCCAGAATATCGACCGTAAAATCGGACTCGAGGACATCGCTCATGCAAAGGGGATTACATACGAAGACCTATTAAAAGAGGTCGAATCTATCGTAAACTCCGGCACGAAATTGAACTTGGGTTATTTTGTAGATGAGCTCATCGACGAAGATCGGCAGGATGAAGTTTTCGACTATTTCCGGGCTGCAGAGATTGACTCCGTGGATCAGGCACTGCGCGATCTGGGTTCCGATGACTATACCTACGAGGAAATCCAATTGATGCGGATCAAATTCATGTCGGAGTTGGGAAACTAACCAACTTAAATTCAACTAGCTGTTTTTTAGAACGATAGCTAATTCCTTTGTCAAATTTTCATTTTAAAACTACTATTTCTATATACATTAGGTATATTTGCATCCATATAAAGGCGGGCACAGGTAATCGCCCGTCGTTGATAAGAGTGTAGAGTAAAGGGATATAGAGCGATTTCTCCCATTTAAATTAGCTAAACAACATCCATGCAGAGTTTTAGGACCGAACTGGAAAACCCGGTCGTAGAAAAGGAAATCATCGAGCTTGAGCGCAAAATAAGGGCGTTTCGGGACGGGTCAATACCAGAACAGAAATTTAAAAGCTTGCGGCTAGCGAGGGGCATTTATGGGCAACGGCAACCTGGCGTCCAAATGGTGCGGATAAAATTGCCTTTCGGTAAAGTGACTTTCAAGCAGTTGCTCCGCATATCGGATATTTCCGATGAGTATGCCATCCGCAACCTGCACTTTACCACGCGCCAGGATATCCAGATTCATTTTGTCAGCTTGGATCGGACTCCGGAGCTATGGGCTAAACTGGCCGAGGATGATATCACCATCCGCGAAGCTTGTGGCAATACGGTGCGGAATGTCACCGCATCACCGGAAGCGGGAATCGATCCCAAGGAGCCCTTTGATGTATCCCCTTATGCCCATGCCACGTTCTCTTATTTCCTGCGCAACCCGATTTGCCAGGAACTTGGGCGGAAGTTCAAGTTCGGCTTTTCATCCAGTTCCCGTGACACGGCCTTTGCATTCGGGCAAGATCTTGGATTTATCCCGCGGACCCGCGAAGTAAATGGTTCCGAAGAGCGCGGTTTCCGGGTGATATTGGGAGGTGGGTTAGGAGCGCAGCCGATGGCCGGGCATGTGGTGCATGAATTTTTACCCGAGGACCAGCTGATACCGTATTCCGAAAGTGTATTGCGTGCATTCGACCGGTATGGTGAGCGGAACAACCGAAATAAAGCCCGGTTTAAATACTTGATACAAAAACTTGGACTCGAAGAAGTAAAGCGGCTGATCGAGGAAGAACAGACGGCTAGCAAAGTGAAAACATTTGCGATCGACCGCGATGCTGTACCGCAGCCTGCCCCTCCGGTATCGGCTCCGATTGAGATAGCACCTGTAGTGGATCTGGTCGCCTACGAAATCTGGCGGAAAACCAATGTGTGGGCGCAGAAACAAGAAGGTTTTTACGCAATCAACGTAAAGGTGCCGACCGGCGACATGCCCACTGAGAAGGCAAGGGTGTTGCTTGCAGGTATTCGCGGGCATGTGGCCGACGAGATACGTGTAACACAGAACCAGGGACTCCTTCTAAAGTTTGCGCGCGAGGAGTCGCTCCCACATATTTACAATATATTGTTTAAAATAGGTTTCGCGAAGCCTGGGTTCGATAGCGTTGCGGATGTGACCACTTGCCCCGGTACGGACACATGTAACCTAGGCATTTCCAACAGCACGGAAATGGCTAGGGTATTGGAATCGTTGATATACGAAGAGTATGAAGAACTCGTTTACGATCGGGACCTCAAGATCAAAATAAGTGGTTGCATGAATTCTTGTGGCCAGCATGGAATCGCGCATATCGGCCTACATGGCAGTTCTTTGAAAGCTGAGGGAAAGGTGGTGCCGGCGGCACAGGTGATGCTAGGCGGCGGTGTTTTGGGCGACGGACTGGGTCGGGTGGCCGAGCGGGTGATTAAAGTTCCATCCAAGCGGGTGGTCCAGGCAGTCCGTTTGCTGTTGGACGATTTTTCGTCCAACGCGCTTCCCGCTGAATATTTCCATGATTATTTCGAGCGGCAAACCAAGGATTATTTCTACCGGATGTTGAAACCTTTAGCCGATCTCTCCACGTTGGTAGCGGATGAATTTGTCGATTGGGGACACCAAGATACTTATGAACAAGCAATTGGTGTGGGCGAGTGCGCCGGGGTAGTAGTCGACTTGGTTTCTGTATTGCTTTTCGAAGCGGAAGAAAAGCTCGATTGGGCCAACCAAAGTTACGCTGCGGGAGCGTTTGCCGACGCGATATACCACACCTATAGCATGTATATCAGCGCAGCGAAGGCTTTACTGCTCGAGAAGGGCATCCACAGCAGTACGCAGATTGCTATCATTAACGACTTTGAGAAAAACTTTGTCGAATCGGGTGAATTTACCATCCCCGGAGGGTTTGCTAATCAAGTGCTCGAAATCAACAAGCACGAGCCCTCGGAATCGTTCGCCCGGCAATACTTGTCGAAGGCGATCGACTTCCACGAAGCAAACTTCGCCAAACGATCCGTGACAGAGGCAGCAAACGGCTAGTGCAACGTTTTCCGGCGTGTGCATACGAGTAGTAACTAAACGACGAAATGAACAGACAACCAAAAATAACGCTGGTAGGGGCCGGACCTGGTGATGCCGACCTGATCAGTTTGAAAGGCTTGAAAGCGTTGGCCTCGGCAGATGCTATACTTTACGATGCCTTGGTTAATGAAGAATTACTTGATTATGTGCCTAAACATGCCTTGCGGATTTTCGTAGGGAAGCGGGCAAACCACCATACGTTCAGTCAACTGGAAATTAACCAAATGATGGTTGAGCTGGCACGGACAAATGGGCATGTGGTCCGCTTGAAAGGCGGTGATCCCTTTGTATTCGGACGGGGGGGGGAGGAATTGGACCATGCGGCAGAAAACAATATCCCGACGACGGTAATACCGGGCATCTCCAGTGCCGTCGCACTGGCTGGGCTGCAGGGGATTCCATTGACTTACCGCGGTATCAGCGAAAGCTTTTGGGTGATTACGGGTGCCACCACGGCGGGCTCGATTTCAAAAGATATTTACGCAGCTGCCCAAACAGATGCCACCGTGGTCGTACTCATGGGGTTGAACAAATTACCCGAAATCGCTCGTATTTATCAAGATGCCGGGCGTGGGAAACTGCCCATTGCCGTTATCCAGAACGGGTCTCTGCCAGATGAGAAAATCGCATTGGGCGCCATGGATGACATCGTAGAGGCGGCCCGGGCACAACAGATAGGAGCTCCGGCGGTGATTATTATCGGCGAAGTGGTAGCCAAGCATGCGCACTACGGAGTGAAGCGGGAACAGGAAAATGCAATAGCCGTATGAGCGAACATGTAAGCAATCTGCTATTTCCCGTTTTCTTGCAGTTGAACCAACTGCGCACGCTTCTCGTGGGAGGTGGGAATGTGGCATTGGAAAAGCTTGCAGCATTACTTGGTAATAGCCCCGATGCGGCGATTAAAATTGTCGCCAAAGAGATCAGCGCGGCCGTAAGGGATTTTACCCGTGGTTACCCGTCGGTTATCCTGCACGAGCGGGTTTTTGAAGATGCCGATTTGGAGGGGGTAGATGTGGTCTTTGTGGCAGCGGACAATGCGGAATTAAACGCGCACATCCGCAACGAAAGCCGTAGGCGTCACCTATTGATCAATATAGCAGATAAGCCGGACTTGTGCGATTTCTACCTTGGATCGGTTGTAAAGAAAGGAAACCTGAAACTCGGCATATCTACAAACGGAAAATCGCCTACAATTGCAAAAAGGATCAAGGAAATATTGAATGAAGCCTTGCCGGAGGAAATCGACGAGACGTTGACATACATGGGGCAACTTCGGGATTTGCTGAAAGGTGATTTTACCGATAAGGTGAGAACACTCAATGCGCACACGGCGTCTTTGTTAGCATCACAGGAGAAAAAATGAACGCACAGACAACAGAAATAGCTACCCTTGTAGACGGGCAAGCCGTATCCGATGCGTTGGCTTCACTTGCTGACCGTTTCCCGGGGCGCGTGGTTTTTTCCACAAGTTTCGGAATAGAGGATCAGGTCATCACGCATATTATTTTCCGCAACAATTTACCGATACGTGTTTTTACGCTCGAAACAGGACGGTTATTCCGCGAGACGTACTACGTATGGAACCGTACGTTAGAAATTTATAACAAAAAGATAGACACTTATTTTCCCAATACGCAGGCGGTGGAACAACTGATCAGCCAAAAGGGACCCGCCAGTTTTTACGAATCTGTTGAAAACAGGAAGGAGTGCTGCCGTATCCGCAAGATAGAGCCTCTTGGACGCGCTTTGGATGGAGCGGCATGTTGGATAACAGGTATCCGGGCTTCCCAGTCTGATAATAGGCAAGGCATGACGCAGGTTGAATGGGATGCGGGCCACGACCTCATCAAGGTCCATCCGATATACCATTGGTCGGAAGAAGAGGTGTGGGATTATGTGAAAAAGCATCAAATACCCTATAACCCCCTCCATGACAAAGGGTTTCCCAGCATAGGCTGTGCGCCCTGCACACGGGCTGTGGGAGAGGGGGAAGACTTCCGTGCAGGCCGTTGGTGGTGGGAGGATAGGAGTAAGAAAGAATGTGGCTTACATGCTACGTGATCGGGGGAGATTTTTAGATTTAATGATTATTGGGTTAATAACGATAAGAAAATAGAGGAAACAACAAACATGGATTATTTAGACCATTTGGAGGCTGAGGCCATATATATATTGCGGGAGGTGGCTGGACAGTTCGAAAAGCCGGCGCTGTTGTTTTCGGGCGGGAAGGATTCAATTACATTGGTTCACCTTGCAAAAAAAGCATTCAGGCCGGGGAAATTCCCTTTCCCATTGGTGCATATCGATACCGGGCACAACTTCCCGGAAACGATTGCCTTCCGTGACGAATTGATAGCGGAACTACAGGAAGAACTGATTGTGGGCTATGTGCAAGACAGTATCGATGCGGGGAAAGTAGTTGAACAAACCGGAAAGAATGCCAGCCGCAATCCATTGCAAACCACCACACTACTGGATACGATATTTGCAAATGGATTTGATGCATGCATCGGTGGTGCCCGTCGCGACGAGGAAAAAGCACGGGCGAAGGAACGTATCTTCTCCGTTCGGGACGAATTTGGGCAATGGGATCCCAAACGCCAACGCCCCGAATTATGGAGCATCTATAATGGACGCATTCATAAAGGGGAGAATGTGCGCGTATTTCCGATTAGCAATTGGACGGAGCTGGATGTTTGGAACTATATACGTAGGGAGAAAATCAAATTACCATCGATCTATTTCGCCCACGAGCGCGATGTCATCACCCGTAATGGACAGTTGATGGCAGCTGCGGAATTCCTGAGTATGGACCATGAAGACGTAGTGCAACGGCTTAAAGTACGGTTCAGGACCGTGGGCGACATGACCTGTACCGCTGCTGTGCCATCTGAAGCATACCACATTGATCATATTATCGAAGAAATCCAGTTGTCCAACATCAGCGAACGTGGTGCGAGGATGGATGATAAAGTATCGGAAGCGGCTATGGAAGACCGGAAAAAAGGCGGTTACTTCTAACCACGCCCACGCCCACTTACACAGAAACAGAATCAGAAATTCAAACAAAAAAAATCCAACATGGATCTATTGAAATTCATAACAGCAGGTAGTGTAGATGACGGAAAAAGTACCTTGATCGGTAGGCTGTTATACGATACCGACTCCATATTAGATGACCAATTGGAGGCAATACAACGTGCCAATCGGAAAAACGATGACGGCACATTGGACCTGGCCATCCTGACAGACGGTCTGAAAGCAGAGCGGGAGCAAGGTATTACAATCGACGTGGCTTATAAATATTTCCACACCGATAAACGTAAATTCATTATTGCCGATACGCCGGGGCACATCCAATACACCCGCAACATGGTGACGGGGGCCTCAAATGCGGACCTCGCCATTATCTTAATCGATGCCCGCAAAGGGGTGGTGGAGCAGACCCGTCGGCATTCGTTCCTTGTATCCTTGTTGGCCATCCCGAACATCCTTGTATGTATCAATAAAATGGATATGGTCGATTACGACCAAGCGGTATTTGAGAAGATCAAAAACGATTATGAACGATTGACCGAAAGCATGGCCGCTACACAAATAGATTATATCCCGGTGAGTGCATTGAAGGGCGATAACATTGCCACCCCTTCGCCGAATACTCCTTGGTACACGGGCAGTCCGTTGTTGGCATTCCTGGAAACTGTGGAGGTTAAGCGGCAAGCGGAAACTCAGCAGGCGCGGTTTCCCGTCCAATGGGTTATCCGACCGCAAACGGCCGACCTACCGGACTATCGCGGCTACGCTGGCCGCATTCTAGGCGGAACATTTACAGTAGGAGACCAAGTTGTTGCCTTGCCTTCGGGATTTACCAGCACCGTTACACGTATCGAGCTGGATTCGAAGAGCTTACCAACCGCTGAAAATGGGGCGTCGGTAGTTGTACATTTGGCAGATAATATTGACATAAGTAGGGGAGACATGCTTGTAAAAGCAGACGAACTGCCGGTGTTATCACAAAATTTCGAATCCGATATTTGTTGGATGGATACCAAGCCGCTTGATGTCAACCAAACCTATTTATTGCAGCAACACGGGAAAACGACCAAAGTAAAAATACAGGATATCATTTACCGTGTTGATATCGAAACATTGGAAAAGTCAGCAAGCGAAAGTTTTGGATTGAACGATATTGGCAGAATCCATTTTAAAAGTGCTGAACCGATGGCTTTCGATCGTTATGCATCCAACAAAACAAACGGCGGCGCCATCCTCATTGATGCACGAAATAATCTTACTGTAGCGGCATTGATGATAATAAACAATCCAATAGATTAAAAACTATTATTGTTTGCCAGATTTTCTATATGCAGCTGTAAGCTGCATATAGTTGTCGATTCATTAAGCACCTGTTTGACTTGCCACTTGCAGGTCAAATCGATTGATAGGGCCTATCGGAATTTACTATTTAACATAACGCAAATAGGGGAGGGTATTCCCATATTATGTTAAATACGCGCGGGGTTTCCGCTAAGAGATAGACAATTATAAGTATAATACATGAAATTTCCAAATGTCAACATTTGAAACTGCGAACGACCTTGTAGCGTTCGCGTTTGTCGTACAAATCAATTTCGTCGGTCCACGTGTTATGGAATGCCTCAAATCCGGGCACATCGCCATTAAAACGCGATAGGATAGTATCCAAGGTCGAACCGTCGGCACGGCCGGATACCCATATTTCACTAAACCGCCTAATAGCGGTAAACAATTCCACGGACTTAATTTGGCCGTGTAAATCCTGAATCCTCATAAGTTAAGATTTAAATTGCTCCTTTGCTTTTTTCCAGTATTTGGAAAGGATAGGCTTATTAAAGCTGGTTTGGCCGTTCGACGGTTCGCCACTGTAATGGCAAAACTTTTCCGAAAAATCGCCATTACTGTACTTACTCCATGACTTAAACGCGTCCGCACAAAATGGCTTTTCGGGATTGAACGGAATCTTTTGACCAGTACGGATACAATAGCCAGCATGCTTTTTTATCGAAAAAATATCACTGAAAATAGACTTGCCTTTATACTTAGAACTAGCTTGATAAATAAAATCTACTTGCTGTCTAAAATCTCGATACAAATCAGCATCCAGTACGACATCTACAACAATACCCAATTCAAAATTATTCGCCAATGAATTATCATATAAATTAGCTGAACACATTATCAGCCTATTGGCATTATAATAAGCCTTAGCATGTAACCTTTCGCAATCCCTTAAGTTTACAAACGAAAACCTCCTTAGACTATCAATAATATCCGGTTTCAACTCATCTCTCCTAAATATAATAGTCGTAAAAAGACCTTTACTATCACGGTACTTAAGGGCATCAAAAATATGACTAGTGCCTTTTATATAAGGTGATATCAAAACCACATTATCCAAATCACTCTTTAAAAGGTCTACTAACTCCGCATTAATTCCAGTCGTATCTAAAACCTTAGCCATAAAAATTTTTATTAGGTAGCATAGTATTGTCCTGCAAATATATCTTATTATCAACAGATTGATGCCATTTACCGAAATAAAATTTGTATTCCTGATAATCAATAGGAGGGGGCGGAATATCGTCGTTGGCATTGTACATGTTAATGCCCAACTTTTTCAAGTCTGCTTTATACCTGTACAACGTACGTTCATCTATAACACTTTTCAAATTCGCAATATCCATGTATTGGCTAAGCATGGCCAGCGTGATAAGCCGCGTTTTTTGCGGGTTGGCCTTCCGCTTTTTACGCAACGTGTTTTTAGTCTCGTTTATCAACTCGTTTTCGTCAATCTTTTTCATAACGTCATGGATGGACATACGGATATTCAATTGGTAATCCTTGACTTTTTGCCAAAAACGATTGTAAACGTGCTTAAATAGGTGGCTGTCAAACGGCAAATCATACTCATTGAAATAATCTTCGTAGCGTTTCGCGCCCTTGATATCCTGCCACTTGCTTTTCAGCGTGAACGAAAGTGTTTTGGAAAGATAGTCATCAACATACTGATTGAACCTACGACCATATTTCAACCTGGCCATCTTTGCCAGCGTATTGAAGTCGTGCGGCTCGTTTTTCTTGACAATGTCCTGCTTGAATATGTAGTTAAGCATCGTATTCCTAAACGTCATTTCGTACCGCAATATGCGGTCCGCTTGATACTGGAGATTATCCACATCATAACCTTTCGGATTGCCTGCCTTGTATATCTGCCTTTTATCATGCTTTTCAAATTCGGTCCCTTTGTGGTATATCTTGAATGAATAGCGGCCAGTTACGTACATCAAGCTGGTATCATAGCTGCGATAGTTGTTTTTGCTGCTACGTGCGTATTTTGCGGCCAAACCTTTCTGTTTGTCGAGGTAAGACAGGGCTTGCGCCTTATCAACAAAAAACTGGTTATAGCATAAGTCTATACGCCGGACCTCCACATCTTGGAAATCCGGCGTATGTATGAGCACCTTTTTGAAAAAGTCATCAAAGAAGTTAATAACCACATAGTAAGTTGCCTTGAAATCGGTATCATAGTAATTGATGGCTTGCAAAATATTGGTGCCGAACTGGTATTTCGGGAGGGATAAGTTAAAATCAATGAAATCCCTGTGATAGTTCACCGAATAAGATACGCTATAATGACTAGAGGGGATAAAGATATCAGACCTACGAGTAATAGGCATAATATTATCATAGTCATGGAATAATACAGAACGAATACCGGAAGCCTCTTTAGTCTCAGCCATAGAACGGCTGACCTCGATTTCGGTATGTCCTTTTTTGGACGTAGTAGAAAGTTGATTAACGATTGCATTGTACTTGTTTAAATTCTTAATTCTAAAATGGACTGTGTCAATCATTTTTCGAGAGATAGTATAGGTTTGATTAATTAGCCTGGATTAAAGTCCAAAATTTTAGACTTTAGTCCAGGGAATATCTGAACGGAGTGCGCGAAGATTCATCAATCCGTTCTTTAATCATTCTCAATGTTTGATATTGATAACCATTTCCGTACGGCACAGCTTTAGGCAAATGGACGCGCGGAAGCTTATAAAAGCCGCGCGCACAATTTCCACAACACCAAGAACCATAATTACCGTGAGGCCATTCAAAATAATACATATGAACGGCCAACCTCTTAGCGCCACACTTAACACAAACCTTGCGGCCCTCTACTAAAGAATTGCGAGACATAATAAAAGTTATTTTACGTAAAAATCGATTTTACCGTACTTTCTGAACCGGACGGTAGTTTTATCGGTCAGGGAATTTAAAGCCTTTTCAATGGCTATCTTTGCGTTGTGACGGCCAACGTACATGGGCAAACTATAGGGACTTACGAAGAAACGCCTACGATGTCCGTAGGCGCTTCTTTGTTTCGGTGTGAATACGCAAAGAAACTCTTTATTTAAATTCATTGTCTTTATCCGTTTTTTCCGTGATTTTGAACGCTTTCTTGAAATAGAGATTGGTCAGCGTGTTTATCACCTTGGCCAATTCCAGCGCCGTTATATTATGCGCGGTTTCGGCAGTAACCTCGTCATCGACGAGCGTTATCATGATTGCTTTTCGGGCCATGAGTTTGCATGAATGTCCAATACCTGTATCCTGTCTATATCCAATTCGTAAAAGCCGCTACAGGTATGGCCTTTCACGAATACGCGGCAAAATCCCCAATGGTCTTCGACGGACACAACCGAAAAGAAATCGTCGCCCATCTTTATGATTTCGCCGTAACTCAACTGGTTAGGTGTTTTCTTATAGGGGAGCATACGCGACTATATAAATACTATCCACAGGAAGGACGTAAAAACGGTGCCTGAACGTGCCGTCATTGACCACCAAGACATACGCCTGTTTTTGATGGTCGTACCATCTTTCCCGGCACTCGAAAACGGTTTGGCTTTTCGGGTTCATCTTGAACAGAAACACCCTGTGTTTTTCGTCGATGTTACCGATACGCATGTAACCTATATCATTGCACATACGAAGGACCGCGGCGGCGATGAACGCAAGGGCCAGCGCGGCCAATAGAAATAGTCCGTATTCCATAATCCAAAAAAATTTAAGTGAACAAAAAAAGCCGCCCACGGATATGGACGGCTTAACCGTTATCCGTTAAAGTTCAATGCCGGATTAATTTATATGCCGCAAGCGCAGCAGCGATAAAAACGAAAGTTCCGATGTTCTTTATCGCCTGTGTAGTCGTTGTGGCCACCGCCTTGCCCAGACGCTTACCGTACCATTTCCTGAAATCACCTTTGGTGATGAATCCTTTTCCGTCCGCGTCTATGGACCTATTGGCCTTATACGCGTTGTCCGGCAACCTGCTTTCGTCGGGCTTATTAAACCAAGCGGGGTAAAACACCAATACGTAAAGCTCGAATCCATCTTTAGGCTTGCCCAACCGACTGAACCAGTTGCTGAAATACTTTTCGACGTATGGCAGCTGCTGGACGTTGGTCATCTGCCTAATGGCCGCGGTGGTTGTACCTAGTTCCTTAGCCGTGCTTTCTATAAACTGGATAAGGCCGGAGGCCGAGCCGTTAGGGTTCTTTGCATTGGGATTGAAACCGCTTTCCAAGTAGATTATATCGGCCAGCCATTCGGCACGGATACCAAGATTGGACGCGGATTGATTTAGGAACCGAAAAAAAACGTCCGAATTGCCGGAATAGCGGTCTACTAGGCTTATGTATTTGCTATTCATAAAATAATTTGAAAGTGGCCCATTGATTCGGTTCAGTGCCCATATATCTACGATACGTTCCATCGCCATTGTCCACAACATGGGATTCTAAAACATAATTAGTATGCGTATGTTGACCGCCCAAATACACAGCTACATCGCTGCTTAAATCCACAAAATACCAAAACTTACCATCGCTATGATAAGGCCCCATACAAACGGAATTAGGCATAGCTATTGGAGCAGAACCATCCGGCAAAAACCTATATTCCCCCTTCGAACCTATAAGACCAACCGCAATCAAATCATCCAGCACATCCTCAACAATAACTTCGTGACCTGAAAAGAAATAACGGAAATCTAACAACAAATCTTCATCGAAATAAACAGAATCTTCATCGATAACGAGTTCCCTATTTTCATCTAAAAAGGGTTCGGTAGGAAATTTACCTAACGTCGATAAATAAGAATCAACATAATTTGCATCCAAAGGCGGAGATATTTTCAAACTCGAATAATATTCAAAAACCTTACCACTAACACCTAATGACACGTCACCGACCCCATCAACATCGACAAGAAACGATTTGAAATAATTACTAGTACCGCTTCCACTTGGATAACTTAATTTACTTGACACATAGGGGCTTTCTGGCACCCCGCCGCCCTCACCCAAAACAAATCCCTGAAATTCAATAACACAATTCCAGCCCTCAGTCAAACGGCTGCTACGTCGAATACGGATGAAATCCGCAAAGCCAATGAACTCGCCGCGCTGCGATTGCATCGGGTAATTGGAATCACCCATAGCGCCGTCACGGTAACGTTGCTGGATATCGCCGTCCTTGAAAAATTCCAAGATTACATACTTGATGTAATTGGAATGGTCGGACATCGGATAATTGAAGTTGAACGCATACGACCATTTGCCGTAATATAAATTGCCATCCGACCAATCGGCAAAATCGCTTTCAACATCGCGGCTCAAATCAACGACGAACTGGACAGGGGTAAGGGTCACGTCCGGCGCAAACATACGCGCCAGTTTCCATATCTCGGGTTTGAAACCCGAATCCCCAATCATTTGGTTTATTTGCTCCAATTGCTCCAATTGGGCACCCGGCACCGTTCCGGCGCCGTTTAACTTCTGAAATGCTATACCCATGGCTAAAGAATGTCTATTTTATAACCAACAAAAGTAAAATACGTGTCGTACTTCGTGCTTTCAAAATTCAACTCCAACAGGTCGAAAAGTTCAATCGACTGACTGTTTTCGTTGATAAGATTTTCCTGCTCTACATAGCGCGTTATCCGCTTCATATACGGCTCGATGTTAAAATACGAACGGTATTGAATCTCGATTTTTTCGGGCTGCAAAGCATTGTCGTTGGGATTCACCGACAGGTTGAAAAACCCGAAAAACAGGCTATTGGGTATGTGGTAGTCCTTCGGCAGGTCCTCGCCGTTGTTGTCGCTGCCAACAGTGAAACTATACGGTATGACGCTCTTAACTTTCATCCGGGAATAGTTTTCCGCTAGAAATGAACGGATATAGGCAGGGGAGTAGATGTTAAATTCATTAACACCGCGCTCATATGCAAAATTGATGCTATCCATGGTTAAAACCTCCTATACCCGCGCGAACTGGAGTTTACCGGATAAAATTTTGCTTGACGAAAGTGAAAATAAAGGTTACCCCCATTTCTTTTCGTCAACGAATCCCACGTGTTTATAAACAAACAACTGCCAAACTCCATACCAGCAAACACCCCATAATATACCCTCCTCGTTGAATCTACAATCTTATAACGTTTACCTTCTACCAATTTCTTAGTAGGCCTATTAAATGAAAAAAACGACATAACCTCTAAATTAAGCCAGCAACGCGGAAACGTTGCTTTATACCATTGTAATACGTTTCGTGTCCTTCGAAATACGTCAGTAACGTATCGGTAAACGTTTTCTTACCCATGCCAAAGTTTTCAAATTCCTGACCTGTTATACGTACGCCATAGGCTACATAAACGGCACGCAATTCCTCGTTACCAAGCGCGGAAACCATATTGAAAACATCGGCCATCTGCGATTTGCCGAACCAATCGGATAGCTTTTTCCATCCGTAGGTAAGGTCCGCAATGCGGTTCGCGATATTGATTATCCGCGAAGTCTTGGCCAGTTCGGATACCGCATTGTCCTTGGCCACGGCGGCGATAGACTTGCTTGCGGCCGTTTTGTACTCGCTCGATGTCATATCGAACGTTTCGCCCAAATCGGCAACCTTGAAATCCTTCAACCATTTGACAATCCAAACGGACAGGAACGCCAACACGCCGATAACCAGCAGATTGATATTCAATTTTCTCATAATCACGTAAAATAGGGAAGGGGCGGGAATTGCCCCGCCCCAGAATCATGGGCCAAAGTCCATAATTTTGGACAATCGCCCATTAAAATCAATCTTCATAGTCCTCATCATCCGCATCGGCATCCGGCCGGCTGGTCGGGTTCAAATACTCCTGAATCTTAGGTGTGATATAGATGAACAGGATGGCGAGCAACGTGCGGGATACCCAGTTTTCGCCGAGCCTAACGACCTTATGGGCCAAACTTTCCTTGGGGACTTTTTGGAACTGGGTCGCCAAATCCTCTTTCTGCTCCTCATCATCCGTTGCATCGATACGTGACTGCAAAAGCGCATTGGCTTTCTTTATGTCATCGATGCTTTTCAATTCAAGTTCTGTTTGGTTGTACCAACCCATGGCATCGGATTTAAGTTCAACAGCCGATTTTTCCGACATGGGTGCGAAACGCTCGATGATGCCGTATGCAAATTCCGTAATTCTCATTTGTAAGTTATTTTGCGATGAAGAATAGACCGAGCAACGCCAATCCGGCGATTGCTAGGCCGTTGTTTCCACTATTCCCGGCAGCGGTCACCGTGGGACTGATGGTCTCCAATATCTCTTTGTCGACCTTTGCCACCTTTTCCTTGCTATCCTGAATTTCCAATTCCTTCGTTGCCTTCGTCAATGCCAAGCTATTCGCCTTTTGGATTTCAGGGGACAGCACGCTAGACACGTTCATGTTTCCTTTGCTTTTATCCAAACTTGTAACAAACGCAGCCATGCCCGTTTGCCCTTTCAACGGGTTGTTTGCATCATTCGATACGGAAAAGCCGCCAAAGTTCAAAATACTGCCAACGGGCTGCGTACCCTGCATAGCCAACAGCGTGCCCGTGGGCGGTGGCTTTCCAGTCTCGGCTATATATTTTTCCAAGTTCTTTTTTGCCTGCGACTGCAAATCATTCTTTGCCTTATTGGGCGGGTTCACAATCAAGCTAAGCGGGTTAAGTATATAGCCGATATTTTTCCCGAGCCACTTAAACATTATTTACGTGTCAGGAAATACAGGGCAGCGGCAGCGCCGCCAAGCAGCCACAGGGGCTTTGTGTCTACCTTGTGTTCCAACGAAGCCGATAAAAGCGAATTGGAACTTTTGGGGAATACCTCGACCTCGTTAATGGTATAACCTTCCTTCATATTACCAGTAGCCAAACCGCCGTACGCATTACCCGTATTTACGGGATTGCCATTAATCGCCGAAATCACATTTGCAGCCGAGTTACCAAGACTACCTACAAGACCTAAAATCTTGGCAACATTATCAATCCCTTTGTTTTGATTCGCATTGACGGCGGGGGAGGTCACGGGCGTGTTGCCGTTATAAGACAGCATACTTGGCAAACCGCCAGTGGCGAAATTAAGAAAATCCATAAATCCAAAATTAGGGTAGCGGGGCTTACCCGCTACCATTGGTTAATCCTAAAGCGTAACGGGCAGCTTTGAAATATTCTCGGCCGCATGCTTTTCGCTCATCGCCGCTGCTTTCGCAATGATTTCCTTGCTTGAAAGGAAACTTTGGTAGACGATATAGTTCTTTTGCGCGTTGACCTTCGAAGGGTCGAAAGTGATATCGACACTGCAATTGTCAACGGCTTCCTCGTTGTGGAACACGAACGATTGCGGGTAGGCAGGCTGGTAGCTATCCACATCGGAGCCCCCGGAAGCGTAGTCGAAATACTTCAACCATTGACTATTACGGAACCAAATATCGTTCAACGCAATGAGTTCCGCGAAATTGAAAGAGCCGTCGACCCGGTCACTCGAAAAATTCAGGTTCTGTATAATCTGGTTGGATACGCCCGTATCTTCCATGTTCAGGAACGCGATACGCGTAACGGCATCCCCGAGGTTGACGGCCTCACGTGTCGCCGACTGCTGGATGACATTGGAACGGGTCACGAATATACCAACCTCCTTGCCGATGCTATAATGCGGGTTAATCTGCACGTAGCTTTGGTTAGAATCGATGGCGCTACCAAATGAGTTTCGGCCAACGTTGACCTCGAAATAAATTTCGTCGCCCGTGGCTAAATTCAGATGGCCGCCCAATCCGAGGAACAGGGTACGTATTGAATGGTGTTTAGCGGCGGAGGCGGGACGCACGATGTCGGTACCGAGTGACCAGTTTTTGCCGCCGTTCAGGATGGAGTTGAACGCGCCAAGGATACCCAGGTTATCGTGCATGACAACAAACTCCTTGCCGCCGCGCCGTAGGATAACCTTGAAATTGACCTGGCTTGCATCGAAGCCTGTACCCGTACCGTATTGCGTGGCGGCCAGTACCGTGTTGTTCGCCGCGGCTACCAAGTTGACGGACACCAAAAAGCCATCCAAGGTACGTTTACTGATTGTGCCGTTACGGCCTTCGTTTAATTTCGCTAACATGGTTACTGGATTTTGTCTTTGATTTGATTAACAAACGGGGTTATCTTGTCCTTGAAAATGTAGGTGGCAACCGCCACCGCTGCCAGTAGCAGCCAGTTTTGTCTACGTCTCATTGATTACTTCTTTTTAAGTAAAAGGAATGCCCCGGCCGCAAGCGCGCCGATGGTCAACATCTTGTTTGTCCGTTTCTGCTGGGCCAAACGGCGGCCCAAACTCCTAGCGCGGCTTTTAGCCTTGTTGATAGCGCGGCCAGCGCCACCGAATGAACCGCGGAAACGTCTCCGGCGGCGTCCATAGAATGCCATAGCAATGGATTTAAAGGGTTAATGATTAAGGGGTTAATTATCGTCCTGCGTAAGTTGATAGGGCAGGGAAGGTAAGTTAGAGTACTGACAGGGTTGTCATAAATTGTAGCATGTTATAGGCACGCTACAGAAACTTGCAGTTTCACCGCTTTTTCTTTCTTTTAAGTTCCCGAGAGATAGTTCAGGTGTTCCACCTATTTTTTTGGCTTGGATAACAAGTGTTCCGATACGTAGCCGATACGGCCGCCCAATTTGTAGGTATTGCCGAAGCCTGTTTGCTTCATACCGATTATTTGGAAAAACACGCCGTCATAGATGACCTGTTCGCCGACTTTGAATTTACTGGCGGGCTTACTTTTCCTTGCCGCCGCTGCGTTTGTCATAGCTTAAATTTTACGTAATTCATTTTCCGGAACGAGGACACGCGAGCGTCCCAATCGGTAATCGATACCACCGAACAGATTGTATTGAATCCTCGTTACCTTCCAGCGCTTGCCGCGCCAAAAAACCGTTTCGCCTAGCGAAAAACGGTTTTGGACAGTAGGGGGGGGGCACATCGCGAATCATGATGAATGCAATTTGATGTCCTCAGAAATCAGCATGCGGACATATTCATCCGGTGTCAATCCGGCAACCATGGAATTGATGGTCAATGCCCGTAGCATATCCTGACTTAACATAACCATCATATTTGCTGGATTGCCGATAATGGTGCGTTTCAATTTCAGTTCGCCGATTTCCACAACGTCACCGGGTTGCGCGTCTTTATAAAGTTCTTTATAGCGTTGCGCTTTCGCTTTGAGGTTTTCTGCCATTTTCATTGTCTATAAGTTCAAATAATTTCTGTTTTTCCAATTCCTTGCGCATAAGTTCAGCCGCGGCCCTATCGGCCCGCTTGCGCTGGAAGTAATCCGATACCCGCAAAATCACCTGTATGACCACAGATGAAAGGAGGGCAACCATAACGTTTTGTACAGACGGGTCCTGCGTGACCGTGGTCAGCACACCCGTGGTACTGGCGGTGGAAACGCCCACCTGCGTAATCGATTCTTTAATCATTCGAGAGATGTTTTAGGTTAGCGGACTATCCGGGCAATTTTCGCCCGTGTCCTACGATCGTATACCATGGCATGGGACCAACGGATATTTTGGGCATCTACCCACCTGATGGCGGTATCGGTGTTATGCACGTATTGCATAAACAAGCGCCTTATTTCACCGTCATAGAACGTCATGCTATAGTCGTTTTTACGCCCTTTCATAGTTATTTTTACTGAATTTCGTTTCTAAGCGACTTTATCGCCATTGACGGGTATTGCGCCGACGACGATTAAAAGCCGCTTACAGGGCTTTATTTTAAGTAATGGTTTGACGTGGCACCATTAACGTCGTACGTCAAAAAAACAATCGCCTGACTTTCAGTCACAGAATGGAAGCACAGTGTTTAGCTGGTACTTCGTTAACAGGTCTTTTTGGTATAGCTTGGTAAATAGGATACGCGTGGAGTAATTGCAAAACAGATGCATGGTCAATAACGAGGGCGTGAGGAGGACACAGTAATACGTATCTTTGCCGGTAATGATGAAATTGGATGGGAAATCACCGCCAAGGGTGACTTTATCACCATACGTATTGTAGGTTATCTTAGCGCGCCTTAGACAGCGCAACAACCGCAGGGTAGCGTGGTTTTTACCTCGGCGGATTGGCAACGATGTTTTAGTAAATACCTTTTGTTCCATTTCCCTAAGCTAATCCTTAGAGGGAACCCTGATTTACTATTTAACATAACGCAAATTATAGAGATTAATAAAGGCATTGAAAATGCGGGTTTCTCTGATAAATGGATTATATCCGATACCGCTTGTTGTTTTCCCACATCTAATGTATCATTTTTTTGACATTATTTTAATAAATTGCGAAATCTGTATTATAAATTCATAAATAATCATGGCTTTCATTATATTTTCGTTAAATTCGCCTCCTTCATAAAATTATATTATACTTTAATATGACAAACTACTTTGAATCGTTCGTTGATTATGTCACGGCACGCAACCCGAATCAGCCAGAATATCTTCAAGCCGTCCGGGAAGTTGCTGAAGACGTCATCCCGTATATCGAGAAACATACCGCCGAGTTGATTGATTGCAAACTTTTCGAGCGTATAACGGAACCCGAGCGGACCGTTTCTTTCCGCGTGGTCTGGCTGGATGATTCAAACAAGGTACAGATCAACCGAGGCTATCGTGTCCAAATGAATAGTGCATTGGGCCCGTATAAAGGTGGCTTGCGATTTTCCCCGACCGTCAACCTCAGTGTATTGAAGTTTCTCGCGTTTGAGCAAACATTTAAAAATAGCCTGACAGGACTCCCGCTGGGTGCTGGCAAAGGCGGTGCCGACTTTGATCCACGTGATAAATCCGACAGCGAGATCATGCGTTTTTGCCAGAGCTTCATGACCGAGCTTTATCGCCACATTGGGGCGGATACCGATGTTCCCGCTGGAGATATCGGCGTCGGTGAACGCGAAATAGGTTACCTATTCGGACAATACAAACGTATCCAGAATAATTTCACCGGTGTATTGACCGGTAAAGGCCCTGCTTGGGGAGGTAGTTTCATCCGTCCGGAAGCGACTGGTTTTGGTTTACTCTACTTCGTAGAGCGTATGTTGTATGAAATGCAGGACTCGCTAAAAGGCAAAAGCGTAGCGATATCGGGGGCTGGGAATGTGGCTTATTATGCTGCCCTTAAAGCCATTTCGCTGGGTGCAAAGGTGATTACCGTATCCAACAGCAACGGCGTCATCTATGATGAACATGGCTTTTCGCAGGAAAAACTTGATTATGTAAACTCGCTTAAGCGCAACCTGAAAGATTATACGGACCGCTTCCCTGCAGAATACCATGCCGGCAAAAAGCCCTGGCAATTTGCGTGCGATATAGCCCTCCCCTGCGCTACGCAGAATGAGCTCGACGAGCAAGATGTACGCCAACTGCTGAAAAATGGCTGCATGTGTATTGCCGAAGGTGCGAATATGCCCTGTACGGAACAGGCTGTAAAGGCCATAATGAAGGCGAAAATACTCTATGCGCCCGGCAAAGCAGCCAATGCGGGCGGCGTGGCGGTTTCCGGCCTTGAAATGTCGCAGAATCGGATTGGGCAACAATGGACTGCCGATAAAGTAGATAGCAGGCTCAAGAAAATTATGCAAGAGATTCACGATACTTGCGTACATTACGGCAAAGATAAAAACGGTGTGATCAATTACATGAAAGGTGCCAATATCGGCGGTTTCTTGAAAGTGGCTACCGCGATGAAAGCCCAGGGATATGTTTGATATCACGACATGAGAACAATCGCAGAACTCCCCCACCCTGATTTTAAAATCACCATCTTTGCAATGAACCAGAAGTTCATTGTCAAGTTTGAACAGGCGACACTCGAACAGGTATATAAAATCGCCGAAGCCGATGTGACGGGGGGGGTTGACGGATTATTCCAATTGGTCGATGCCGAATTTACCAAATCGGTCTCCGCACGTTTTGATGACATGCGGAAGGGCTTCATCGAGGCATACAAGAGACACGAATATTAGGCCACCAGCGGTCGATAATACGCAGTTGCACCTTCCAATTAAGTGATTTCTGTCGGATCTACTCAACGATTCCGGCACGAATGAATTATCTTTGGGCCAATATGATCGAACTGTATACAGATGGGGCATCCAGTGGCAATCCGGGTCCAGGCGGCTACGGCACCATCCTGCGGTCGGGGCCCCACTATAAGGAGCTATCCGAAGGATTCCGTAAGACAACGAACAATCGAATGGAACTGATGGCAGTAATCAAAGGCTTGGAAGCACTCAAAAAGCTAAATCAAAACGTCACCGTCTATTCCGATTCAAAATATGTTGTTGATGCAGTAGAAAAAGGATGGGTACATGGATGGGTACGGAAAGGGTTTGCCGGCAAGAAGAACAGCGATCTTTGGATGCGTTTCTTGACGGTCTATAAGCTGCATAACGTCCGGTTTGTGTGGGTTAAAGGGCACGCGGGCCATCCGGAAAACGAACGTTGCGACCGCCTGGCGGTGCAAGCGTCGCAAGATACGGCGCATTGGAAAATCGACAGTGTCTTTGAGATGGGCAACGCTTGATAAAAATACCTATTTTGGTGTATTGGCGTTACCCCTATTTTTCGCGATGTTTGTAACGTACTAATAATTAGTTTCTTAAAAAAACCGATGATGAAAGACGCAAACAATCAAAAGAAAAGCAAATTGAATCTCATCCCCGTTGAATTGGCACAGCAGATGGTCAATGCGTATGATAAGCAACGACGTGGACCCGCCGCAAGGAAGCGCAGCAAAGAACTTGGAAAAAATGTCGAAGAGCCCCGGTCTTTCTGGGTCAGCAAAGAAGCACTCCTCGAACTATTGAAGATCAATAAGGCCGACGGTATTCGCTTCTACTACGCCATAGCGGATGATTATCCGGGCTTCGAATTGAAGAAACGCGAACATAAAAAAGCACATACCGCCGTCATGGTCGCCACACGTTCTGTTGATCCAGATAACCCGACGATGGAAAACAGCGTGGATTGCCTGAATATGCCAAAACCAATCCCAACGATGCGCAAAGGGAAGATTGGTCCGGTAGTTTTACCCATCGCTCCGTCACGAGCAGGGCTGCCTGCAGACGAATTGGATTTATGTCCCCCCCCGCAGCCCAAAGGCCAATTGTTATGACGGAATACCCCTTTCTATAACGACTCCGCAGCGCTCCACCATACATATGCGGGTGTAGCGGATCGTTTGAGATTGTCAACGCCGACAAAAACATCAACCTATGAATAGTGTTACCATCGTTTTATTGGGTCTGGTCCTATTGGGGGCAATAATCGGCTTTTACCACCGCCGTAACCTTGGCTTACCTGTATTGAAACTATTTCCTTATTTTCTCCTATTCCAATTTCTCTATCAACTGTTCGCCTCCCTATATTCCTTTGTTTTTACCGACCATGCTTCCAATCATTTTATATTCAACTGCGTACTGCCCATAAACATCCTGTATTTCGGCGCTTTGTTCCATGGTTTGATCAAGCATCCTATTAAACAGAAGGTGGTTGTTGTTGGTACCGTGTTGAACCTGCTGTTTTTCTTTGTGGATTTGTTGTTTATTCAAGACATTTCCTTCCTAATGACCTATCCCCGTACCACGATGTCTGTGTCCCTGGTAGTTTTCGCCCTATTATATTTCCATGAGATTATCAAATCCGATCGCAGGTATGACACCAATCCAGCTCGGAATGTGGCTTTCTGGATTGTTACCGGGATATTCTTCTTCTACTTGAGTAGTACGCTTACCATCATTTTCTGGACCTATTTCGTAGTCAACGATGTTTACTTCGGATCTGTGATGCTACGTGTATTTGCCTTTATATTGTATTCCATGTATATTGCCGGTATACTGTTGCATAAACCGCCTGGCAAGGAGGTTTAGCTAACCGACCCAAACTATTGAATTGTGGGAAACTCCATAGAAACGACAAACATCGAAATAGCGATCGCTGTTCTATTCGGCAGCTTGATGCTCGCATTGATCGGTGTATTTATGTTCCTTATGGTTATTATTTATCAGAAGCGCAAAATAAGAGCCATCAGGGAGCAGCAACAGCTGATTGCCCAGTATGAACAAGCGGTATTGAAAGCCAAGGTAGAGATACGCGAGGAAACACTTAAGTATGTCGGGCAGGAGCTTCATGACAACGTGGGCCAAGTACTCTCTTTGATTAAGCTTTACCTCTCCCGTCCAGACACCCAGGGGCAGACCGATGTAAAACAGTTGATCGACCAAGCGATCAAAGACATACGGCTTCTATCACATGACCTCAATATCAACCGGGTGGAACAATATTCGCTCAGCGACTTTATTGAACAAGAGCTCAACAAGGTCTATAAAGCGGGTGTTGTGAAGGTGTCGTTCAGAAACGAAGGGTTTTGTGAGCCGGCTTCCATCCATGACCGGCTCATGATTAGCCGAATATTTCAGGAATGCATCAACAATATCTTAAAACATGCGGATGCTAAACATATATTTGTTAAGTTAGTGGCTCAAAAGGGCGGCTGCGCGTTGTCTATTACCGATGACGGTATAGGATTCGAATCAGATTCAACGTCTATGGGGTCCGGGCTTATCAATATTTACGACCGGGTTAAACTTATTGGAGGATGTATCGAGATCACATCTTCCCCCGGCGACGGGACCGAAGTTTTGTTGCGTATTCCGAACGAATGATTACCTATTACTGGATAACCGATGATAACTATTGCCATAGCAGATGATCACAAGCTGATGTCCGAAGGCATCGCTTCGATTTTGCAATCGGATGCCGATCTGTCCATTGTAAAGATATGCAACAACGGCCGGGAACTTGTTGAGTATCTGCGAGCCCATACGGTTGATTTGGTCCTGGTCGACCTAAATATGCCGATATTGGATGGTCCCGACACAATCCGTATCATCAAGAACGATCGGATTCCCTGCAAAATCGTTGTATTGAGCATGTACGCCGATGAAAACGTCTACGCCAAATGCCGTGAATTGGACATCCATGGGTATCTACACAAAGACTCGGACGCCCAGCACCTCATCGATACCATCAAACGTATCCACAACGGCAACAACCATTACGATTACGACCATACCACGATGGCCAACGAGCCCAGCAAGCTTTTTGACGATAAATTCTTAAATAAGTTCAAGCTTTCGCCACGCGAACTGGAAATCATCGCTTTGGTAAGCAATGGGCTTACTAACAACGAAATAGCTGACAAGCTTTTCCTATCGGTACATACCGTCATGACCCACCGAAAAAACATCCTCCATAAATTAGCGGTACGCAATACGGCCGAGATGCTTTCGCTGATCAATAACAGTTAAACCCAGATTGTTCATTCGCTTTCGTGATGAGGGAGGGGCTGGTGGTGTCTCCCTCCCATTCATGGTTGGTCGCTGTATACATACCGTATTTCCTCGCGGAGGTTATACCGTGATGCCATTACCTCGCCATAGGCTCCCGCTGTACGGATGGCGATGAGGTCGCCCCGGCGGGTCAGCGGAAGCAGCACTTCCTTGCCAAAGCAATCGCTGCTCTCGCAGATAGGCCCGACCACATCGTAATGTTTGGTGTCATCGCCGTATGTGCCCGTATCTGCGGTGAGGTTCTCTATTCGGTGGTAAGCCTGATACAAAGCCGGCCGCATCAGCTCGGTCATTCCCGCGTCGATGATAAGAAAGTTCTTTTTGATGCCATTTTTCACGTACAGTACACGTGAAACTAAACTCCCGCATTGCGATACCAGTGCCCTGCCTAGCTCAAAGTGAACCTCTTGCCCGGGCTTCCGCTCCAAAAACTCGTCGAAAACAGAAAAATAGGCATGGAAATCCGGTATGGATTGTTTATCCGGTTCGTAATAATCTACCCCCAGGCCACCACCTACGTTGAGCACTTTTAGCCGGATTCCGCGTTCGTCGAACCAGTTATTCAATTCGTTGGCTTTCACGCATAGGCTCTTGAATACATTAAGGTCTGTAATTTGAGATCCCACATGGAAATGGATGCCCACCAACTCAATGTGCGGGCACCCCCGTAATGTTTCCATGGCTTCTGCCAATTCCCAATGGGCAATGCCAAATTTGTTCTCGTCCAGGCCGGTCGTGATATACTGGTGGGTATGCGCATCGACATTCGGATTGATACGTAGCGCTACGCGGGCCCTTTTTTCAAGTGCACCCGCAAGCGCGTCGATAACCTCAAGCTCTTGTATCGATTCAACGTTGAAAGCAAAGATGTCCTCGCTCAACGCATAAGTGATCTCTTTGTCAGACTTGCCTACTCCCGCGAAGACAATTTTATCGGGGTCGAATCCGGCTTCAATGGCCCGCCGTACCTCATTACCACTTACGCAATCTGCGCCAAACCCGGTATCCCGTATGGAACCCAGCACGCGATCGTTGAAATTGGCTTTCAGTGCATAGTGTACATGGAAACCCAGTGTATCGGCAGATTTGCGGGCCGCTGCCAGCGTTCGCTCCAATAGGTCCATGTCATAGTAATAGAAAGGTGTTTCCCGTTGAGCAAATGCGTTAACACGGCTGGGGTCAAACATCATATCGGTCACTTACTTATTTATTAGAAAAGCCTATTATGCAGTGATCGAAGAGACTCGACCTTGTACTCCGTCTGCAATAATAAAGAAATGTTATAATTGCTTCCTCCATACGAAATCATCCGCACAGGGATGTGCTTAACGGCGTCCAACACGCGCGACGCATAGCCATGTGTATCCCAGCCGAAGTCACCCACCACACAGATGATTGTTTGGTCGCAATCTATCTCGACGGTACCGAAATCACGGAGTTCCTGTTCGATTTCAGGTAGGTATTTCGTATCGTCTATGGTCAGCGATACTGCTACCTCAGATGTTGTGATCATGTCTATCGGGGTCTTATAGCGCTCAAACACCTCAAAAACCCTCCGTAAAAAACCATAGGCCAACAGCATTCGCGACGAATGGATACGGATGGCGGTGATGCCATCTTTTGCGGCAATGGAGCGCACGATGCCCTTTGCCGCACCATCCTTGTTAATCAACGTACCCGGTGCGTTGGGGGCCATGGTATTCAGCAATCGCACCGGCACATTGAATCGCTGTGCAGGGAAAACACTTTGCGGGTGCAGAATCTTGGCACCAAAATAAGCAAGCTCTGCAGCCTCATCAAAGCTCATATAAGCAATTGGCTCGGTGCCTTTCACGATCCGAGGGTCGTTGTTGTGCATGCCATCGATATCCGTCCATATCTGGATTTCGTCCGCACCGATGGCGGCACCGATGAGCGATGCTGTATAGTCACTGCCACCCCTCCGTAGGTTATCAATCTCACCGAAAGCATTTCGACATATAAATCCTTGGGTGATAAATAGGTTGTGGTCGTTTGATTGAAGGAGCAATTCATTCAATTGCTCCCTTATGAAATCAATTTTCGGCTCGTTGTCCTCGTCTATTTTCATGAAATCGAGCGCCGGCAACAACTTCGACCGTATACCCAATTCCGTCAAATGGAAATGGAACAACGTGGTGGATATCAATTCCCCTTGCGCGAGGATGATCTTCTCTTCTACCGGCGTGAACAACTGGTTTGAAAAAGACGCGATCAGGTTGAAATGATAATCGATCAACTCGTGGCCATTCCGGCGCCCCTCGTCCGACGAAAAAAGTTCCGCAATCAGCTTTCGGTAGCTATCATATAATGCATTGATGAGCGCCGTTGCCTTCTCCTTGTCGCCTGCTGTGTAAGCCTGTGATATCTCCACCAACGCATTGGTCGTACCAGCCACGGCCGACAATACGATGATCTGACGATTTTGGGGGTTGATGATATCCAACAATCCCTTTATCCGCTCCGCACTTCCCACGGATGTTCCCCCGAACTTTAATATTTTCATCGATGGTATTTATCTTCTTGAATCATCCATATCCATACATGGAAACACGGTACCACTTTCGGTGTGTATCATTTGCCATAATCGGACAAAGACGGAAAAATTACGTCTCAAAGATAGCTAAACAGCCCTTTATGCATTATAAAAAATACCGAACTTATTTTTTGAGGTATTCAATAATAAGCTGGGCTAATTCTTCGCCGATTCGCTCCTGTGCTTCGCCGGTAGCCGCCCCGATATGTGGTGTAAGTGATACCTTCGGGTGGGTAAGCAACTCCTTGCGTGGTGTGGGCTCGTTGTCATATACATCCAATCCCGCAAATGCAACTTTGCCACTATTCAATGCTTCAAGAAGTGGGAGTTCTTCAATTACACCTCCTCGGGAAGCGTTCACTAGCCCGACTCCGGGCTTCAGTAGCTCAAATTCCGCTTTGCCGATAATCGGCTTGTCCGTAAAAGGCACGTGTACGGAAATAAAGTCCGCCTGCCGGAGCAGTTCCTCGGTTTCGACCTGTTTGATGGGTACGTCCACGGTAATCCCCCCGGAAAGCGCCAAGGGAAGACTTTTGGGTGCTTCGAACAAGTCGCTCACAATGACATCCATGCCGAGGCCCAAACCTACTTTGGCCGTTTCCCGTCCAATCCGTCCGATACCGATAATGCCCAGTGTTTTACCGCGCAGCTCTACTCCTTTGGCGTAGGCTTTTTTGAGCGCACCGAAATTCGTGTCGCCTTCAACAGGCATTTTCCGTTGCGAGTCGTAAAGAAAACGGACACCGCCCAACAGGTGTGCAAAGACCAATTCCGCAACGGATAATGACGACGCCGCAGGTGTATTCACCACCGCGATGCCCTTGGCGCGTGCATATTCCACATCGATGTTGTCCATCCCTACCCCACCCCTTCCGATTAACTTCAAATTTGGGCATCCATCAATCAGCTCCTGGCGCACTTTGGTGGCACTGCGTACCGTGATGGCATCGTATGCCGGTAGTTTCTCCGCAAGCTCTGCCTGGGGTATATGGGTGGTGTCCACTATAAATCCCGCGTCTTCGAGCAACTGTTTGCCCAAAGGATCTATACCGTCATTTGCTAATATCTTCATGTTATGAATCGATAGTTGATTATTTGTTTTTCTCTTCAAATTCCTGCATGGTGTCTACCAGTGCATTTACACCTGTAATGCTCAACGCATTGTAAATCGACGCCCTGAACCCACCGACGCTCCGGTGTCCTTTCAGCCCTACCAAACCCCGCTCCTTGGCCAAGTCGAGGAAAGCGCTCTCATGGGCCTTGTCTTCTGTCACAAAGGTCACGTTCATTCGGGAACGGTCGGCTGGCTCGGCAGTTCCCTTAAACAATGGGTTCCGGTCAATCTCGTCATACAGCGTACGTGCTTTGATGATATTTTCCTGCTCGATTACCCGTACCCCCCCCTTGTTCTTCAACCACCGGAGGTTAAGCATCGCCACGTAGATAGCAAATACCGGGGGTGTATTGTACATAGACCCCGCATTGATGTGCGAGTAGTAGTCAAAAATGGTCGGTAACGTCCGCCCCGTTTTTCCCAATAATTCTTCCTTAACTATCACAACTGCGGCACCGGCCGGCCCCACATTTTTCTGCAGGCCCGCATAGATAAGGCCATAGTCACCCACCTGGATGTCGCGGCTCAAAATGTCGGATGACATATCAGACACCAAGGGGATGCCACTCTTGGGTGTTTCAAAGACTTCTGTGCCGAAAATCGTATTGTTGCTGGTATAATGTAAGTATGCCGCGTCAGAAGGTACTTCGTAGGTTTTGGGAACATAGTTGTAATTGGCATCCGCTGAGGAGGCCACTACCGCTACTTCTCCAAATTTCCTTGCTTCCTTAATAGCTTTGCTAGACCACGTCCCGGTATCGAGGTAGGCAGCCTTACCACCTTCGGGCAACAGGTTCATTGGAACTTGGGCAAACTGCGTGCTGGCCCCACCTTGCAAGAAAATGACGGCATATCCTTGCGGTACGGAAAGCAATTCCCGCACCAATTGTTCGGCTTCCGTCATCACCGCCTCAAATTCTTTGCTGCGATGCGATATTTCCAAAATAGACAACCCCGTATCATTGAAGTTCAATACGGCTTGGGCGGCTTCCTGAAAAACTTCTTGGGGCAGTATGCACGGCCCCGCTCCAAAATTATGCTTCATATTATTTAATCTGAGAGGTGTACCCATTTAATTTGCCGCAAAAATAGGAATTAATTATTGAAATTCATTCAATAATTCCAATAATCTATTGCGAATAATTCAAAGATAATTGCCGCTTGTTAAATCATCAACAACGTTTTCCACGCATTTGTTACGTCACCAGCGTCGAGCAGCTTGGCAGCCTTTCGGTGGAGGTGGATCTGGAGCGTAGCCTTATCGCCGATAAATGCATCCAATAGCTCCCTCATTTCCGGATCGGCCCGCAGTACGTCCACCTCGTCTTCTGTTGGGAGCACTTCTACATTGCCCAATTGTCCCAAGTGATTACCCGTGAGCACGGGCGACAAGCGGATATCTTGGGGCAATTGGTCCACCCCGATTCCGCGGCTCCTCAGTGGTTTGGCTACTTCGAACAAGTTGGCAGCCGTAACACGGCAATACCAGTCGCCACCAAGACGGGCAACCAAATCGAGTGCTGCTTGGTCTATCCGATCATCATCATCCAATAGTGCTTCCCGCACGTGCATGCGCACCACTTCGGCCAGCACAAGGTTTCCGGCACCGGGTATATCGGACAGCTCGATCACTTGTTGAACCCTGCATTCCAATTGTACAGGCGATTCCGCCACACGTGGCGGAGCCACTAGTTCGGCAGCAAGCGGCGTGAAGCCCGATTTGGCAAATTCGTTCACCCCTTTCGGATATTCGGTGCTTGCCAGCGATTGCTGCTGGACCATGCCGTAGCTGACGATGTTGATCACCACCTCCGGTACTTCGCGGATGTTCTCCAGCGTATGCTTCGTGCTGCCATCGCGCATGCGGCGCAGCGGTGAAAACACACAGATCGGCGGGCGATGAGACACGAGGTTGAAATAGCTGAAGGGGCTTAGATTTATCTGGCCAGATTTGTCTACGGTGCTGGCAAAACAAATCGGTCGTGGTGCAATGGCAAGTTTCAACAAGTTGTCAAACTGCGGGTGGGTATGTGGATCGATGGTTCTCGTCATGGGTGTCTTTCACTAATGGGAAACTGAAAAGTCAGTTCCCAAAGCTATGAAACTAAGACGCATTTTCCAACCTTACGGTATTCACCAAACATCCCAATCCGGTCACTTCCATTTCCACCGTGTCGCCCGGCTTCAACCATTGGGATTCATACAGTGGATCTTCCCGCTTCCCCGTTCCATTCAGTTCCAGGAAACAGCCTGTCCCTACGGTGCCCGAGCCAATGATGTCACCCGGAAACACATCCACACCGTATGATACGCGTTCGATGATTTCAGCAAACGTCCAGTGCATATCGGCCAAATTACCTGTTGATACACGGATACCGTTTACAGCGCAGGTCATTTCCAAATTAAACGCGTCTCCTACATGGCCCGCCTTCGGATCGACCTTGTAAGGGATTAACTCGTCCGGCGTAACCAAATAAGGGCCCATGGCCGTGGCAAAATCTTTTCCTTTCGCGGGTCCCAGGCTCAATTTCATTTCTTCCATTTGCAGTTGCCGGGCACTCCAGTCGTTCATGATCATATACCCGCCGATGTGTCGGTCCGCGTCAGCGGCTTTGATATTCCGCCCGCGCCTGTTAAGCACTACGGCCACCTCAAGTTCAAAATCAAGTTCCTCCAAGTGGGCCGGCATGCAATAGACGTCACCCGGCCCCACAATAGCGCGGTGGTTAGTGAAATAGAATACCGGAAAATCGTCGAACTCGGGTATCATCGGTACACCCCTGTTCCGGCGTGCGGTTTCCACATGCTGCCGAAATGCATATGCATCCCGGCAGGAAGATGGTTTGGGTACCGGCGCAACAAACTTAGGTGCTGTCAGCGGCGCCGTCGGCAAACTTCCATTTTTTATGCAGGATACCGTTCGGCGGGCCAACTCCATCGCGTTCTCGCCCCCATCCAGCAAGTCCGACATACTGTCGGCAAGTAGCGGATTGGCTCGGTTCAAATCGTAGCAGGTCCCGTCGACCAGTGCCCCTAGGCGATATTCGTTGTCGGTTGAGTAGGAAAACAACTTCATTCAATTCCGTATTTTTCCATCTTGTTGTAGAGCGTTTTCCGATCAATGTTGAGCATCTGCGCAGCCTTGCTTTTGTTGTACTTGGCTTTCTGCAGTACATCCATAATCAGTTTCCGTTCATGCGCCTCGCTATGCAGCCGAAGGTCCGGGTTGTCTGCCGACGGTACCGCCCCTGTATTTTCAGCCGGCTTTTTTATCGCATATACCATTTCCTCGGGTAGGGCCGACGCTTCGGCCTTCGTGCCGGGCGATAGGAGTACCATGCGTTTAATCACATTTTTCAGTTCCCGTAGGTTACCGGGCCAGTCGTACGCGTTGAAAATATCCTTGACTTCATCGGCTAGCTCTTCCACACCCCTTCCCAGCTCTTCATTGGCTTTCCTCACAAAGAAATCGACGAATTGCTGGAAGTCCCCCCGCCGGTCACGAAGCGCGGGCACGATGATCTCAAACTCATTGATACGGTGGTAAAGGTCTTCCCTGAATTTTCCGGAGCCCAGCAGGTCCTCATTGGTCGCAGCAATCACGCGCACGTCCACGTTGATGGTTTTGTTTGCGCCCACAGGCTGTATAACCTGTTCCTGTAGCGCACGCAGCAATTTCACCTGCACATCATAGGAGAGATTGCCAATCTCGTCAAGAAACAACGTACCCCCGGTCGCCTCTTCAAACTGACCCGTCTTGTCGTTCAATGCACCTGTAAACGAGCCCTTCACATGGCCGAAGAGCTCGCTTGATGCAAGTTCCTTAGACAGCGTTCCGCAGTCGATCGATACAAAGGGCTTGCCCGCCCGCTTGCTCTTCTGGTGGATGGCTCGCGCTACATATTCCTTGCCGGTGCCGCTTTCACCGCGTATCAGTACGGACATATCGGTAGGCGCTACCAAGGCAATATATTCGTGGAGTTTGCGGGCCGCTGTACTGGCACCTTCCACAAAGTCCAAAAGGGGTGCAGCGGTTTCTTTGCGCACCTTTACCGTCGCATTTGCTTTATGGGCCGATTTCCCTTCAAGCGCTTCGTTGACCACCATCAGCAATTCATCGGGATTCACCGGTTTGGTGATATAATCAAACACACCCTGTCGTATGGCATTCACCGCAGTACGGACATCGTTGAAACTCGTCATGATGACGGATGGAATCACTTTGCCCTGTGCACGAAGCGCATCGACCACTTCCAAACCGATACCATCGCCTAGTCGATAATCCAACAATATCAATTGGAAGTCTTGGGTCCTGAGCGCTTCAATCCCACCTTTCACGCTGTATTTCACTACCACATCAAATCCTTTCTTTTTCAAAAAGTTTTCGAGTATCGTGGCGAAGGTGGTATCGTCTTCTACCAAAAGAATATTGGCCATGGAATAACCGATTAAAAAGTTACGTTTCTATTTATTTGTATATCGAACGGTCAAAACCCGATTTTATTTTATCGATGATTGCCGAACCAAATTCACTTGTTTTCAATAATTTCCCATCGGTCATCTGATTAAAGAAATCAACCGTCACCGTGCCATCCAATATCGTTTGCTGTAGGGCCGCCACAATAAGCTTGGCGGCTTCATCCCAGCCGATGTATTCGAAGAGCATCACACCGCTCAGGATCACGGACGACGGATTCATGGTGTCCGTATCCGCAAAACGTGGCGCGGTGCCGTGCGTCGCCTCAAACACGGCGTGCCCCGTTTGGTAATTGATATTGGCGCCCGGAGCAATGCCGATACCGCCAACAATCGCAGCCAATGCATCGGATATGTAATCACCGTTCAGGTTGAGCGTGGCAATAACCGAATAATCTTTCGGATTCAATAGGATCTGCTGCAAGAAATTATCGGCGATCACGTCCTTGACGATGACGCTGCCCCCTGCCTCTGCGGTGGCCATCTCTTCGTTTGCTGCCTGTTCACCGGCTGCCGCTTTCTTTCGTTCCCATTGCCGCCATGTGTAGGTTGTGCCGCTAAATTCCGTTTCAGCCAAATCATACCCCCAGCTTTTGAACGCACCCTCCGTATACTTCATGATGTTTCCCTTATGCACCAACGTTACAGACGGCAGCCCATGGAGGATGGCGTGTTCAATGGCCGCCCGGATCAACCGTTTCGAACCCTGCTCAGATACCGTTTTGATACCGATGGCGGTATCGTCCGTAAAATCAAAGTCGATAGCCATGTCACGCGTAAGGAACTCCCTCACGCGCTTCCCTTCGGGAGACTCGGCCGGAAACTCGATACCCGTATAGATGTCTTCGGTATTTTCCCTGAAAATAACCATGTCAACCTGTTCGGGATGTTTCACCGGCGAGGGTACCCCCTTGAACCAGCGAGTAGGCCGTTGGCACACATAGAGATCGAGCGCCTTGCGTATAGCTACGTTGAGTGACCGTATGCCACCCCCTATCGGCGTGGTCAACGGACCCTTTATGCCCACCAGGTGCTCCCTGAAAGAGGCCAGCGTTTCCGCTGGTAGCCACTCGCCTGTCTCTTGGAATGCCTTTTCGCCCGCCAGTACTTCTTTCCAGTGGATTTTCCGTTTCCCTTTATAGGCCTTTTCAACGGCGGCATCAAACACCCGCACGGAAGCACGCCATATATCGGGACCGATCCCGTCGCCGATAACGAAAGGGATAGCTACCTGGTCTGGAACGTCAAGAGTTCCATCAGCCAACTTGGTTATAAGGGTTGTCGCCATAGATCAGCTTTGTTTATCTTTCGTAAATATATTGCCTATGCCCCGGCCGATACGGCGCAAAATCGGCGCGGTTGCCACGTCTTCGTACTCATCAAGTGAATATATCGCGCGCCTGCTCGGAAACACGAGCACCCGGTTGTGGTCTGCATATACTTTACCGAGCTTTTTCGGTATGCCATCAAAAGAATGGCGGTATGAAACTTCTCCCTGCCTCGCAGATATGAATACAACGAGGTCATTATCTTTCACCAAATTACGTAAAGTTGCCAAATCGTCCCACTCGCTATGTTGGGCGTACAACACCCGCGTGCTATTCTTGTTCCGCTCAACATACGAAGATATGGCTTGCTTGGTGCGCACATCACAGACAAAAAGGATTGGCGTGGTCAATTCCTGCGAAAGGCGTAATACCTTTCCCGTGCAAAAATCGAAGCCCAGCTCCGACTCCACCAATGGCGGGCAGAAAACCACGATCCGTTTTTGCAGAACCAGCGGCTTGTCCACATGGCACATAAAGAGATTCGTATCGGTCTGGTTGAGGATGCTTTCGGTCTTTTCTCCCACCATTTTCTCAATGATTCCCGGCCGGCTCGGCCACCCTAAAAGGATACCGTCTGCCGCTACTTCGCGTGCCGCCCGGCTGATTCCGCTGGCGATGTTGTGGTCAATGGTAGCCATCATGTTCACTTCCATTTCACTTCCCGAGGCATATTTCGCTGTCGAATCGAGATTCTTGCGGGCTGTTTTGAGGTTTTGTTCAGCCATTTCGTTGTTCGGTACCACCGTCAGTACGGTAATGGGGTGCGGGGAATGTTTGCTTTTTATCAGTGTTGCAAAGTCCAGCAGCGACTCCATGTTATTCAGATTGGCAATGGGCAGCACCAGCTGTTCCTCGCGGGCGGTGTATTTTTCGCTGGGCACTTCATCCTGATCACCGGCAAGAACCACCTTTTTCGACGCTGCTTCCGTAGCCAGGGTTGCTACGATGCAGGTTACTAGAATCAATAAAATGGTTCCATTGAGTACGTTTTCATCGATGATTCCGTAGCGATAGCCTACCATGATCACAGCGAGGGTAGCTGCAGCGTGGGCACCGCTGAGCCCAAAAATAACCTGCCGTTGGGCCGAAGAATAACGGTACGTCAATTGCGTAAGCCATGCGGCTATCCACTTACTGAAAATCGCCACTACCGTTAACGTACCGGCGATAATCAACGCCGCAGGTCCGTTGAGGAGTACGCTCACGTCTACGATCATCCCCACACTGATTAGGAAAAACGGAATGAAGATGGCGTTTCCGATAAACTCAATGCGGTTCATGAGGGCCGATGAATGCGGAATCAGCTTATTCAGTGCCAAACCTGCCACAAATGCGCCGATGATGTGCTCCAAACCGGCTAGTTCGGCCAAAAAGGCTGCAAAAAAGACGACAGTGAGTACGAAGATGTAGTGTGCCGTTTTTTCGCCTTCTACCTTTTGGAAGAACCATTTGGCAATCCGCGGCACCACACCCAGCATGATTGATAGGAAAATAGCAAAAGAGACACCGAGGGTTACCCAGAATTCCTGGTTCAATTGGCCCTGGGAAGCCCCGATGATAACCGCTAAAATGATCAGCACGGCGGTATCCGTGAGGATGGTCCCTCCGATGGTGATGGCCACCGCTTCGTTCTTGGATATCCCATAACTGTTCACCACGGGGTAGGCTACCAGCGTATGCGTGGCAAACATACTCGAAATCATGGCGCTGGCCAGCACATCGTATCCAAGGATATAGTAGCACACCGGATAACCGATGGCGATGGGGATGGCAAACGTAAAGAAGCCAAACACCAGGCTCTTGTGGCGTGTTTTCCGGAATTCATTCATGTCCAGTTCCAGTCCGGCGATAAACATGATGTAAAGCAAGCCGATGGTGGAAAACAAGTCCACCGCAGAACTTTTTTCCAACAGGTTTAGCCCGTGGGGGCCCACCGCCACCCCCGAAAGGATGAGACCGATGATACCGGGGATTTTAATCCGGCGCAACAAAATGGGCGACAGCAGGATAATGAATAGGACAAGCGCGAAGATGAGCACGGGGTTACTTAACGGTATGTCAAAAGCATGACTTAGCTTGTCCGATATGTTTCCAGCCATAAGGTGATATTAAGGTGTCCGTTTCTCTTGAATTATCAAACAGGCTCAAAGATAACAAAATTAGCCGCTTTATCGCGATTAAGAGGCCTGTTTATTGAAATCGGATGGCCTTGATGGGGCTTATGCGGCCGATGAGATACGATGGAATAAGCAATACCGCCAATGCAATGCCCGCGATCCCCACATTCAGCAAAATCACTTCAAACAGATTGATATCTAGCGGTATGTAAGAAACATAGTAAGAAGCTTCGTCTAGCTTGAAATAATGGGTTTCCCGTTGAAACCAATAAAGCCCGTACCCCAAAAGGTTACCCAGTAGCAGTCCCAGTCCAATCAGGTACGCCGCTTGGTATAAAAACACCTTCCGCATGCCGGCCTCGCCGTAGCCCAGTGCTTTCAATATACCGATCATCGAGGTGCGTTCCAGGATGATGATGAGCAATGCAGACACCATGTTGACGACCGCCACCACGACCATCAATATCAAGATGATGACGGTATTGACGTCCAGCAGATCCAGCCATTGGAAAATCTCGGGCAGTTGATCGCGTACGCTGATGGCGTCGACTGTCAAAGGCACCTGTGTCCGTACGACCTCAGTGATACTTTCGAGCTTGTCGAAGTCGTCGATAGCCACTTCATAGCCGCCCACGGTGCCAGTTTCCCAGTTGTTGAGTCGCCTCACCAGCGAAAGTGCGCCGACTACATACGTATTGTCCAGTTCTTCCACGCCGGTATGGAAAATGCCGGCAATCTCGAATTTGCGTGGCCGTGGCCTGCCCTCCAACTGTACAAAGTACAGGATGAAATCGTCGCCCACCGCGAGTTGCAATCGATTTGCGGTGTGCTGTGATAGGAGTACTTGGGTTATCGCCTTCGCGCTATCCGCAAAATCTATGGGCAGCCCGGCTACCAGCGTACCCGCCAAGAATCGCTGGTTATAGCTACTGTCAATCCCTTTGAACAGTACCCCCTCCACCTCGTTGTTCACGTTGATGATGCCTGCTTTGGTGGCAAAATGCCTCACGTCCGTTACCCCCGGCACCGCCCGCAGTTCACTGATTTCGGCAGGTGTAAGTTCAATAGGTGCAGGCTCGTACGAGGAATTAAGGTCGTAGTTACTCAGGGTAATATCGCCAAAAAAACCACGCTGTTTGGCGGTCACCTCGCCTTTAAAACCTTTCAAAACCGCAATGGAAAGCATCATGGCCGCTATCCCCAATGCGATAGCGCCTACAGCCACCCGCACAATCAGCCCCGAAAAGGTCCGTTTGCCATCAATCGCTATCCGCCTCGCTAAAAAATATGGAAAATTCAAGCCGCCCGATATAATTTGTACCTTTGCAAAGGTAAGGTACGGGATTAGAAATACGAAATACGAATTATAACATGCGCATTATTTTCATGGGTACACCCGAGTTTGCCGTTGCTTCACTTGCCGCGCTGCTTGCCGCCGGCGAGGACATCGTGGCGGTGGTTACTGTACCCGACAAACCAGCGGGCCGCGGCCGGAAGCTACAGCAATCGGCCGTAAAGCAATATGCCCTTTCCAAACGGATACCGGTATTGCAACCCGAAAAGCTGCGCGACGCCGACTTCCTCGCCCAGCTCCGGGCATTCCGCGCAGACCTACAGGTCGTGGTAGCATTTAGGATGCTGCCCGAGGTAGTGTGGAACATGCCTGCGCAGGGCACAGTCAACTTACACGCCTCCCTCCTGCCCCAATATCGCGGGGCTGCGCCGATCAACCATGCCGTCATCAATGGCGAGACCGAGAGCGGCGTAACCACATTTTTGCTTCAGCATGAAATCGATACAGGCCACATCCTCTTCACCGAGGCGGTAGGCATCGGCCCTAACGATACCGCGGGTGACCTGCACGACCGCTTAATGACCGTAGGCGCCCAGCTCCTCGTCAAAACCGTCCATGCTATCGCCAACGGTACGGCCGAGCCTGTCCCCCAGCAAAACCTGGCAACCGCCGGTGCATTGAAGCATGCACCTAAGATTTTCAAGGAAGATTGCTTGATCGAATGGCATGAGCCGGTAGCTAGTGTGCACAACTTAATCCGGGGCCTTAGCCCCTACCCCGGCGCCCACACCGAATTGGATGGCCACACCCTAAAGATTTTTAAAGCTGCCCCCGAAAAAGCCGCGGTAGCACACCCACCCGGCACCTACCTCACGGACGGTGTATCCTTGCTGAAAGTTGCCTGTATAGACGGTTATATCCATATCGAAGAGCTCCAACTGGCGGGAAAAAAACGAATGGATACGGCCGATTTTTTAAGGGGATACCGCCCTTCCTCTGTCACAATTGTTTCATAATCGGACAGGCGGTATGGCCTTAAAATCACCCGATATCGGCATATCAAGCTGTCTATGAGTAAATTATGTAGGTGTATCTGGTACTGACACCTATACGTCCGCTATTCATTTTGGAACGCTTTTTGAGGTAAACTCGATTGTAAAAAAATCGGATAATTTCCTCTAAATCAGACAACTTTTTCCGAAAAAATCAGTTTATATGATTAGAAAAACCGTATTTTTGCACTCTTTTTAGAAAGGAAGGTACTTAATAGATTAAATGAGACAGCTCAAAATTACACAATCCATTACCAATCGTGAGTCGCAGTCGTTAGACAAATACCTGCACGAGATTGGTAAAGTCGACTTAATTACGGCCGAAGAAGAGGTGGTCCTCGCACAGAAAATCCGTGAGGGCGATCAAGCAGCTTTGGAACGGTTGACAAAGACAAACCTGCGGTTTGTCGTTTCCGTAGCCAAGCAATACCAAAACCAGGGGCTTACATTGGGCGACTTGATCAACGAGGGAAACCTTGGATTGATTAAGGCTGCCAAACGTTTTGATGAAACCAAAGGTTTCAAGTTCATCTCGTACGCGGTTTGGTGGATACGGCAATCCATTCTGCAGGCCATCGCCGAGCAATCACGCATCGTGCGCCTTCCATTGAATCAGGTAGGTTCATTAAGTAAAATCAGCAAAGCATTCTCCAAATTGGAGCAGGAATACGAACGGGAACCTTCACCTGAAGAATTGGCAGACATCCTGGAGACGACCGTAGATAAGGTTTCCGACACGCTAAGTAATTCGGGTCGCCATGTTTCCATGGATGCACCGTTTGTCCAAGGCGAGGAAAACACGTTATTGGATGTACTCGAAAACAGCGATCCCGATACAGATAGTTCGCTGATTGATGAATCGCTTTCCGAAGAAATCAAACGGTCGTTGGCCACGCTTACCGAGCGCGAACGCGAAATCATCGTGTTGTTTTTCGGATTGGGCTCCAATCACCAATTGTCGTTGGAAGAAATCGGCGAGAAGTTCAATCTCACCCGCGAGCGCGTACGCCAGATCAAAGACAAAGCATTGCAGCGGCTGCGCCATACATCGCGCAGTAGGATTTTGAAATCCTATTTAGGCTAATCAGAGGCCTCAACGGACATAAAAAAGCGCCCCGATACCGATATCGGGGCGCTTTGTGTTCACAGCCATCTTATGGAGTTTCGGGCATCAGCACAAACTTGAAAAGCCGCTCTTCCACAAGGTATTTGTTCGCTACGGCTTTCACGCTTTCGGGCGTCACCTTGTTCAGCTCATCAAGGTATGTCAGTATGTATGCCGGGTCTTCATCACGCTGGTAAGCCCCCGATAGGTGGCCGAGCCAAAAACCATTTTCGCGCAGCTGCACTTCCAGCTGGCGCTTCTGCTCGCTCACAAATTTCTCAATATCCACTTGTGCCGGACCATGCTGCTTGATTTTGTCTATTTCGTCAAATACGGAAGCCATTAGGGGTTCCACTTTATCCGGACTAGTGCCGTATGCCACGCTGAAGGAGTACCGATAGCGTGGATATTTGGCGTACGATGCGCTTGCCGATACCCCGTAGACACCGCTCTCAGCCTCGCGTAGGCGTTCGATCAATTTGATGTTCAGGATGCTTTCCAACGCATCGAGCTGCATGTTTTCCATTTCCGAATAATCATAGTCGCCAAAATAGTATAACCGCACGCTTGATTTTTGCTCTTTGCCCCGGTATACCGTGCGCTCCAATCCTTTTTCAGGGGGGTATATGCCAAGGTCGGGAGCTTCTTCTTTCCTATCCGCCGCAGGCAAGCCGCCAAGGTACTGCAGTACCAGAGGCATCAGTTCGTCTTCTGTGAAGCTACCCACGATGGTGACGGTAAAGTCAGAAGCATCCGCAAAACGCTCCCGATAGATGGCATACGCGCGCTGCGGATCAACGCGGTCCACCTGGTCTACCGTCATGCTCGTTCGGCGGATGTTGTGGTTGTACAGGATTGCGTTGATGGTATCGGAAAATACCGCATTGGGATCGTCCAGCCGATTGGCCAATGAGGCTTTTATCCGTTGCATATACCCCTCAAAAACCTCCATATCCAAGCGGGGCACGGTGAAATAGGCATAAATAAGCTCAAAGGCGGTTTGCAGGTCCTTCCTCCCGCTGGTCGCGTTGAACCCTTCCGTTCGTTCACCGATATAGGGGCTAACGGATACCTTTTTGCCACTGAGGTGCTTGGTTAGTTGCGTAGCGTCATACGATCCGAGGCCGCTGCCACCTATCACACTGGCTGCATAGGCCGCCGAAAGGAAGTCCGCGTCGTCATATAGAGAAGTTCCGCCCGGACTGAAGGCCGTAATCCGTATCTCATCATTCTTGAAATCAGTAGGTTTAACAACAACATGTACGCCATTGCTCAAGGTAAGTTCAACCGTGCCAAGGTCCGGCCGTTCCCGCCGCTCGATCACCGTTCCCGGCTGCCGCAGGTCCCCTAGCAGTGGCTCATCCTGTACGTTATCGTCATATGGAGCGATGTCTGACGCCTTTACCGCGGCAAGCCAGCCATCCACTGTCTGTTCATCGGGCAGGCTGTCGCGATCTTTTTCCGGTGCCATGATCAGTATGTCGCGGTTCGAGTCGGTATAGTACTGGCTAGCCAATGCATTCACGTCGCTGAGCGTAATCGTGCCGATGAGTGATTTGCCCAATCGGTAACGGTCTTCGTTGCTCAGCGCACTCTCCCCTTCTAGGAAATGATTTAAGTAGGTGGTCACGTAACTTTCCGACTGCCGTTTGTCACGTTCGGCGTACGCTGACTCCACGCTTGTCAGGAAATTGCCCTTGGCCCGTTCCAGCTCGGTGGCGGTAAAACCGTGGCGTTTTATACGTTCAAATTCGGTCACCACCGCTTCAAAACCACGTTGCATTTCATTCGGCTTTGCTGCATAATACATCGTAAACGCATCCAATCCGCGTAAAAATCCACCGATGCTCCCGCCGCCCTGGATAAACGGGGGGTCAGATTGGCGGGTCAGCTCCGCAAAACGGGCTCCTGCCATCTGGTTGAACAGCGCTTTCGCAAGTTGCATGCGATAGTCGGCGATGGTTTTTACCGCTGCTTCGGGATGTTTCACAATCACCTGCACCACCGTTTGCGGCATTTCGGCATCGGTCACCGCCATAAATTGGTTCTTTCCCGTCAATGGGATGCTATATGCCGTCCTTTCGGGTGCAGCGACCGGATTCTCCAGATCAGCGAACAGTGCCTTCACACGTTGTTCCATATCGGCCACATCCACGTCGCCCACAATAATCAATGCCTGGAGGTTGGGGCGGTACCAGTTGCGATGGAAATTGCGCAACGTCTCGTACCCGAATCCCTCAATCCGTTCGCGTGTGCCGATGGGCAGCCGTTGTGCATAGCGCGAATCGTTCAAAATCATCGGGAAGTACTGATCGCGCATGCGTTGCTGGGCTCCCCTCCCGCCAAGCAACTCGTTGAGCACCACCCCGCGTTCCTTATCAATCTCCTCCTCATCGAGGAGGGCATCCTGTGCCCAATCACGCATCACTTGTAGACCGCTTTTGAGCAATTCAGGATCGTCCGAAGGGATGGGGAGCTGATACACCGTTTCGTCAAAAGAAGTATAAGCATTCAGGTCCGAACCAAAGCGGACGCCCGCCCGCTGCAGGTAATCCACCAGCTCGTTCTTGGGGAAGTTCTTGGTGCCATTGAATTGCATGTGCTCAAGGAAATGGGCTAATCCCAGTTCCTCCTCGGCTTCCAGTATTGAACCCACCTTGGTGCCTAAATACATGACCACCCGGTCTTTGGGTTCCTCATTATGCCGTATATAGTAAACGAACCCGTTGGGCAATTTGCCGCGTAGCACGCTTGTATCCATCGGCAGCGGGTCGGCCAGCCGCAAGCTGTCTGTCTTCGGTATCGGAAGTGGCCTTGCCGTTAGTGGGGCCAGAAACAAAACGAACAATGGCAGCGCCAAGGAAGAGATTAACTTAATCATGTTGTGCATATTTATTGATCATAAAAGGTTCATGGGCATCACGAAAGCAGGCCCGGGCCAAAAATAGCAATATTTTTATTGGCGCACGCGTTAAAATAGTGTCAACAAACATTGGAATAACTTTTGCGACATTCTTTGAAAATAAACTATACGTATGGCAATACATATCCGTTTACCAATCGTGTTATGCCTCGCAGCGGTTCTGGTCGCTTGTGGCAACGATAAGTCCATCAGTGAACGCGTGGCATTGGGTGAAGTAGGTTTTTTCCTCGAGTCCAACCCCATTTACGAAACCGCCGACATCGAGTACGGTGAAGTGAAATTCAGGCAGAAATCCGACGCCGACCTGCTCGCGGGTTATCAGGGGCTCGAGAAAGGCGGGTACGTGAGCATGGAGCTCCTGAAGGAACGAAAGCGCTTCCTGTCCAAAGACAGTACCTTCGTTTATCTGATCAAACTCACAGACAAGTCCATCCCCTACGTTCTGCAGAAGACGGATAAGAGCGCCAAGGTAAAAACGGCAGCGTACGAGCTGGACGAAAAGGGAGGTGCCCACATCGAGCAGACGGGTAAAAATCGTGCAAAAGCTACCGTAACGCTCACCAAAACCGAGACCGACTTTGCCGATTTCGCCAAGAAGGGCACCGACAATAATGCTTCTTTTATAAAAAAAACCTATTCACTCCGTTTCAACAAAGATACGGGATGGGAAGTAACGAAGTAATTCTATGAAGGGTTTATCTACCGTCATTGCCCTACAGGCACTCCTCTCCACCATCTCGGGCGTATTGCTATCGCAGATGTCGTTCGTGGGCAAGGTGGGGATTTCGATTATGTATAGTGAATACGGTGTGTTCAAAATCTGGTGGAAAACTGCCTTGCTGCTGTTTGTCGTCCAATTAGCCCTACTGGTGGTGCTTTGGCTGGTCAAAAAGCTGCTAGGCCGCCGGCTAGCATTTGCAACGTTCCTGCTTTTTCTGCTTTTCGCGTTGGTAGGCGCCTATTTCACCTACCTCGATTTCACCACCACCTCGCACCGGCTGATGAAAGCGAATTTCCATGCGGGGGTCTACCTCTTTTGGGCCACGTGGCTGCTTGTCTGCCTTTATTTCATGATTGTACCACATAAGAGGCAGCGACGCACCGAGCCCATGGCCAACGCGTCGGACGATAACACCGCCGCAGCATCGGCCGGCGAGGCCGATGCTGCGGGATAAGCTTAACGGACCGATATACACATTAAAAACTCCAATCGTCTGTTCGGAAAGGTGCTACGGGTAGCCCGTTTTTGTTAAACAGGTTGGGCATGGCCGTTTCGGTAAATCCGAAACGTACCGCTACCGGATCATTCACTTCGGGCGATGACACGATAAGTTCATTCCCTTTGATAAGGGCCTTTGCCTCGTGGAAGACCCGGTCTTTCCCGGCGATATAGAGGTCTGTAATATGATCGCCCTTCACTTGCAGTCCGTTTTCAAGGTATTCAAAAGAGATCGTGATCGATTTGCCCTGTGTCCGGTGCCCTTTGTAGAGCGGTGAGCGGTAATCCTTGTCTTTACCAACACCATAATATTCGTTCAATGCAATGGCGGCTAGCCGATTGGCCACTTCCAGCTTTTGCTTGGGGTGGATATCTTTTATGTTATCCACCAGGTCACTTACCACGACCATCCCGGTACGGGGCAGGGTTTTCGCCGTCATTTCCTGTTGTTCGCGGAGCAGCGCGGCCAAAGGCAACTCATTGCCATAGGCAAACGGTGCAATCTGAACGAAATAGAAAGGCAGCTCGGCATTCCAGGCCATCCGCCACGATGTCACCATCGCGCGCATCAGTTTATCATAGCCCACCCATGTACCCACGTTGCTTTCTCCTTGGTACCAATAGAAACCCGATAACACAAATGGCGTGAGGGGCCGGATCATACTATTCCAGAGTACTCCCGCGTCCTTTGGGCGGTAGGGGGCATCCCCCTGCATCGCTCCCAATCGGCGCAACTCGGGGTCGTTTTCAATGATGTATGCAGGCGTCCACACCTCCGCAGGGGTACCTCCCCATGAGGCATTGATAATGCCGATGGGTACGTCAAGTTCGGCACGTAGCCTTTTGGCAATGAAATACCCGATGCCCGAAAAGGGTTTCAACGATTCCGCACTCAATGCCTGCCAGCTATTCGTAATGTCGTCTTGCGGATAGTCAGCTGCCGTGCGGCTTACCTGCAGCAGGCGTATCTGGCTATCCTTCGCGTGCGGCAGCTCGTCGAGTATTTCCTGTAATTGCTGGTTGCCGCCCCACTCCATATTTGATTGCCCCGAGCAGAGCCACACATCACCCAGCAGGATGTTATGCAACGTGATTTTACTTCCTGCCGATAGGATTTCCAGTTCATATGGGCCACCGGCCTGCGTGGTTGGCACCTGTGCTAGCCAGCGCCCGCCCGCGTCCACCTTCGTCTTCACGGTATCGCTTAGCCACGATGCGATGATAGCTACTTCCGTGCTCGCATAGCCCCATCCCCAGATATTGGCGTTGGCATTCCGTTGCAACACCATGTTGTCTGACAATACATGGGGTATTCGCAGTTGACCGAAACAAGTGAGTTGGAGTGCCACAGCAAGGCACGTCAGTATAAACGTTCTTTTCATGTTTTGTATTTTTCTAATCGGAGGGCAAATTAAAAAAAATAGGCCGGAAAAATATATCGGCAGCAAACAACTAACTATTTTAGTACATTTGCCTTATGAAGCAGTCTTGCGCACCTTCCCAATACGCCATCGTAGATATTGAAACCACGGGCGGTTATGCGGCGGGCAGTGGCATCACCGAGGTTGCCATCCTCATCCACGATGGCCAGCGGGTTGTTGACCGCTACACCACGCTGGTAAACCCGCACCGCCCCATACCGTTATCGATACAGGCGATGACCGGCATCACGGATGAACTCGTAGCCGATAGCCCTGCGTTCGACAAGCTGGCACCGCGTATCCACAGGTTGCTCGCAGACCGCATATTTGTGGCACACAACGTAAATTTCGACTATTCGTTTGTGAAATACCACCTCGCCGCGGCGGGTTACCACCTCGATGTGCCCAGGCTCTGCACGGTCCGGATGAGCCGTAAGCTCCGTCCGGGCCTTCCCTCTTATAGTTTAGGCAGGTTATGTGATGCATTGGGCATACCCATCACCAACCGCCACCGCGCGGGGGGCGATGCCGAAGCGACCGCCCTCTTGTTTGGCAGTTTAGTGCAGTGGGATACCGAAGGTGTGATCGCCGAGATGCTGAAAAAAACCTCCAAGCACCAGCAGCTGCCGCCCAACCTGCCGAAGGAACAGTTCGATGCCTTGCCCCACGGGGCGGGGGTGTATTATTTCCGTGATAAGGGAGGCAAAGTGATCTACGTGGGCAAGGCACGCAACATATACAAGCGGATATCGCAGCACTTCACAGGGCATACACCGCAACCGCAACGCCAACATTTCCTACGCCACATCCACGCCGTTACCTATGAGCGCTGTGGCACGGAGCTTATGGCACTATTGCTGGAGGCGGCCGAAATCCAACGGTTGTGGCCTGCCTACAACCGCGCACTGAAGCGCTTCGAACCCAAATACGCACTCTATGCATACGAAGACTATGGCGGCTACCTGCGGCTCGCCGTGGGAAAGCACGGCAAGCACCATAACCATGTGCATGTTTTCCACCGGCATATCGACGCATACAACCTACTGCTCCGCCTTGTCCGCGAATTTGATTTACATCCCGCGCTTTGCGGCATTGGCAAACCCAGTGTGCCACCACCGCCGGAAGTCCATAACCCGCGGGTACAACGTGCACTCAATGGCCTCTCCCGGCAACTTCCCTCCTTTGCCATCTTCGATAAGGGGCGGGACAGCCATGAGGCCAGCTGTGTCTGGGTAGAGCAAGGCAAATTATACGGTATGGGGTACGTAAGCGAACATGCTGACATGCCCTCGCCCGAGGCGGTCAAAGAGATACTGACCCGGTATCCCAGCAATCATTATATGATGCAGCTTATCTACAGCTATGCCGAAAAGCACCCTGCCACGGTGTGGAAACCGGGACAACCTGTCTCTATCACCTAGCTATGCAATAATTGTGTAAGTTTGCCCGCATATTATGAATATATTCCTTACATCGATTTGCTCGCTGATACTGACCGCGGGCCCCGCTGTGCCCCACCCATTCGCGGTGGGCGGCGATGAGCACTTTCCAGATAACGGTACCAGACGCACCATCGTCTCCGATCTCGCTGAGCGGAACCTGCTGCGTGCCCTGGAACTCGCCGATAGCGCTTTTACCCGTTATTTTACCGGCGATGGCAGGGCGATGGCCCGGTTTTACAACCCATTTACCGGTGCGCGCTCGGAAGAGAAAGGAAGCGTGTGGATGTATACTGCCGCCATAGAGGCGACAAATGCCATCCTGCATGCACTCCAAGCACACGATGCACATGGCAGTCCCCACCTTTACAACAGGGAAGCCAAACGTTACCGCGACCGGCTCGCACAGCTTTACGATAACCTAGCCTATTACCGCGGCACGTTTGAGCTTACTTCGTTTACACAAACCCGTGAGTGGTCGGTTTACGGTGTGCACCGTTCCGCCACGAAGGGTAGTGCAAAGGTTGCAGGCATAGAGAATGTTTATGACGACCAGCAATGGCTGGTTCGGGAACTTCTACATTCCTATAAACTTACCGGCGAACCGCGGTACCTTGAAGAGGCTGAATATCTTACCGAATACGTGCTAGACGGATGGGACAGCACGCTCGACGCGTCTGGTGAAGAACACGGCGGTATCCCATGGGGGCCGGGGTATACCACCAAACACGCGTGCAGCAATGGTCCGTTCATCAGCCCCTTGGTATGGCTATATGAGCAATATGCAGGAAGCGACGAAGAAACCACCCATCGATACATCGCGCCCGATGGCAGTCGAAAAAGTACCGTGGTGAAGAAAAGTGACTATTACCTCCAATTTGCCGAGTCGGTTTACGCCTGGCAGAAAAAGCACCTTCTGCGAGTGGATGGCGTATACGACGATTTTCTAGGGGGGTGTCGCGATTGCAGTGTGAAGTATGAAGAGGTAAACGGTGGGCGCTACCGGGCCCATACGCCGCTCCCTCGCCAAGTAGCTCCCCCATATTCCTATAATACGGGTTCCCCGCTGTCCGGTGCGGTAGATCTGTACCGCGTTACGGGTAACCCGCAGTACCTCGACGATGTTAGGCAGCTTTCGGACGACAGCTTCCGTTACTTCGCGAAAAAAAGCAAACAACATTCTGGTTATTATGAGTTTGCAACCAACGGATTCAACAACTGGTTTAATGGAGTACTCATGCGTGCGTACGTGGAAGCCTATCCTATGTACAGCGACGTAGACCGATATATCCAGCCGTTCCAACAGAACCTCGATCACGGCTATACCCAATTCCGGCGTGACGGCATCCTCCCACCCGACCTGCTCAACGGGTGGGGCGATGATGGCGACGTAGAAGGCATGTTTGCCTTTACATTCGCTGCGGAGTATGCGCTCCTTTCGGAGTATGCATTGGAAAAGGAGTAACCTCTTGATCGGCGGTTGAGGGCGTCGTCTGCAACGGTCAATGGCTTTTCAATTTTCGCATGGTTTTGTTCTAGTGACTCTGCAGAGGCTAACTTACTTGAATTTCCCCGACAACCATAAATCCTTGTTTTCGTGGATTGTTCGTTGCTTAGTTTCCGGCTATTTTTATACAGAAAAACAAGAACACATGAAATCAGCTATTGTAATTCCTCGCATTGCGATCTTAGTAGCCCTATTTACGTTCTCCTGTTCAAAAGACGACGGTATACCCAACGATGGAAACGGCAGAACGGGGTTAAAAGGGAAACTGCTTTACACCTTCGTGGGGACAGTCAGCGAGCTCGATCTTGGCACCAATGAGGCGCGGCTTTTTTTCACCTATAATACCTATGGTTTCGGCAATTGGCACATGGGTTGGGACAACCGGTATCGGTTGGTCAGCGAGCGCGAACCCGGCGAATACTACACTACCAAATTTGCGTTGGTCAGCAATACCGACGGCACCGTTGCCGAAGAATATGACTACATCGCACCTTCCGGTAGGGGGACCGGCTTTGGCGGCCAGCTTTCGCCTGACAATACGATGGCCCTTATTGCGCCAAGCTTGGATGACGGTATCGTGATTACGGACTTAGACGGTAACCATTTGCACCATCTTGAAGGTATCCATGTGGGCGGCACCGACATTGCACTTGGACTGGGCGATGAGGTATTATGGTTGCCAGACAACAGCATCCTGTTTACCCTGGATGACCGGTATATCCTTAAATCACCGCCGCCATATACGCAAATCTCGCTGGTACGCGAAATGCCCTATACCCAGTGGGGTAATCTCAGCGTGAACCACGACGGCACCCAATTGGCCATGCAGATCGATCTTCACATCTATGTGATGGATCTCCATGGCGGTGCTCCCATTCAGGTCACCACGAGCAAAGGCACAGAGCTATCGGCAACATTTTCGCCAGATGGCAAGCACCTGGTTGTGGGGAAGAAACACGGTGATATCTCTTACGCTAATCTCGCGATCGTACCCAACGACGGGAAAGTCTATGATATGGATAATGATGCTGCGGTTACCGTGGTCCAGCCCAACGGCGATAACATACCGGCTGCCGTGAATGGTCGGTATTTTTGGGTGCCCTAACCGAATGCCGTCACGAGTGGCTTATTCCATCGTACTTCATTCGACCAAAAGCGCTATCTTTGCGACATGGAATTTCGCGCGATAGGTGATACCGGGATTGTGGAAGTCGTTGCAGCGCATGTTATCGTCAACGATGCCGAAGATGGCCTCGATCTGGTCGGAAATGTTTATTACCAAGGGTTTGAAAAGGTCATCCTCCACAAGGAAAACATTTTAGTTGATTTTTTTGATCTAAAGACGGGCCTGGCTGGCGAAATTCTACAGAAGTTTTCTAACTACCGGGTACGATTAGCCATCGTAGGTGATTTCAGCGGCCATGCCAGCAAGAGCCTGCAAGATTTCATCCGGGAAAGCAACAGCGGAAAATTGGTCAACTTTCTCTCTTCCAGAGAAGAAGCTATCGATCGGTTGTCAATCTAGTGTATGTGTCCGGTATAATTGAAGACTTCACTTTGTTGATGCCGATCAGGCCGGCGTGGTCATTGAATTCGACCCGGCAAAAGATGTGCTTATCCTGAAGCAAAACGGCGACGAGTGATGCCCAATCAACGGCTAAGCGTTCGATCAATTTTCGTTACCGATCCCCAGAACACGATGTCCCCCTTTGGGTCTAATACCATCGCAGTCGGAAACCCGCCAGGGCCGAATTTTTTATACAGCTCATCGATTGTCGGCCCCGTGAGGTTTTCAATTGCGATATCGTGTCTCGCCAGATAAGCTAAATCTGACCCCACCGTATCACTCGGCAAAGGAATATTCACCATGTAAAAATCAATGTCTTCTTCGTCCCCAAATCGCACAAATTTCTCTTTGAGTGCCGGCAGGTACCTTGGAGTATATACACATTGGGTATTCCAGAGGAAGAACACCGTTGTCTTTCCTGCAAAATCATCGTTATCTAAAGCAACGGAATCTTTGAAAAAGGTAAAGTCCGGGCATTCCCGTATCGTCTCACCGTTACTGAACGTTCCGTAAATCATGAAATCTTGCCAGATATCCGAAAAGCGAACATACACCCAAAAGCCGATAAGCAGCGGCATGGCTACGATGATTAGTCTGGCCAGCGTGCGCGTCGATATCGTTAACAAATAGCCGAGGAGTACGCCGATGACCGGAGCGAAAATCAGTCCGGGTGCATAAATAATAATCGGTTGGAAAAAAGCAAGTATCGAAAGTGCGACAAACGGCGTTAAAAGTAAAAACGTATGGGTAATTCTTTCTTTTGAATCCACGGCTCGCCGAAGCAGCCCATAGGTCAACAACATAAAAGCAATCAAAGCGATGACGATATTGATGTGGAAATTATAAAAGCTTCGGATTAAAAAAATACTCGACGTGCATAGGATTAACGTACCGAACGAGAACAACGGGGTTTTCCAATATTTTTTAATAGTTTTCATCATCATCAGCCTTTGTAATAGTTAGTGTTTCAATAAAGATGCAAGCGGATGCTTATTTCCATAAAGCGGCGAATGTAGAAATCAGTATATTTGGCGGTATGACGCACACCGAAATAGCCCAGCCTTTCCCGCCCGCATACCATGCCATTGCCGAAGAGACGGAGCGTCTTGGTTTCACCATGCCCTCCGATGTACAGACGTGTGCCTTGTTGCGCACGCTTGCAGCGAGTAAACCCGGAGGTGCATTCCTTGAGCTAGGCACCGGAAGTGGGCTTGCCACTGCCTGGTTACTGGATGGCATGGGTGCGCATGCTTCGTTGGTGTCGTTTGACCACGACGAAGCATTGTTGGCAATCGCCCGCAACTATTTGGGCGGTGACCACCGGTTATCGCTGGTCCTGGCCGATGGCGCCGATTGGGTGTCTGCGAATAAAGAGCAATCGTTCGACTTCATCTTTGTCGATACCTGGCATGGCAAATACCTCCTCTTGGATGAGGTGCTGGGGATGCTTAGACCGGGTGGGCTGTACATCGTAGACGATATGCTGCCCCAACCGAATTGGCCGGAAGGACATCAGGAAAAAGCCCACGCCTTCATCCAACAGCTAGAAAGCCGGGCTGACCTGTGGGTTATTAAACAGCATTGGGCTACCGGTATCATCATCGGGGTTAAAAGGTAAACGTCCGCTTATTTGTTTCTGCATGTTCCGACAACTCTTCAATGACTTCCGGCTATTCGTACGCGATCCGCAGCAAATCGTTGATGGGCCCCAGGACCGGCCATTCCGAACGTGGCTGACGGTGTTGATAGCCGATCTCGCCATTACGACGGTCGTTATCATTCCACTCATTTTCCTTATTGACGAACACGTACTTCATTTGAGGCCGGACCCTGAAATCACCAGGCCGATGACATTCTGGTTAATGGTAACGCTTTTTGTCGGGGTTGCGCCGGTGATGGAAGAACTGTTTTTCCGCTATCCGTTGAAATTCGCCCGCAACCGTATCCTAAAGGTGGCTGTGTATATTTCGAGTGTGGTATTCGGCTTATACCATCTGCCTAATTATGCTAACCAAGAGGTATTGTTTTACGCGCTTGCACCGATTATCGTCGGTTCGCAGCTCCTTGGCGGATTCCTACTCGCCTATCTCCGGTTGAAATACGGTCTCCGCTGGGCCATCCTTCTGCATGCCGTATTCAATGCGCTGTTCACCATCCCATCGGCGCTTCTATTCCATGGAAAGACCGTTATCGACTACCAATCTTCCGACTATTCCCTCGTTGTTACCGAATACGCATATTTGGAGCGGCCGGAACGCATGCGGATTTCCCGCAAAGATAATGGGATTGACACGCTCATTGTTCGGCAAACGGGCTTGCAGGTCGTACTAGATTCCATCGGCAATCCCAATACCCACTACATAGAAAACGTGTTGGTCGACATTGATTTCAAAGCTGCCGCCCCTATCCCGCTAGACAGTCTGATCGATCGCCTCGGACAGGAATACCGGATTACTCCACAGGTAACTGAGACGCCCGGTCATTGATGCATCGCAACTAGAAATCACCGCAAATACCACCTAACAGACACCCCGCCATGCAACCAGCGGTACTCATCGCTACGCAGCCGGCCCAATGGGATGGCTACGTAGGGTGCCAGCACGGGGTTGCGGCGCTTCAGGATCGGCGGGTGGTATTGACCGGAAAGCTGGATGAATCCGATGTAGGTATTTCCCAAATACACCGAATCAACCCGTTGCATACGTGTCCGCTCCTCGATTAACCGCCCGCCGGTCGATTCGGCAGACGCCGCGCCATCATTTACCCAACGGTACCGTAGTAGGATGTCGGTGTGCCGGCCATGTACCACGCGGAATGGAAAAAGCCCCGCCGAAACCGTAAAGCTTTCGGAAATTGCATAGCTCAGTGCCACCGGAAGCGCCACCATCCCCACCGCATTCCTCATGCCAACCCGTTGCAGGCTAACCGTATCTGCTGGGTCCGCTTCCATATCCTGTCCTACCTTTACCTTCATGTAGCTCGTTCCTACTTCCAGCGATAGCCGATTGGATAAGGGAAGCTGTGCGGAAACACCGCCGCCTAGTGAAAAGCCCTTATTGGTAAACGCAGGCGTTATATTGGCGCCCACCCTTATTCCGCTAATTACGGGCCAGTTAGCCGTCAATCCATCCATTTCGGGAAGGTCAATGCGACGCTGCGGGCTGGACTGCTGGCGTAATCGACCCGGGTTTTGGTCCCGCACCGTTGAAAGGCCAGCCGTTTGGAGACGCGCCTTCAACTCAATGCGCTGGATGCGCGCAGCACGTTGTTTTTGGTGCCGTTGCGTCGCCATATGACGACCAACCGTTTCTTTTGCTTTCGTCCTATTTACCGCGTCATCGTTTACCCCGTTTACAGATAGAGGGCTAACTTCGCTTTGTTCGTATCTGCCTACTGGCTGTACTAATGAATCCGCGGCTAGCGAGTCAGGTTGCCCCTGTTCCTTCTCCTTTGGGCCTTCCCGCTGTTGCGGCACCTCGGTTGGCACATGCTTGCGGTGATCTTCCACCAGGTTTAGCAAGGGTAGTATCCGTACCGATGCATACACCATGAGAAAGAGCGACGCTGCGATGCCGGCTAATTTCACGAACAGCGGAACCGGCTTACGGCACTTTTTTTTCCGTCGTTGCTGGAAATGCTCCCATTCGGAGCGGTCGTACCGCTCCTCGAAATTCCGTAGGGAATCCCGTACGCCGTCAATCAATTCTTTCTTCGGTCGCTTATCCATCGTGCCGCCCTCCAACATATTTGATGTACAATGCCCGCAGCCCCTGTTTCGCCTTGGTCAAATAAACCCGGCTGGAGCTGGGAGGAATGCCCATCAGTTGTGCGATTTCTTCGTGTGCGTACCCTTCCAGCTCGTAGAGGTTGAAGACAATCCGGTGTAGGTCTGGCAGTCCCTGCAGCAACTGCAGGATGTCTTCCACGTCCAATGTGCCGTCCATCTCCACCGCCGGATGGTTCTCCAGGCCATCGATGGTCACCGTATCGGGCAGCGTACGTTGCGTACGCAACCGATCGATGGCCGTATTGACGGTAATGCGGACCAGCCACGCCTCCAATACCGCCCGCTTGTCGTCGCCCGCACCGTCAAACGTCGCCAGTTTACCGAACGCTTTGACAAAACTATCATTCACCACTTCCCGTGCCGTCTCCCTTACCGGGATATACCTGCGGGCCACCCCCATCAGCTTCCCCCAATAGCGGCTATAAAGCCGTTCCTCCATCTCCGCCGTAAGGCGTATCCTACCCTCGAAAATATCAGCTAAAAAATCGTCGTCTTTCTCGTCCACGTAAAGCAGGTGTCCTAATCGTGTATGTCCAAAGTTTCGTGCCTCCATTAGTAAAGACGAGTGCTTCTTTCAAAACGCTAATAAAAATACCCCAAATTTTTATTTTTTACGATTATCGCTCAAAAAGGGCCAAAACCACTAGCGAATCGGCGACAGCCACCGTCTTGTTTACGGAAAGAAGACATGTATGTACCTATCCGTAATCGTACCCGTATTCAACCGGCCCACCGAAGTATCGGACCTGTTGGAGAGCCTCACTGGCCAGACCGACTCCACTTTCGAAGTGATCATAGTAGAAGATGGTTCTACCCATCGCTGCGAAGAGGTGGTAACGGGATTCCAATCCAAATTGAATATCCGCTATTTATACAAGGAAAACTCCGGCCCCGGACCGGCGCGGAATGCAGGCAGTGAGGCGGCGGCAGGCGATTATTTGGTTTTCCTCGATTCGGACTGTGTTTTGCCCGAACATTATATCGAAACCGTCAGGCGGGCCCTTGCGTTGGACGATACCGATGCCTTCGGCGGACCTGACCAAGCGCGGGACGATTTCAAGTTGCTGCAACGAGCCATCAACTATTCCATGACCTCCTTCTTTGCCACCGGTGGCATCCGCGGCGGAAGTGAAAAGCTGGATAAATTCCATCCACGAAGCTTCAATATGGGGTATTCGGTATCGGTGTTTGCGCGTACGGGCGGCTTTTCGACGATGCGTTTCGGTGAAGACATCGATATGAGCATCCGGATCATCGGGGCCGGTTTCAAGACACGCCTCATCAAAGAAGCGTATGTATATCATCGGCGGCGCACCAATCTATGGCGGTTTTTCAAGCAGGTGTATAATTCCGGCATCGCGCGGATAAACCTGTATAAGCGGCATCCGCACTCATTGAAAGTGGTGCATCTGGCACCTGCCATATTCACCATCGGTGTGGTGTTGATTTTAGTGCTATCGGTGTTTCTATCCCCCTATTTCCTGTTGTTGTTAATTGCCCACGCTGTTTTTATTTTAGGGGATGCGACCGTACGGAATCAAAGTATACTGATCGGTCCGCTGGCTGTGGTAGCGAGCTACGTGCAATTGCTTGGATACGGCATCGGATTCATCCATGCGCTTTCATCTCGGATTATTTTCAAGAAGGGAGAGTTTGCGATGTTTCAACGATCGTTTTATGATTGATGGCCAAAGGTAGTGCTCCCCTCCGTAGCACAAAACATCGGCTTCCACGTACTAAATCACCGCAGCCACGTACTAACTTGCAGTGTCCACGTACTACGGCGGAGCTTCCATGTACTAACTTGCAGTGTCCGCGTACTACGGCGGGGCTTCCACGTGCTAATGCGGGGCGTCCATGGACTAACTTACAGTGTCCACGTACTACGATGCTGCATCCACGTACTGCGGCGGGGCTTCCACATACTAACTTGTAGCGCCCACGTACTACGATGTTACATCCATGGGCTACGTTCAGGCATCCACGTACTTCGTGGCGGCGCCCATGGACTAACCTTCGGCGTCCATGTATTAAGACACGGTGTTCACGGGCTACGGCACCCTTCCGAGATCCTACGCTACCGCGCCCATGTACTACGTAGCGCCTCCGTAGCCCTACGCCGCCACTTCCACGGGGTAGGCCGCGGCATCCATGTGCGAGGTAAGCGCATCCACGCACTACGCGGCCGCAGCTTAGGGGTAGCCAGGCGGGCCGAGCCCCTACGCTGCCGACAAGAAGTACTACGCAGCCGCCACTTCGTACCACGCAGCCGACCATGCCGGTCGGTAGTATCCCGGGAAGTTAGGTAGATGTGTTGCCCATGATAAGCCCATACTTTCCATTGATAAGCCAGTCTTTATCAGCGTGGGTAAGGCTCCGTAGCTTATCCTCGCTTAGCCCCAGGACAATTTCCGACTTGAGCGTACGGATGGAAAAACAAGGGCGGTGCAAGTAATCCAACAGACCATCAATCGGAGTCGTATATGGCCATTCACGGTCTTCAAACAGCCTCCTGTAGTTTGCATCGCCTTTGAAAATCAGCATCGCGTTACTGCTAAAGTGCTGCGTGATTTCCGGGGACAGCTTGGTAAAATGGCACGGGCTGTTCCAGAAAGGATGGTCTAGCAGCCGGAGCCTCCCCCCCGTGCGGTGGTCTTCCAATCGGTCTACGAACTGCGTCAACGGCCCGTGCAAGAAGCTGCGTAAAATTTCCAGGTGGCCCGTCACATCGGGAATGGTTGCATCGGAAACAAATGTGGGATATGCCTTCAAGTGCAGATTGATCCGCGATACCTGCCCCGTCGCCAACAGATAGTCGATCAGAAAAAGATCGGCGAGCAGTTCCAGCCCGGCATTATCGGCAATGAGATCCACTTCTTTGGTAGGCGTGGCGGTGAGCCATCCGTAAAGTGCCGCCGAATCGTCGATGACCAGGTTATTCCGTAGGGCGGGGTCGACCAATGCATCGTTGGTTTCCAACTGGCTCAAATCGGCACTGTTCCCCCACAGGGCAGCGTGCAGTAACGAGATGAAATAGGTCGCATCGAAAACAAGCGATTGCTGCATGTGCTTGCTTGCTGCGGCTTTCACGAAGTCTCGATGTTGTTTGAGGCTATCTACCTTCAGGTAATAGAACGGATCCAGGCCGCTGTCTTTATAATCCACCAAGTGGATAATCCGATAATAGATGTAGGCCTCCGCTTCGAAAAACGGGATATCCATATACCGCTTTCCGGCACGCTCAGTGAGGAAGGTTTGCCAATATAGGCGGTCTTCGGGATAAAACACGTCTTCCCGCGGTGGCACCACGCCTGTCGCGATTTCCTGCGCCAGGTCGTCAAGCCCGGTTTGTTGGCCCGGCGAAAGCGGATTGCCGGCTTTGAGCTGGTTAATGATGAACGGAAAACGAACGTCGAACGTAAATGCTGCAAAATCGCTCGTAGCGGCTGATATGGGGCGTGGTAAATTTGATTCCATTTTCGCAAACCTAGCAAATCTTGTCTGTTTTAACCTAACGTTTGTCTGCTTTAGCCCCTATTCTTGTGAAAACAACTGCCGAACTTAGTACCTGTAAACATCATTAAATTAAACGACACGATATGCGAAAATTAATCATGTGGAACATCATGACCCTCGATGGATACTTCGAGAGCGATAAACCATGGGACTTGTCGTTCCATGAGGTGGTATGGGGTAAGGAGCTCGAGAAATTGAGCATCGAGCAATTGCATGCCGCTGACTGCCTTGTTTTTGGGCGGGTAACGTACGAAGGGATGGCGGCGCATTGGAAAAATGAGACTGGCGAAATTGCGGACATGATGAATAAAATACCCAAGCTGGTTTTCTCCCGGACCTTGACATCGGCCGACTGGAACAACACGACCCTGATCAAGACAGATGCCGCCGCCGAGATTTCCAAACGGAAAACCGAAGGCGATGGGGATATGTATGTGTTTGGCAGTGCAGATCTTTCCGAAACGTTGATCAACCACCACCTGTTTGACGAGTACCGGATTGGTATTGCCCCGGTGTTACTGGGTAGCGGAAAGCCGCTTTTCAAGAAAGGGATGGCTTACGAAAACCTGACCCTTACCGATACCCAGCAACTGGTTAATGGCGGTGTCGTGTTAAGGTATCAACGGCGATCGTAAACACAAAAAAAGCACTCACAAATGCAAGTGCTTTTTTATTAACCGGGTAAGTAATCGGGCTCGAACCGACGACCTCCTGAACCACAATCAGGCGCTCTAACCAACTGAGCTATACCTACCGTGTTATTGGATTGCAAAAGTAGCAATTAAACAACAATCCAACAACAAATTTGAAAAAAACAATCAGCCGATCAGGCTTACACTGCGCTTCACGAAATTCGTCAGCTCATTTCCAGTCAGTAATCCGCGCGACAGCAATGCCAGATCAAAGGCTTGCTTAGCAAGCTGCTGTTGCTCCTCTTCATTTTCCGATGAAAGGACCCGCTTAATCAAGGGGTGGTTACCATTGACGGTCACCTTGTAATTATCGGGCATGGAACCGTAGAAATTCATGCCGCCCCCGGTTTGGGCCATATCTTTCATCCGCCTCATAAATTCGTCGATGGTCACGGTAACCGGTAGCTCCTGCTCATTGAGTGCCTCCACTTCTACTTTCATGTTATCGCGGCTGATGGCTTTCTCGAAAAGGGAGGCCACCGCCTTGCTTTCTTCTTCACTTAGCTGCAACTCCTTGGCATCGTCTTTTTGGATCAACTTGTCAATAATATCGGCATCCACGCGCTTAAGCTGTGTCTTCTCGGCTTTTTGCTCCAGATAGGCCACGAAATGGCTGTCGATCGGCGAATCCATCACCAGCACATCATACCCCCTGTCCTTGGCCGTGGCGATATATCCGTCCTGCTGAGCAGCATCGTTGGTATACAGATACACCACGTTGCCATCTTTGTCTTGCTGGATGTCCTTCACCTTCTCAGCATATTCCTTGAGCGTGTACACATCTCCATCCGTATTTTTCACCAAGCAGAAATCGTTCGCCTTCTCGGCGAACTTGTCGTCGCTCAGCATACCATATTTGACGAAAAGGCTGATGTCTTTCCATTTTTCCTCAAACCCTTTGCGGTCGGTCTTATACAATTCAGCAAGTTTATCGGCCACCTTCTTGGTGATGTGGGCGTTGATTTTCTTCACATTGCTATCGGCCTGCAAGAAGCTTCGCGACACGTTGAGCGGGATATCCGGCGAGTCGATCACCCCGTGCAGCAACATCAAAAACTCAGGCACGATATCCTTCACCTCGTCGGTGATGAACACCTGGCGCGAATAGAGCTTGATTTTATTTTTCTGCACCTCGAAGTTCTCTTTCAGTTTGGGGAAATACAGGATGCCGGTCAGGTTGAACGGATAATCTACATTGAGGTGGATCCAAAACAGGGGCTCATCCATGGAGTATGGGTACAGCTCGCGGTAAAATGCCAGGTAGTCTTCGTCTTTCAGCTCGGAAGGCGATTTCGTCCAGGCCGGATGGGTGTTGTTGATGATGTTGTCTACCTCTACCGATTTGTACTTCGGCTTGCCCTCGTCATCTTCCCCATCGGGCTCGCTGGTGGTACGCGTGCCAAAGCGGATCGGTACGGGCAGGAATTTACCGTACTTTTCCAGAATATCCGCCAACTTGCTCTTCTCAAGGAATTCCTCCGAATCGCTGTTGATGTGCAGGATGATGTCCGTGCCGCGCTCAGTTCGGTTTCCCGTGGAAAGCTCGTACGACGTACTGCCGTCGCAAATCCAACGGGCAGGTTCGGCGCCCTCTTGGTAAGAAAGCGTCTGGATTTCCACTTTCTCCGCCACCATAAATGCGGAATAGAAGCCAAGTCCGAAACGGCCGATGATCTCGTTGGCATCTTTGGCCTCTTTGAACTTCTCAACAAACTCTGTAGCACCCGAAAATGCAATCTGGTTGATGTATTTCTTAACTTCCTCGCCCGTCATCCCGATACCGCGGTCTGAGATGGTGATGGTCTTGGCTTTTTCATCGAAGGCTACGTCGATGGTCACATCGCCCAGTTCTCCTTCGTACTGGCCCAGGGAGGCTAACCTTTTGATTTTCTGGGTGGCATCGACGGCATTGGATACCAACTCGCGGAGGAAAATCTCATTATCGGAATACAGGAATTTCTTGATTACCGGAAAAATATTCTCGGTATGGATGGAGATATTGCCTTTTTCTTTTTTCATCTTATTAAATTTGTCTTTTTTTTCGGTGATGAAGCTGCCACGATTAATTGTAAATTACTAGCTAACGCGGCAACTTAAACAATATACGTTCCAATAAGGCCTTAGCGTCAGGATGGCAGGACAATATGGCAACGTTTGCTTCTATTCATTGAAAAATACCGACTAGTGGGTATTTTTTTCCCTTTCCAATCACATTACGTTTGTTTTGTCAGCGCGATGTTTTACATTTAACCACCATTATATATTGTCAATTGATCCAGGTGTAATCAAATTAAAATCGAACAACCTATGACCCATCAGGTGCGCCGTCTATCTTTTTTGTTGCTGATCCTTCTTTTCGGCTATGGCCCGGCCTATACGCAGCAAGCGTCGAAGCAAGAGCTGGATAGCCTCAAAGCCGCTGTCCGCGATGAGCGCGACCCCTCTAAAAAGGGTACTGCGCTGCTCAATCTGGCAAATCGCCTTCCACGCGCCGCGTTCGACGATGCGATGCACCATATCGATGAAGCTTCCGATTTGTTCAGGAAGGAAGCCGACTACAAAGGGCTCGTCCGCGCCCACCTGCTATTGGGTGATATCCATTTCAAGCGCCAGCAATTTCCGCAGGCACTCCGATACGATTCCCTCGGCATTTCCCTCGCAGACAGTGTCGGCGACCTGGAAGGCAAGGTGAAGCTGCTGAGCAACCAAGCCCGTGATTTTTCCATATCGGGGAACCACCTGCGCGCGGAACAATCCGCCCGCGAAGCACTGGCCATTGAGTCAACTTTCCCGCACCCCGATATCCGCCGACTAACCAGCCTGTATAACCTACTCGGTATCATCTGCCGTACGCTCGATAGCCTACAGCAATCGTTGGCCTATTTCGACAAAGGGTTGGCCTACCGAGATAGCTTGATACCCACCCATGCCGAAGACCGCATGCTGGTAAACCTCTATATGAATAAGGCTTCCACTCTCACGAAGTTGCAACGTTTTGAAGAAGCGGTGGATATGAATCTGGCAGCCATACGGATCCGGGAAGAACTGGGCGACAGCATCGGGCTGCAGCAATCGTTCAACAATGTAGCGGTGGTCCTCCGCTCCGCGGCGGAAGACGACAAGGCGCTCGAATACTTCCGGAAATCGCTGGCGATCTCAAGGGCCGCCCACATACCCGTTGCCACAGCCAACACCTTGGTGAATATGGCAACCATTTACTTCAGCAAGGATCAACGGGATACCGCCTACCAACTTTATGAAGAAGCCATCCAGCTAGCGGATTCCATCTCCAACGAGCGTCTGCTCCGGTTGGCCCACCACAATTACGGCAATAGCCTTCGGAATGCGGGGGAACTGGACTTGGCCCGGCAACATTTGGAGCGCGCGCTCGATTACGCCGAAGCCGGTGGCGGTACTGGCGACCTGAACATTACCCGGACGGTGCTGGGGCGGGTGTATTTTGAAAGCGGTGATCTGGCGCGAGCGGAACACTTGTATGCGGAAACCTTGCGACAAACCGATACGACGGCGCATACCGATAACCTGATGACGCTTTACGGATACCTCCGCGACCTGGGTGAAAAAAAGGGGGATTATCGATCGGCATTCCATTACCAAACGCTTTTTGGCCAATTATTTCAACAGCGCCTCACCGAAAACGAACGGGTGGCTATCCTCAAAGCCGAAAACCAATACCAACTCGACAAGAAAGACCTGCTGTTGGAAGCCCAGCGCAAAGAAGCGCTCCAAAAGCGCCGCACCCTGCTCATCGTCGCCATCGCGATCATATTGTTACTCGCGGCCCTATCGGCCATCATCTTACTTCGCCGCCGGCAGCTGAATGAACGCCACCGGTCCGAGGTAAGGCAATTGGCTACGAAACATCGGCTAGACACTGCCCAGGCCCTGCGCAATGCCGAGGAGAAGGAACGCAAGAAAATCGCCGACAGGCTGCATGATGAAGTCGGCGCACTGCTCTCCATCGCCCGTTTGAATGTAGACCAGTTGGAAACGGATACCGGCGCCACCCCTACAAGCAGGGAAAAGCTCCGAACCACGCAGAAACTCCTGGGCGATGTAGCCGACACCGTACGCAACATCAGCCATATCCTGATGCCCGTTGCATTGGAGAAACAAGGACTCAAAGCAGCCGTCCTGGAATTGGTCGACGCCGTCAACACGGCCGGCACCCTACGCATAGAAGACGCCATAGACGGATTCAACAACACGGGTACCTGGGAGGCCAACTTCTGCCATACCGTGTACCGCATCGTACAGGAAATTATCAATAATACCGTGAAACACGCCGGGGCCTCCCATCTATTGATCCAGCTCGTGGAACTGGAATCCTCGATAACCATTTATATGGAAGACAATGGCAGGGGCATAAACACGCTACGCAACAACGACGGGCTAGGCATGTCGTTGCTCCGGAACAACATTGCCTATTACAACGGCGCCATCGAGGTGAACGGACGCGAAAACGAGGGCACATTCATCCTCATCGAATTGCCCATCCGTCGCATCCAGCCAACGGTAGAGGGCTCCCCATCGGACAGATAGCAATCACATACCCGTGTTGACCACTCCGGGCCTCCCCGCCGCTTCCAATTGCGCCAACAGCTGGTCTGCCAAGCCGTCGATCGCTTCGTACGCGTGGGTTTTCTGTTTTTGCCAAATATGCGCGTTGATTTTGCTTGCCCGATTTTCCAGTGGAATGGGCGAAACGGTTGCCTTAACGAGTTTCCCGTAGCGGTCATTGCGATAAGGTTGGTATGTTAAGTCGGTAAACCAATAGGTAAACCCCGAGCCGTTGTCTTCGATCACCAGTGTGTAGTGCACATCGCCAGCTACATGGTTCCCAATTCCTGCGTGATTCTTCATCCGGATGCTTCCCACGCTTTCCATGCGGTTGGTGCCCACGTGCGTTATCCCGTTCCCTTTCTCCGCTAAAAAAGCGGTCAACGTTTCACGCACCTCCTCCAATCCGATCTGATCGGGCCACGTTTCCGACTTCAATAACACCAATTTGCCGCGTTGGTCCACCGAAAATCCACTGGTACCACGTCCGATATCGTCCGTCGATAGGCCAGTATAGCCTACGGTTACTCCTGTAATAAGCATTGCCATTAAATTAATCATACCCGTCTCCTGTTAACGTAACTAATTTATCTTAAGCCGGCATCCCGTCCAAAGGCGCCTGCGGGATAAAAATAAGAAAACAAAATCGAATACAAAAAAACCTAACAGGTTCTTTACACCTGTTAGGCCATTCATCCACGTGTGCAGCAAATCAAGGAGCCGAAACTCCTAGAAAGCGTAAACCAAGGCCAGCGAAAACTGCGAAGCACTTTTAGTTGGATCCATATCCATGCTTTTCATAAACATCTCAGTAGAGCCATTATCAAGCCTAAATTCCGGAATCATCGTCAAGGGGCCGGCTTTCACATTGGCCGACAGGGTAAAGCCGACAACCGACTCACCACCCGGCACAAAGGCCCAGCCCGCTTCTTTTTCGGTATAATACTCTCCCCTTGCGCCCAAGGCAAAGGCGTCTGAGAAACCGTATTGGAGGTACAATGCCCCACCCGAATAGCCGCCATCGCCATCCGCGGCATCGGAAAAGTCAGCCGCATTCAGCCCTACTTTGAACGCATCGGTCACTTGGTAAGCGGTAGTGAGGTCAACAATGGTACCCGTGCTACCGGTGAGGAAATTGATGTAGGCATCCCACCCGGCTACCGGCGAGAGCGACAGCTGCGCGCCGAAGTCAGACACGCCGTCGAAATCCTGATAGGCATTCCAATCGTTGAACAACCCTACCATCAAGCCTACCTTGTCTGAAAACGCATATTCCGCCTTGATGCCCGCATTCTGGAAGGGACCCGCTGAAAACAGGTATGACGTGGAGTAGTTGAAGTTCCCAGTGGGCGAAATGATCTCGTATCCAACGAATGTACCCATGAACCCCGCGGTCATGGAAAACTTTTCGGTAAACGCATAGCTCATGTAAAGGTTCTGGATGTGGAAGGAGTTGCCATCGCCACCGTTGAGCAGCGACTGGTAGCCGCCCCGCGGCCCGAAAGACACGTCACCCACAAAGGAGGCCTTCCCCACCGTTTTGCCTACGATGACATTGACCATGCCCAGCGAAACGGAGTTCTGCTCGTTGGCAAAGGACGTCGGGATGTTTCCCAGGCCATCGGCATCCTTGTAACCAGCGAAATCATATTTATAATAAGCATCGACCGAACCTGAGATGGTCAGTGATTCGTCCTGTGACTTTGCCACGAAAACAGTTGATAGTAAAACGGCTGCTGAAATAAAAATTTTCTTCATATTTGTTGATTTGTTGCTTGTTCTTAACTGGCTTCCAAACGAGTTTAAGAAAAGCGATGAACAATCGGTTCGGAGGATAACGTACGCCAACATGTACGTTATCCCTGAACCTTATTAATTAATGCATGTCATTCAATGTGTGCTATTTATTTTCATGGAGTACTTACGTACTCATTAATCTTCCATCAAAATGGTGTAACCACGGATACCGTGCTCTTCACTGTCGAGACCATGTTGCTCAATTTCTGGCTTCACACGCAAGCCCATGGTTATCTTCAATATACCGAAGATGACGAAGGCACCACCGGCTGCTGCGGCTCCACAGATCAAAACGCCATATAATTGCGGCATGAACGAAGCACCTTCGCCAAAAATCCCGGTAGCTAAGGTTCCCCATATCCCACATGTAAGGTGCACGGATACCGCACCCACACAGTCGTCTAGTTTCAACTTATCCAACAACATCACCGAAAACACCACGAGAACCCCGGCGATGGCTCCAATAATCAACGCTTCGAGCGGCGTGATGATGTCCGCACTTGCCGTAATCCCCACCAACCCGGCCAGAACTCCGTTGAGGACCATGCCAAAGTCGATCCGTTTCATTGCGAACATACTCGTAAAGTGGCCACCGATAGCGCCCCCGCAGGCTCCAAGAATCGTGGTCGTCAGTACCAGCGAAACAAGCCCTGGATCTGCGGAAAGTACGGAGCCGCCGTTGAAACCAAACCATCCGAGCCAGAGTAAAAACACACCGATGGTAGCCAACGGCACTGAGTGACCGGCAATTTCGGTGGTCTTTCCATTATCATATTTTCCGATACGGGGCCCAAGCAACCAAATCCCGACCAGTGCAGCCCATCCGCCCACAGAATGCACGAGGGTAGAACCGGCGAAATCAACGAAACCCATCTCGTCCAAAAAGCCACCGCCCCATTTCCAGCTGCCAATTACCGGATAGACCAAACTCACAAACACCAAGGAGAAAGTCAGGTACGCACTGAGCTTAATTCGTTCAGCGACGGCCCCAGACACAATCGTTGCACAAGTCGCAGCAAACATGGCCTGGAAGAAAAAATCGGTCCAGAAGGTGTAGCCGCCATCGGCGTAACCTGCACTGACATCAGCACTGCCCGGTGCAAGCCAAATCACATTCCAGCTCTCCATGCTGAAACCAAGGAAACCATTGAACGTGCCGGGGTACATCAGGGCAAAGCCTATCAACCCATACGTTACGACGCCGATTACCGGGGTCAGCGTGTTCTTGAACAAAATGTTCACCGTGTTCTTTGATCGGGTAAAACCAGCCTCAACACTGGCAAACCCCAGGTGCATAATGAAAACCAATGCGGCAGCCAGCATCATCCAAATGTTGTTGGCGGTGAGCATCGCATCCACAACGGTCGGACCCGCATCTGCGGCATCTTGAGTCATCACAGACAGCATCGGAAATGCGCTCGCAAGACTAAATGCATCGAAAAAACATGAAATAATAACAGTAAATAACTCCATAAATCTTAAAAATTAATTAAAAACACAAAATATCATTACGATTAATACAATAATTAATACAAATATGTATAATAAATTCAATAAAACAATTTTAATGTTAGTTTTTTTGTAAAAAAAAACATAAAATATTAAATTACTATACAAATAAAATAATATATGATGCATTATATTAAATATTCAATGATATTAATAGACATATAAATCAGTTTTACCACAATAAATATAGAGTTAGCTGTAATTAATCAAAAAAATAAACAAACAAAAAGAAACATAATTGTTCTTTTTTTTAAATTATACTCGAAAACACATTCAAAATTGATACAAAAACAGGAATATATTCAAAAAAAAGCTTCGCGTCACCATATGACGCGAAGCTTTCCGTTGCAACAGCAGCTAGGCCTTAGAGACTTTCCCCGTGCTGGGTCACATCCAGCCCCCGCTCCTCTTCTTCCACGGAAACCCGGAGCTTGCTCACCAAATCGGTGGCCTTCAGCAGTACGAACGCCATGATGAATGTGAAAGCCACGGCTCCCACCAGCCCGATCAGGTGGGCAACAAACAGCCCTGTCTGTCCGAAAAACAATCCATCCGTCGACACCGCCTCGTTGATGGTATGGGTGGCGAACACGCCGGTAAGGATCATGCCGACCATTCCGCCCACACCGTGGCTCGGGAATACATCGAGGGTATCATCCACACCCGAGCGCGTACGCCATTCAACCACCATTCGGCTGATGACAGCGGCAACAATGCCGATAATCAATGAATGGCTCACCGTTACGAAGCCAGCCGCCGGTGTAATGGCAACCAACCCGACAACCACCCCGATACAAACACCGATGGCTGTCGGTTTCTTGCCCCGGGCCGCGTCAAAGAAAATCCAGGCGAGTGCAGCAGCTCCGGATGCAGCGCTCGTAGTGGCCAAAGCGGAAGCTGCCAAGCCGTTTGCGCCGAATGCCGATCCTGCATTGAACCCGAACCAACCGAACCAAAGCAATCCCGTGCCAAGCATCACATAGGTAATCCGCGCCGGGTTGGAACCACTTGAATCGTTGCCCCGTTTGAGGTACAGTGCAGATGCCAATGCCGTTACGCCGGCCGACATGTGCACCACCGTACCGCCAGCGAAGTCAAGCACGCCCATGCCAGCCAACAATCCGTCGGGATGCCAGGTGGCGTGTGCCAAAGGCGCATAAATGAACACGAAAAACAGGATGAGGAAGAGCACATACGATTTAAACCGTATACGCTCGGCAAAAGCACCGGTAATCAGCGCCGGGGTGATGATGGCGAATTTCAACTGATACATCGCAAACAACGCAAAGGGAATGGTGGGCGCGCCCGGCCAATTCGGACCGCCAACGACGCCTTCAAACATAAAATACGTCGCCGGGTTACCGATCACACCGCCGATCGATTCGCCGAACACCAAACTGAAGCCGAATACCACCCATATGACCGCGACCACCGCCATGCAAATAAAGCTCTGGAACATGGTGGATATCACATTCTTTTTCTTGACCATACCGCCATAAAAGAACGCTAGACCCGGTGTCATGATCAATACGAGTGCCGTTGAGGTAAGCATCCACGCTACGTCCGCACCGTTTATCTCCCCTTCCCCCTCAACGGGCAACGACGGGAAGAAAAGCGCTAGCAATGCCACAATCACCAGCATCAGGAATGGTAAAATAGATTTTTTTGTCTCCATGAATTGATTAATTAGCAATAAAACGTGTAATTTAAATGATTTAACAATAATATTTCATGCAAAAATGTATAAATATTTCAATAATTCAATTTTTTATTAAAAAAACATTAATAATTGTCATAATTATACTCAAACAATCAATTTAATAACATAAGTAAGTTTATTTATGTTGATTAAATGTGTTTATTTTATAATAAGTAAAACATAAATACATTTTTTATCAAAAAAAACGACGTTTTTATTCAATTTCACATATCGATTAATAAGTGTCGTGTTATTCTAGCCAGTAGCGCCGACTAACTGGCGCCATCCCATTAATCCAGTACGTACGTGGATTCCGCCTTCGATAAAAGGTTAGTAATTTTTGTATTTCGAAGCAACTTTATCTAAGTTTACGGGCAAAGCGCAAACGATGAAGAAAATCCTTTCGATTGACGGGGGCGGTATCCGTGGCATCATACCCGGCATGTTGCTGGTGGCGTTAGAACGTCGGTTGCAGCGCGTAAGCAACGATCCCAGCGCCGCGATAGTGGACTATTTCGATTTTTTCGCCGGCACCAGTACCGGCGGCATCCTGACGTCCCTGCTGTTGTGTCCCGATGAAACGAACCCCTCCCGCCCGAAGTATTCCGCTCAGGAGGCATTGGACATCTACGTGTCCCATGGCAGCGACATCTTCAAGGCTGGTTTCTTCCGTAGGTTGGTTGCCAAATTCGGCTTGCTTAGTGAACGCTACCCAAGTACGACGCTGGAATATGTGCTCGAATCGTACTTCGGCGAATGCAAGCTTAGCCAGTTGCTCAAACCCTGCATCATCACTGCCTACAACATCGAGCTCCGGAAAACGCATTTCTTCAGGCAGCAGACCGCCATTACACGGGGCGATCCGCGCGATTTCTACCTCCGCGATGTGTGCCGGGCCACTTCGGCCGCTCCGACGTATTTCAGTGTTGCCGAAATCCGTTCGATGAGCGGCACGCGTTATCCGCTCCTCGATGGTGGGGTATTTGCACCCAATCCATCGATGAGTGCGCTGGTGGAAGTGACAAAGGCGTTTAACCAAACAAAAGTCAACGATATTTCGATCCTTTCACTGGGTACCGGGCGTTCCCGGAAGGCCTATGACTATGAGCACTTCAAGAAAAGCAGGGCCATATCCATCGGCCCGGCCCTCATCGATATCATGATGAGCGGGGCCGCTGAAAGCAGCGATTTCTTCCTCCAGCAATTGTATCGGTCGGCGGGCAAGAAACAACAATATGTCCGCATAGAGCCGAAAAACCTGCACAGCATCCAAGAGGCGCTCGATGCGGCTAGCCCCAACAATATCCAAAAACTGATTGCGTTGGGCGACCGCATGGTCAGCGAAAACGACGAACTGCTCAACCAACTGGTCGCTTGGCTGGTGAAGGAAAGAGACGACTCCCAACCCAAAAGCCCCTGGCGGTTTTTATCGACGAAATGACGATTCGGTGCAACCCGCCTTATAAGAAGCAATAAAACAACACAATCAACTGATGCAACAACAAACAATCGCGCTTATTGCGCACGATGGCAAAAAGCCGGAGATGGTAGCTTTCGTAAAGGACCACTTCACATTATTGAACGACCTGAAACTTGTCGCCACGGGCACCACGGGCGCCTATATCCGGCAGACGGGACTGGAAGTAGAGTTGAAGCTGAGCGGCCCCAAAGGTGGTGATGCGCAAATCGCCGCAATGGCCGCCGAAGGGAAAATCGATGCCATTATCTTCTTCCGCGATCCGCTCGGCAAGCACGCGCACGAACCCGATATCCAGATGTTGATGCGCGTGTGCGATGTATATGATGTACCGTTGGCAACCAATCCGGCTACGGGCGAATTGATACTGAAAGGTCTCCGCTGAAACGGCCGCAGGAGCACAATTATGCTACTTCGTGCTTGAGTAATACACTTTTTAATTAATTTTGCGGCTTCACCAACCCCACCGGCATGGTCAAAACGGACAACGGTATCACATATTCCCCCTTTCGCCATGTAACGCGCGATACGTGGAAAACACTCAACGGGCACCCCCACTACGTACTGGCCGACGAAGATATCCAGAAACTCAACGCGCTGAATGAGCCGCTCACCATGCAGGAAATCGAAGAGGTCTATTTCCCCCTAAGCCACCTATTGCGCCTGCATATCGATAGTTACCGGCAGCTGCACGGGTATACCAATTCATTTTTTGACAACCATTCCAAGCAGCTGCCCTTCATCATCGGTATCGCGGGGAGCGTGGCGGCAGGTAAAAGCACCACGGCACGTGTATTGCAAAAGGTACTGTCACTCGCACCCGGAAACCCGAAGGTGGAATTGATCACCACGGATGGTTTCCTCTACCCAAACAGCTATTTGGAATCGAAAGGCATCCTGAACCGCAAAGGATTCCCCGAAAGCTACGATGCACGACGGTTGCTGGGATTCCTGTCAGACATCAAATCGGGCAAGGAGGCGGTTTCGGCACCCGTATACTCCCATCTGGTCTACGACATCGTGCCCGACCAGCTGCAGTGGGTGGCACAGCCAGACATCCTTATCGTGGAGGGGATCAACGTGCTCCAGGTAAACGTCAAAGGAAAGCATCGCGGGCCGCGCGTATTCGTATCGGACTTCTTCGACTATTCCATCTACGTAGATGCGTCGCCCGAAAACCTGCAGGAGTGGTACACCAAGCGGTTCGAGTGGCTCCGTAAAACCGCCTTCCAGCGGGCTGACTCTTATTTCCATCGGTACGCCGACCTCGACGAGAAACAGAGTGCCGAAACCGCTGCCGGTATATGGAACGAAATCAACAAGCCAAATCTGTTGAAAAACATCCTGCCCACGCGGTTCCGCGCAGACCTGATCCTGGAAAAAGGCAGCCACCACTTTGTGAAAAGTGTCAAAGTGAGGAAGGTCTAAAGGGAGGCTTCAAATGAGATAATGTGCTGGTAGAGGTCGTTGCGCAGTGTCCGCCGCAGCTGGGTGTCTTTCTTGGCGGTCGAAAACTGCAGTTTATATTGTACGGCATCCTTGCCGATGCCTACCACACGCAGCTGGAAACTGCCCGGCACAATCGCATTGCCGTACTGTTCCAACGCCTTGCGCATATCATTTTCCAACGCCTTGTTCCGGCGGGAGCTTGCCAATGGCAGTTCAAACTCAATCGTCAGTTTCCTGGAATTCTGCAACGACTGGTTGATGATATTGGTGGTAAATGCCGTATTGTTCGGAATCAGCACCACGTCGTCGTCGTCGTTCTTCACCATAATGTTGGCCAACGTGATGTCCATGATCTTGCCCTGGTGCTCCCCTATGCGTACGGTGTCGCCAATGGTGAATTGATCGGAAAACATAATCAACAGCCCACTGATCATATTGGTGATGTAGTCGCGGAATAGCAGGGCAATGGCCATGGCGACGATGGTGATGCTGGTTAAAAACTCCTTCGGGTTGATACCGAAGGCAATCATCAGCCCCAAGACGGCAAACACCACATTCAGCAAAGTAGCGATCTGGTTGATCCCCAATATGTAATTGCCGCGTACGCGGTTGTTTTTCTTGTTGCGGCGCCGGTAAATGGCAATCAGGATAAACCGGCCGATGGCGATGAGGATGCTCCCCGTAAGGAACGTGTTTACGCCGTACGCAACGCCGGCCAATCGCGGCTGTTGGCTATATACCTCGGCATCTGCCGCAAACGAATAGGCAATGGCTGTCCATAGTACCAGCTTAAACGCAAAAAAGAACCACCCCCCGAGTGGCCGCCCTTTTCCGGTATCGGCAGCGTGTGTCATGGGATAAAAATACACATTTGATTTGTAAAAACCGACTTATCGCCGCTCGTAAATCCCGAAGGTATAGCCATAAGCATGCCGTTCGTCTGCAGGGTGGCTTTCTTCAGAAACCGACCTCCATTCTCGTTCATCCAGTTCGGGGAAAAAGCTATCTCCCGGCAATGCAGCGTGCACACGGGTAAGGTAGATGCGGTCTGTAACAGGGAGTGCCTGTTGGTATATTTCCGCTCCCCCCACTACGAATACTTCCTGTTCGCCTGCACAGCTTTCGAGGGCGGCCGCGAGCGAATGGACCACATCGGCTCCTTCCACGGCATATGCGGCCTGCCGGGTAATGATGATATTGCGGCGGTTGGGCAGCGGCTTGCCGACCGATTCGTACGTTTTGCGGCCCATGATGACGGGATGTCCCGTGGTGGTACGTTTAAAGAAACGCAGGTCGTTGGGCAGGTGCCACAGCAGTTGGTTGTCCTTGCCGATGGCATTGTTTTCTGCGGCCGCCACAATGGCCGATACGAGGGGTCGCTCCATAGTGGCCGGGGTTATACCGCTACCGGTGCTTTGATACGTGGATAAGGATCATAGTCCGTTAGCTCGAAATCTTCGTACCGGAAGCCGAACAGATCCGTTACCGCCGGGTTTATCGTCAGGGTCGGCAACGGCCGGGGTGCCCGGCTCAATTGGAGTTCCACCTGCTCGAAATGGTTGCTGTACAGGTGGGCATCGCCAAACGTATGTACGAAATCGGCGGCTTCCATGCCACATACCTGAGCCATCATCATGGTCAGCAACGCGTAAGAAGCGATGTTGAACGGAACGCCCAAGAAAATATCTGCGCTACGCTGGTAAAGCTGGCAGGAAAGCTGCGGTTTCGACAAGCCTTTATCCGGGTCGGCCGGTGCCACGTAAAACTGGAAAAATGCATGGCATGGCGGCAATGCCATGTGCTCGATTTCGGCAACGTTCCATGCAGATACGATGATGCGGCGCGAATCGGGATTGGTTTTGAGCTGCTGCACCACCTTTCCGATCTGATCGATGTGCCCGCCGCCCGGTGTGGGCCACGACCGCCACTGCGATCCGTATACAGGGCCCAAGTTGCCCGCTTCGTCTGCCCATTCATCCCAGATGCTCACGCCGTTTTCCTTCAGGTAGCCGATATTCGTATCGCCACGGAGGAACCAGATCAGCTCGTGGATGATGGAGCGCAGGTGCACCTTTTTGGTAGTTACCAATGGGAATCCGGCCTTCAGGTCGAAACGCATCTGATGGCCAAATACACTGCGGGTACCCGTACCTGTACGATCGTGTTTATACACGCCTTTTTCGTACACATGGCGCATCAAATCGAGGTATTGCTTCATGGTGAATCGTTCCTTTCAAGTGTGTAAAGATACAGAATTAGCTGTGATTACACCAACTCACGCAACGCAATTTCATAGGCACGCGACGTGATGTTGGTTTTAGCGGGCGACAGGTTGCGGATGGCCTGCAACGCCCGGTGGATAACGGCGGATACGTCCGAGAAAATGGCGTCATCACTCATTTCCACGTTGCGCTGCATGAGGTAGGCAAACACCCGGGCCATCCCACAGTTGGCAATAAAGTCGGGGATCAGCGACAGTTGCCCGTCTACGTATTCCATTACCGGACCATAAAAGATTTCGCGGTCCGTAAAGGGCACATTCGCTCCCGACGAGATGACTTCCAATCCGTTGGCCACCAAACGGGCCACATGCTCTTTCGATACCAGCCGCGATGCGGCGGCGGGGACAAAGATATCCGCGCGGAGGTCCCATATCGTGGCGTTGAGCACATCAAACGGCCGCATACCGTCTGCGTGCAGGCGATTTCCCTTGCGGTTGAGATACAGCTGCCGTACGGCTTCCGCGTCGAACCCCGTTTCGTTGACCACTCCTCCGTCGCGGTCGATAATCCCAATGATTTTGACGCCCATCTGCGCGAGGTAATACCCTGCGGCAGCCGCAACATTGCCCCACCCTTGGATGATGGCGCGTTTGCCCACCACCTCGCCATCGAAAAGTGCGTAGTAATGCCGGATCGACTCGGCCACCCCATATCCCGTAACCATGTCGGCTACCTTATATTTACGCCGCAGGTCGGGCGTATAGGCAAGATCCTCCAATACTTTCGATACGCCGTAGCGCAGCTGTCCGATTTGGTGGATACGCTGGTTCTCGGGTACGTTGAAATGCCCGCTAAGCACACCCTCTTGTGGGTGCCAAAGGCCATAGTTCTCGGTAATGGGGATGACATCGTGGATTTCATCCACATTGAGGTCGCCACCCGTGCCGTAGTAGTTCTTCAGCAACGGGGTAACCACTTTATACCACCGTTCCAGCACGCCCCATTTGCGTGGATCGGCGGGATTGAAGTTGATGCCCGACTTGGCGCCACCAATGGGCGGACCCGAAACGGTAAATTTCACCTCCATGGTTTTGGCCAGTGATTCAACTTCGTTGCGGTCCAACCCTGCACGCATGCGCGTGCCGCCGCCGGCAGCCCCGCCCCGCAGGGAGTTGATCACCACCCACCCTTCCGCCTCCGTCTCGGGGTCTTTCCATTCAAAGACAATTTCAGGCCGCTTTTCTTCAAAGCGTTTTAATAATGGTTTCATGTTATGTGTGCAATATGTGTGTGCGCAAACTTAGGCAACCCCGCTTACATACGCAAGCCAGCACACCCAAAGAAAACGTCCCGGATGCGGACACCCGGGACGTTGAGTTGAACTGTTATACAGCTTCCTCTTCGTATTCTTTCACTTCTTTGTGCACGTAGTCTTCCACCATCAATTCCTCGATAGGCTGGCCTTTCTTATCCAGCCCGAACCGGTGCAGGATGTTGTCCATGATCTGGTAGATCACCGGCACAACGATCAGCGTAAGGAACAGGGAGCTGACGAGGCCACCGATGATGACCCATGCCAGTCCGTTTTTCCACTCTGCACTCGGACCGGTGGCCAAGGCGATGGGCAGCATCCCGAACACCATGGCGATGGTGGTCATGAGGATAGGGCGCAACCGTGCCTGGTTGGCCAGGATCAGCGCCTCGCGCGTGGATTTGCCTTCCGCCTTGAGGTGGTTGGTGAAATCCACGAGGATGATGGCGTTCTTGGCGACCAGCCCGATCAGCATGATCAAGCCGAGGATGGTAAATATGTTCAAGGTATTGTTGGTAAGGGCCAATGCCAGCAAGGCGCCGATAATCGACAGTGGGATGGAGAACATCACCACAAACGGATACACAAAACTATCATACAGCGCTACCATGATGAAGTAGACCAGCAAAATGGAGCTGAGCAACGCAATACCCAAGGTACCGAACCCTTCGGACTGCTGTTCCATATCGCCGCTCCATACGTAGCTTACGCCGCTGGGCGCATGGACTTCGTCGAGCTGGGATTCCAAATCGGCCGCAATGGCGCTGACCGGGCGGCCCACCACCTGCGACTGCACTTTAACGGACGTACTTTTGTCGCGCCGCTCCAGCTGGCTCGGCCCCGACCCTTCGTGGATGCTGGCAAACTGCGATAGGCGCACCAGCTGTCCCTTGTCGTTCGTGAACGGCAGGTTGCTAACGTCGTCTACATTTTTACGGTCATAATCGTCGAAGCGGATGTTGATGTCGTACTCGTACTCGCCCGAACGGAATTTACCGTCTGTATTTCCGCTGAATGCGGTCTGCATGGTAGCCCCCACGGTCTGGAGGTTCAAACCCAGTGCAGCCATCTTGTCGCGGTCCACTTCCACCGTAATCTCCGGCGTACCGCTCTCTACCGAAAGTTTGGCCTCCGACGTACCCGGGATCCTGCGCACAAGTTCCAATATCCCTTCGGCGTAGGTAAGCACACTGTCCAGGTCAGAGCCAATGACGACCATTTCCAGGGGTGCCTGCTCGGCGAAGCCGACAATGCTGATGGGCACCGTCTTTACTTTCGCCCCCACCAGTACTTTTTCCATTTCGCGCTTCAACTTCGCGGCGTAGATGTTACTCGGGTCGGCACGCTCTTCGCCACCAACGAGTTTTACGGTAAGCTCTGCTTTATAGGCCGTGGCCTGTGTCCCCACGAAACCATCGTTTGACTGCCCCACCGTGGTAATCACCGATACCACTTCCGGTTTGGTGGCCAGAAATTCCTCCGCCTTCTGCGTCATCTGGTTGGTCTGTTCGATGGAAGCGTCCTTGGGCATCTCTATCTGCACCAGGAACTCCCCGCGGTCGCCCTGCGCAAAGAACTCACCACCAATATAGCCGCCTGCCAATAAGCCGAAGGACGCGAATAGCATAAGGGTTACGGCCGCCAGCGTGATGAATTTATGGTTGAGCGACCATTTCAGCACCCCTGTTACCCAGCGGGTAAAGCGGTGCAGTTGGTTTTCAAACCAAAGGATGAACCGGCCGAAAATATTCTTGTCAGACACCCGGTCCAGTTTACCGAACCGCGAAGTGAGCAGCGGCACAATGGTAAATGACGCCACCAAACTGAGCAGGGTGGCGATGACCACGACCACGCAAAACTCGCGTAGGATATCGGATACCATCCCCGTACTGATGGCAATGGGTAGAAACACCACCACGATAACCAGTGTAATGGATATCACGGTAAACCCGATTTCCTTCGCTGCATCGAAAGAGGCCCGCACCTTATTCTTGCCCATTTCCATGTGTCGGTATATGTTTTCGATCACCACGATGGCGTCGTCAACGAGGATACCCACCACGAGCGACAAACCGAGCAGCGACATCAGGTTGAGCGTATAGCCAAAAAGGCTGATGCCGATGAACGTAGCGATGAGCGACGCGGGGATGGCCACCATCACGATCACCGCATTACGGATGCTATGCAGGAAGAAAAGCATCACCACCGCCACCAACACCACCGCCAGGAACAAATCGAATATAACGGCGTTGGCCGATTCGAGTGTATAGGTGGAGCTGTCGTTGGCTACATCGATTTTCAAGCCTTCCGCCTGATAGGTGTCCATCAATGCGTCGATCGATTGCTGGGTACCCCGGCTCACTTCCACCGCATTGGCGTCAGACTGCTTCAATACCTGCAAAAGCAGGGCGCTTTGCCGGTTCACGCGGGCAATTTTTTCAACATCTTTCTGTGTGTCCTGCACGTCGGCGATATCACCGATGCGTACCTGTCCGCCCATCGGCGTGGTAGCGACCACGAGGTTGCGCAGTTCATCCACCGACTTATATTTACCTGCCAACCGTACCAGGATATCCTGGTTTTGCGTTTTTACGCTTCCCGTGGGGAAATCAAGGTTGGAGGTGAGGATCGCCTGCTGCACCTGTAGGATGGACAACCCATAGCCTTCCAATCTGGATGCGTCGATACTGACCTGGATTTCGCGTTCCTGGCCGCCGATGAGGTTTACCTGGGCAACACCCGGCACCCGCGACAAGACCGGCTGTATCCGCTTGTCTACGAGGTCGTAAAATGCCGCGCCGTCCATGTCGCCGGTGGCGGCAAGCGAAAGGATGGGCAAATCGTCCATCGAGAACTTGGCCAGCGACGGCGCTTCCGCATCATCCGGCAACTCGGAAAGGATGGCGTTCACCTTCCGTTGGGCATCGTTGAGCGCATAGTCCACGTCCGTGCCGCTGTTCAACTCGATGATCACCAGCGAAAGGCTTTCGAACGACGTGGCGTCGAGTTTCTTGATATTCTCCAGCGAAGCCACCGCGTCTTCTATTTTCTTGGTCACGGTGTTTTCCACCTCGCTGGGCGATGCACCCGGGTATATCGTGGTGATAGATACCACACTCGGGGTAAATTTAGGGAGCAGCTCGTAGTTCAACGAGAAATAGCTCATGATGCCCAGCAGGGTCAATGCGGTGAATACCACGATGACGATGGAGGGGCGTTTTATCGATATTTCTGCTATCTTCATGAGTTAAGATATGAGATATGAGATATGAGATATGAGATAAGGGGTATTGTATTCGCTATCCTTGGGTTCAATCGACCTGCGCGGCAACCTTGGCGCCGTCTACGAGGTTGATCTGGCCGCTTGTGATCACGGTTTCACCTTCTTCAAGCCCCTTGATGATTTCAACCTGTTCGCCCAGGATCCTTCCGGCAACCACCTTGCGTATCACCGCCGTGCTGTCCGTGCCGAGTACATAAACCTGGTTGCTGTTCACGCCCCCCACAAATGCACCGCGCGGTACCAGTATGGCTGGATCGGTTTGCGGAAACTTGAAATGGGCCGTACCATACATGCCCGCACGCAATTCGGAGGCGCGGCTGTTCTCGATCACGATCTCTACCGGATAGTTGAGCGTATTGTCGGCTTTGGCGGCGATGAAACGTACCGTGCCCGTAAATTCCGCTGCCGGGAATACGGTACTCGTCACATCGACCTTGTCGCCCACTTTCAGGTTAACCACCTGCGTCTCATTGGCCGTTACCTGCAATTTCAATTGCGATAGGTCCACGATTTCAAAAAGTTCGGTGCCCGGCGAGAGGTAGGCCCCCACTTCGATGTCGCGGCGGTTGATGACACCGCTGATCGGCGACTTCACCGTGGCATCTGCCACCCGGCGATTGGCTTGCTGCAAACGCACCTCGGCATTGCGGAGCTGCAATTCGATTTCGTCCAATTGGGCCCGGGTAACGCCACCGGTTTCAAAGGAACTCCGGTACCGTTCGTGGTCGGTTTTCAGCTTTTGGAGCGCGTCTTCGGCCGTTTGCTTATCCAAGGTGAGGATTTCAGGGTCTACCAATGCCAACACCTGTCCCTTACCCACGCGCGAACCCTCGTCTACCAGGATGCGGGTAATGCGGCCACTGATTTCAGAAAGCAGCGTCAGGTCCTGGTTGGCAGCGAAGTTGCCGTTGGCCGAAAAATCGAGTGCAATCGGTTGCTTGCTTACGGTGGCGGCGGTAACCACGGTGGCCCCGCCCGTTTCGGCAACGACGGCCGTCTTTGCCTCGTTTTCCTTTTTGTTATTGGTTAATACCCATCCGATGAGGCTCAGTAGGCCAATAACGACAATGATGGTGATAATGATCCGTTTCATATATGTGTGTTGATGATGTTTACTCGTTTATTAATGATTTGATGTCTCCGTTCGCTTTCTTCAGCTGGATTTCGGCTACCTTGTAATTCAGTAGGGCCTGCGTGTAGCTGTTCTGTGCCTGTGTCAATGCATTTTCGGTGTCCAATAGATCCGTAAGCGGTGCCAGCCCGTTGTTGTAGTTGTTTTGGGTACTGGTGTATACTTCCTGTGCCAACACCACGTTCTCGCGTTGCGAACGGATGGTATTCAGTGCGTTATGCAATTGTATCTTGGCATTCTCGTTCGCCAGGTTCAGCGACTGCTTGGTGTTCCACAGGTCCTGCTCGGCCTTCAGGTAGTCTACCTTCGCCTTGCCCATGCGGGCGCGGGTAGCAAACCCGTTGAAAATCGGGATACGCAGGCTCAGGCCGATGGCCATGGAGCCGAAGCGGGCAGCCATGGGGTCCGCAGAGCTCCTGTACAGGTAGTTGAACTGGTCAGACATCGCCGTGTAGGTGTAATTGCTTACCAGCGCCAGCGTGGGGTAGTATTCCGCTTTATAGGCTTTGTACTGCAGGTCGAGCAATTCCAGTTGCTTGTTCATCAGGTTCAGCTCCACCAAGTGGTCCATCCGATCGGGCTGGTCGGGGAAATCCAGTGCCGAAGGCACTTCCTTCAATTCGGTCTCGGGCAATACGATGGCCGTTTCTATGGGCATGCCCATGGTATATTTCAACTGGTTTTCCAGCATGGATATACCGTTTACCAGTTCCTCACGTTGGTTTTCCAGGTTGGTGATGTTCACCTTGATCCGGTCCACGTCTATTTTCTTGGCCAATCCGTTGTCGTATTGGTTCGATACGATTCCGTGGATTACCCTCACGTTTTTGAGGTTGGTATCGATCACATTCAACTGTTCGCGGTTTACCAATACCTGGTAGTAGCTTTTCGCCACCTGTTCAATCACTTGCTCTTCGGTCAGGTCGGCGCTGAGTTCGTAAAATGCACTGGTGGCTTTCGCCGCCTTCAGCCCCGTGAAAACCTGCTGGTTGAAAACCTGCTGGTTCAACCGGACTCCGATGTTAGAATCCCAGGGCTGGCCGATGGTGACCGATTGCCCGGCGAAAACCAGCTTCCCGATAACCGGGTTGTAGTTCAAGGCGCCCACACCTTCCACCTGCGGCAGTGCCGACGCCCGCACTTCGGCCACCTGGTGTTTGCCACCCTCCACGTCCAATTGGGCCTTTTTTACCGCTTCACTGTGGGCAAGCGCGTAATGGAGGGCATCTTTTAAGGTGATCACTTCTTGGGCAGACACGACCTGCACGCCCACCAAACCGGCGAATAGCGTGGCTATCATTAATCGTATGTTCATTGTTGACTTATTCATGTTACTACTAGTTCATCTACTTATTTTTCTTCTATTGGCTGATGGCCGCCCATCTCGGTTTCATCTATCTCTGAGTCCGTTAATAACGATTGCTGCGGCTTGCTTTTGTTTTTCAAATATGCGGGCAATTTCATCCCGATCGATCAGCGCATGCGGGGCGGCATGGTCGCAAAACATGGCCAATCCACGTATCATGGCAACATACAACTCAGACGTAGCAGCCACGTCAAATGTTACAAGTTCGTTACGGGCAATCCCCTGCTCAAAAATCCGCGAAATGGTTCCCACTTCCCGTTGGAATAACCGCTCCGCCAGTGTTTTCCACTTTTCCTCATGGATGTTCATCTCATGGAGATTGAGGATGAGCATATAATATTTTTCAACATAGGCTTTCTTCATCTCCAGCATCCGGATCAATAGGTCCAGCGTGCCTTCGGCCTCGTCGAATGCCTTTTCGATGGCCGCATCGCTTTCGTCGATAATGCGATATGCAATCGCTTCGATCAACGCGAACTTATCCGGAAAATAATAATACAAGTTTGCCTTCGAAAGTTTCAGGTCGTCCGCCACTTCGCTCATCGATGTTTTGGCGATACCGAAATGCGAAAAACGCTTCAAGGCCGCTTCGATTATTTGATTCCGTTTGTCGTCTACCATGCTCATTTTATCTTTTTACCATTTGACTATTTTTAAATTTCGGTCAAAAGTACAGTTTAATTGGCAAATAGCAAGCGAAAAATGATGCCAGTGCCCTGCATCCGTTATCTTATGACACAACGTTTACAAAAAGAACGATGGAACAAAGGAAGGCACCGTGTATGACAACCCTATGGCAAGGGATATGCCGTGTCGCTCCGGGCTTCTTCCAGCACGAAGAAACTTTGCACGGTACTGATGTTGGGCAGGGTAGCCAGTTTTTCACGGAGGAAATGGTTGTAGGCGTCCATGTCGCGTACGGCAACGCGGAGAATGAAATCGAATGCACCGGTCAACTGCATGCATTCCATCACTTCGTCAAAGGCCAATACATCCCGCTCGAAACCCAGCAGCACTTCGCGGCTGTGGGAAGTGAGCAGCACGTGCGAAAAGGCCACCAAGCTACGGTCTATCTTCCGCCTATCCACAATGGCTACCACCCGTTTGATGTATCCCTGCTCGCGGAGCTTGCGCCGCCGTTCCTGGATGGCCGCCACCGACCTGTTCAATTGGGATGACAGTTGTTTGTTGGACAAGGTGGCATCCCGCTGTAGGATGCGCAGCAATTCGATGTCTATGGGGTCGAGCTCTATCAAAACGGGCAATCAGTTACTTTAACGGCCAGCCGTCACGCTAACCGTCCAAAAATAGAAAAAAAATGGAATTTCATCACATTTACCGTCAAATTAACGAAATTTGACAGCAACCATTGTCTTTTTATTGAAATGGGGGGAATTTTGCAACGTTATACAATGAGGTGCGGCTGTGATGCAGATGGCACAACACATGGATGGCAGTCCGTTGCCCATTAAAGACTTAAACTTAGGTTACTGCATGGTGGCCGGCATTTCCGACTACCATGCAGTTTTTTTGAAAAGGATTTCGTATGCTGCAACAACAGATCATCATTACCGGGGCCAATGGCCAACTCGGCACCGAGCTCACCGCGGCGCTTCGTGCGCGATATGGCACCGATAGCGTCATTGCTACCGATATCCGGCAACCGGCGGTTGCCGGCACGGGCTTCCGGTTGCTCGACGTGATGGATATCGAAGCGCTCCGGGCGTTGGTTACGGATACAGGCGCCCACACCATCTACCATTTAGCCGCGTTTCTTTCTGCCAGTGGCGAGCAGCGCCCCCAGCAAGCATGGGACCTCAATATGCAGGGGTTATTGAATGTGTTGGAAGTAGCCCGTGAAACCGGATGCCGCGTCTTCTGGCCCAGCAGCATCGCCGTCTTCGGCGCGCACGCCCCCAAAACCCACTGCCCGCAACACACGGTAACGCAGCCGGGCACGGTATACGGCATCAGCAAGGTGGCCGGAGAGAACTGGTGCCAATATTACCATCACGTTCACGGTGTGGATGTACGCAGCATCCGGTACCCTGGCCTGATCAGCCACACGGCGCTGCCGGGTGGTGGCACCACGGATTATGCGGTGGATATTTTCCACCATGCCGTGCGGGGCGAAGCCTACCATTGCTTCCTAGCCGCCGGCACCGCGCTGCCCATGATGTACATGCCCGATGCGGTGGCGGGTACGCTCCAACTGATGGAGGCCCCGGCCGAAGCGATCAACATCCGCACAGCATACAATTTTGCGGCATTCAGCTTCACCCCCCAGCAGCTCGCCGCGGCTATTCAACGGCACCTGCCGGAATTTGCCTGCCTGTACGAACCGGATTTCCGCCAACGTATTGCCGACAGCTGGCCGCAGCAGATCGACGACAACCAAGCACGGAGCGATTGGGGATGGCAGCCCCGGTATGGACTCGAAGAGATGGTGCGCGAGATGCTTGCTGCACTTACCGCCAACGCTGCGCGATAACGATCATGTGTTTGCAACGCTTCCCGCCGTCCGCTCCAACGCGTGCGTGCGGGAGCGTTTTTTTAACCCAGGATATTCATTCAGCGCGGGTCCCCTTTCTTCACGTTCACGAGCATCAACGACCACGTAGCTACCAACAGCAGGCATGCCGCCACGATATAGATAACGGACAGGTCTACGTCGGCATCTTTCAGCGCACCCCCGGCATATACCATCAACCCGCCGGCAATGGTGCTCAAGAAGTTCAGTACGCCGTAAGCGGTGGCAGCATACCGTCCGTCCACCACCTGCCGTACCACCGGCATGAGGTTGGCATCGCTGAAACCCCGTGCCATGCCGAAAAAGAAAAGCGCCACGATCGCCAGGAGGAAAAGCGAGGTCCACGACATCAGCATCAAGAAGGGCGCCCCTACGGTAAACCCGATCACCATAACCCAAATGCGGCTCTTGCGATTGGCCTTGAACCAGCGGTCGGCCCATATGCCGCCCAGTAGCACGCCTATGAACGAACCGATTTGCGGATACAGGGTGGCCGAAATCCCCGCCTCGCCCAGGCCCAGCGAAAATTGCTCCCGCAGGAACGTGGGTAGCCACGCATAGATGAGCCAGTTGGCAATCCCCAATACCACAAAATAAAACAGGAGCACGCGGTAGGATCGCTCACCCACCAATGTCTTAACCGCATCCATAAAACCGACCGTGGCGGCCTTGTGCGCGGGCACGTCCGGTGCGGTGACCTCCTTGTGGTCGCGCAGCGTAAACAGCAGCACCACCGCATAGAGGCAGCCAAAGAAACCGAATACATGGAAACCATAGCGCCAGCCCCACAGCTCGGCGATATACCCGCCGATACCGCCCAGGGCCAGCCCGGCATACAGACCACTGAAGTGGATGCCCGTTGCCAGCGACCGTGTTCTGCCGCGGTGGTAATCGGTAATGAGGGCCAGTCCGGCGGGGATGTAGAACGCTTCGCTCATCCCCATCACGATCCGTGCGGCCACCAGTTCTTCAAACGACGATACGTATCCTGTCCACGCCGTGGCTGCCGACCATACCGCCACGCTGAAGATGATAACGTTCCTTCTGCTGTATTTGTCGGCAAGGTATCCGCCCAGCGGACTGAACACCCCATACGACCATAGGAATACCGATGTAAGTAGCCCGAACTGGGCATCCGTAAGCGAAAACTCGCTGACGATAGGGTCGCGCATCGTGGTAATCAGGATGCGGTCGAGGTAGTTGAGGAACGCCACAAGCCATAACAGCCCCACCAACAGCCAGGGATACCAAGGTTTCGCACCTTGTTCATTCATATGACCATTCATTTTGCTTCATACTTCACTGCCAGCACGCGGTTCGTACGTACCCCCGGCCGTACTTCCCCCATGGGCAGCACATACCGGTTGTTCCACAGCACGGCGGCCGTGGTTACCGGTGCCCACGTGCTTGCGTTGGGATCGGTTTCGGGATTTGCCTGCTTATCGACGGGCAATGTGCCATCGGCGGCCCATTGGTTGGTAAGGGGATTGTAAGCCTGTATTCCGGAGCTGAACCCTGGGTGGGCATCTTTCATCGGGCCGGCCTGCCGCGCAAGCCGGCCATCATCGCCGCCGAAGACAAGCAATTGGCCGTGCGGGCCGGTAAGGGCGGGACTGGGTGCCGCCGCGACGGCGTGGGGAAGGCCGGCGATTGCCGTCCATCCCACCCCGGGCCGGTAACGGAATGCGTCCGAAAGATAGCTGCGTGTGGGTACCGCATCGGCGGCATCCGCTTGCAGCGATACACCGCTCAACAGGTAAAAATCACCGTCCACGCTGCCGGCAACGGCCAGCATGCGTGGCGCCCCCGGCCAGGATTCCCGTACCTCCCACTGCCGCTCGCCGACAGGTTTGCTTAAATCGAGCGCGAAGAACGCCGCGCTGGCCACCGTGTCATTGGGCGACGACAGCCCCCCGGCCACGTAGATCACATCGCCCACCAACACGCCGCACGTGTGGGCAATCGGTGCCGGCAAGGCGGGCATCGGGCTAATCTGCAACGCTCCATCGGCGTACCGCATCGCAAAGACATCCGCGTAGTGCCGGTGCTGGTCGGCACCCCCGATGATGATGACGGTATCCCGCCACGTTACGGAAGCACCATACCCCATGGGGCGCGGCAAGGCACCCACCTGGGTCCATTGTCCACTCCCCTCCCCAAGCACGAAAACGTGGTCGCTCCACTGCTTCACCCCGCCCGACCATGGCCGGGTCCCTTCCGGGAAATTCGCGCCGCCCGCCACGACGAGGCTCCCACCGCTTACACCTGCGTATGCTCCGGCAAACCCCACGGGGTCCGGCACGGAAGGCAGATTATCCCACTGCACATCCACCGCCCTAGGCGGCACACACCCGTTCGTCATCGTCAAGAGTATCATCATGTTCACCGTATTGATCAAGTGTTTCATAGACGCGGGGTTGTGGTCACTGCCTGCAATGCCCCCAAAAAACCGATCGCTTCCAAATTCGCCCGCAGCTGCTCCTTTTCTTCCGCCTGCAGGGCATTGAGCGGCAGCCGGGTCGGACCGAGATCAAAGCCCACCATTTCCATGATCGCCTTTTGCGCCGGGATTGGCGAATACTTCACCATCTCGCGGATCATGTTCACCAACCGGAGCTGTAGCTGCTGCGCCTCGTGCAGGTGCCCACCTTTAAAGAGCTCCATGACGCGCAGGTACAACGGTGCGGCAAAATTATAGGTGCTGCCCACAGCCCCCTGCGCGCCCACGGCTAGCGCAGGCAGCAACAATTCGTCATAACCATATAGCACATCAAACTTACCCGCTTTGTAATTCAGGCACGCCTGATATTCATGTAGGGTGGCTGCCGTATATTTAATACCGGCCAAGTTGGGGATACGTTCCTCCCCCAGCCGCAGGAACTCCAGCATGTCCATGCCCACGCCGGTCAGCGCGGGGATGTGGTAATAGTAAAAGGGCGTGTTGGGCGCTGCGGCTGCGATCTGCGCCATGCAATCCGCCAGGTTGGCCACATTGGCCGGCTTGAAATAAAAAGCCGCCACCGCCGACACGGCGTCGGCACCGATCTGCTCGGCATGTGCCGCCAACGTGCGGCAGTCGGCGACGGACGGGTGCCCTACGTGCACGAACACCAGGAGCCTGCCCTTTGCCGCTTCCACATAAGCCTCCGCCACGGCCATCCGTTCTTCCACCGTGAGGTTCGGGCCCTCCCCGTTGGTGCCGCATATGAACACGCCTTTCAACCCGTCGTCAACCAATTTGTCGACGATGGCCGGTATCGGCCCCAGATTAACCGTACCGTCTTCGTTGAAGGTAGAAAATGTAGCTGCTATTAAACCTTGTATCTTGTTCATTTATTTGAAAATTTAAATTCGGTCATCAATTACGTTTTACCGGCCGGGATCGGTCAATTCACCTAGCGGAATCCGTTGGAACACCAGGTCTGCTTGGCTGCTTTCGTATAGCACGCCGATATGCCCGTCGTCTACGCTGGTTATGCACGAATAGCCCCTGCTCCGCCCTTCATCGAGCAATACCCAATTCGCTTCCGGCCACGTGAGGCCATCATCGAAACTGACCTTCAGCGTCATGTCCTCGCGGGCTGTCTTTGAATGGGGGTTCAGGAAAATCAATACCCGCTTGGTTTCGCCACTGGTGGTATATTCGTGGGTATACAAGCTGGCCATGCAGGTCGGCTCGGGTAATGCTCGGAACGACGTGGGATGTTCGTGCCACGTATTCCCAAGGTCATGGGTCACCGCTATGGCACGTCCGTTGTCGGGGCCCTCGTTGCCCCGGTTGCTGTTCGCCCGCATGTTCAGCATCAGCGATCCGTCCGTGCGCTCCACCACCGCGCATTCGGTCGTGCCGGCGGGCACGTCCAGGGCCGGGTTGCTGGTCTGCCAGGTCTTGCCGCCGTCTTTGCTGTAGGTGATGTTGGAAAATGACTTGCCCACGGCATCCCGTCCTTGGGTTGGGAACACCAGCGTACCATCGCGCATCGTAATACCTGCGCCCGGCGCCGGTGCCCACAGCCACCACTCGGCCCGCTTGCAATGCTCGGTCAGGTTCATGGGTTCGCCCCAGGTCTTCCCGTCGTCCGTACTCTTCACCACGAGGAATTGGGAGGTCTGCTTCACGCCGAAACCAGGTTGGGACCCTTTGGTACGCCACTGGTGGTTCCACACGGTGCTCGTATCGGTTAGCCCTTCCACCCAGTTGCCATCATCACCGATTACACCATACATCCATAAGCCGGCGATATAGATGGCATCCGAATTTTTGTCGACCAATATGCACGCATCGGATACGCCGTTGAACCTTTGCGGCAGTCCGCCCCATTCGCCCATGTCCATCGCTATCTGCAACGGCTCCCAGGTTTGCCCGCCATCCGTGCTGCGGTGCAGCCCGATATCCATGTGTCCCTGCAGGTCGCGTGCACTTTCATAGCGGGCATCGAAGATAGCCAGCAAGGTACCCTTGTTGGTGGTGGCCAGGCCCGGTATCCGGGAGGTGTGCACGCCATCTTGCATGTGTTGGCGCAAGGCCACACCGGTGCGTTGCCGTATCGGGCCGTTATGCCGGGCAGGAACCACCTCATCCGTGCCGAAGGTCGCTTTTGTGCACGCACTTCCTACGTAGGCGCCTGCATCGGCGCGGTCGGCAAGCGCATACGAAACCCAGAAAAAATGGGTCCCTTCCTGCAGGGGCCGTCTGCCCGCAATCGAAACTTGCGCCCTCACCTTGCCCGACGACCCGAATACGGCCTGCGGATTTTCCAAACCGCCCTTCCACACCGAGTCGGCCCCCGTGTAAAGTACGTCGACCGACCGGATCGCTGTGGGGTCTGTCGTTCCCGTCAAATCGATGGTCAATCCATCCAAGGTGGTGCCTCCCCCGGGGGGTACGGTCATCTTCAGCCGCAAAACGGCATTGTATGCTTTGTGCGACAGCACGGGCACCTGGTATTGGGTCTGCTCGATCTGTATGGCCGGCCGCTGCGCAAAAGCCGCCATACCCTGTAAAAAGGCAGCGAAAAAAAGGGGGAATCTGATCATCATCTTACGTTTTATTATTAGTTGTCGCTGGGCAGGGCCTGTTTCCAGCCTCCATCCAGCAATTGCTTCATCGATTTCTCCGTCGCCCGAAAGTCGGGATTACCGGCCAAATTCCGGTGCTCAATATCATCGGCGCCATAGTGGTACAATTCGCTGTCCACCACCACGCCGCTATCCATGTTGCGCCATTCCGTATACCGGTAATCCCGTATCCTCACGGAATAGCCCATCACTTCCGGCTTGGCCTTGTACATCCACGGCCGGGGAAATTGGCTGAACGCCGCCTTCTTCCAGTCGCGCCCCGGCTCTGCTATCAGCGGCGCCATGCTCGTCCCATCCAAATCGTCCGGTATGGGCAACCCCGCCAGTTCCAACAGCGTGGGATAGATGTCGACCAGCTCGACGAGCGCATCGCTATGCGCAGCTTTATTCTCCAGTAATGGCGACGAGATGATGAGCGGCACGCGCGTGTCTGTCTCAAAGTTAGTCGTTTTGCACCACAGGCCCAATTCGCCCAGGTGGAAACCGTGGTCGCTCCATAATACGATCAACGTATTCTGCAGCAACCCCAGCCGCTCCAATTCGTCGAGCAGCTTGCCTATCTGCGCGTCTATGTACGAAATACCCGCATAGTATCCATGGCGCAGCTCCCGTATGCTGCCCGGCGGAAGCGGCCCCGCATCGGGCATATCGGTGTACCCCCGCAATTCCACCCCCGTATGCAGTGCGATCGCCGGTGCGCCAAGGGGGGCGCGGTCGGGCCAAGGCAAGGGGATGGCATCCGTTTGATACAGGTCCCAGTACCGTTTCGGGGCCGAGAAAGGGAGGTGCGGCCTACGGAATCCCACGGCCAGGAAGAATGCGGTATCTTTCAATTCACGCAGCAGCTGCACCGCCGCATCGGCCACTTTTCCATCCACGTAGGCGCTATCCGGCACATCGGCACATTCGGTCGCTGCCGCCTTCCACGATGTACCGCCGGCTAGGTTCTCGCTGCGTACATATTTGGGGCCCGCATGACCCGTAACCGCCATCACCTCGGGGGCAGACCAGGAAATCCGGTCCTGGGCGTTTGCCGGGTCGTGGTATATCTTACCCACACTCCGCGCCTCATAGCCATGCACCTTGAAATACTGCGGCAAGGTAATGGCGTGGGGCAGTGCAGCCCTGAAATGGGTTTTCAAGTCCCATACCCGGGTTGCATCCGGCCGCCTGCCCGTCAGCACGGAAGCACGCGACGGCGCACATACCGCCTGCTGGCAATAGGCGCGGTTGAAAACCACGCCCCTTTGCGCCAGCCTGTCCGTGTGCGGCGTAATCGCTACGCGATCGCCGTAACACGCCAGCTGCGGCCGCAGGTCATCCACCGCAATAAACAAGATGTTGGGCTGTTGCCCCATAGCCGGGCTGGCCAGGAGACAAAGCAGCAGGCTGCACCATCTAGCTATATGCATCTATTGGATATTCGGGTTTGTATTGATGGAAGAATCGTGCAGTGGCCATAGGAGAACACCCTGTTCGTTCTCACGGCCGGCCAGCGTAGGCACCTCGTCAAATACGACACCGAAGCGGATCAAGTCCCACCAGATTTTCCCCTCCGCCACAAACTCCTTCTTGCGTTCGTTGAGGATGGCCCGGTCTATCTCCTGGGGCGATAGGCTGTTCGGATAGAAATCGGCTACGCCATAGGCGCGCTCGGCCACTTCGTTCAACCGTTCTATCGCCAGTGGCGCGTTGTTCAATGCATGCTCGATCTCGGCGCTCATCAGCAACGCATCGGCATAGCGATAAACCACAATGTCCGAATCGAAAATACGGGTTTGGTTTTCCCAGCTCCCGGCGAATTTATTGATCCACTGGAACGACGAGTTTTTGGGCGCATCGAAAAATGTCTCGAAGCTTACGTCCGTGCGGCGGTCGCGGTCATCTTCCGAGAGGAAGGCCTTGTAATCCTCCGTCAGGAAAATCCACTGTTGGTGTGTCCCCACCTTGATCGGGTTTTCAATATACTCGGCAGATATGTACTGCAAGGGCACTAGGAAATCGGCCGGGTACCCGCCTGTATACTCGTCTTGCACAAAACTCCATGCAAAAACGATCTCTTGGTTTTGTTCGGAAGCAAACACGCTGGCGAAGTTATCCATCAAGGAATAGTTGGTATTGGCCAGCACTTGGTCCACCGCCTGTTTCGCGGCATTCAACGAAGCCGTTCCTCCTCCCCGCACCTTCGCCATCCACAACTGGTAGTCGGCCAGCAGCAGGTTTATCGCGGCCTTCGACGCGAGGTCCTTGTCCAGCACCCCGTCGGGCATCAAACCCGCCGCCGCGTGCAAGTCGGCACCCACCTGTTCAAACACGCGGTCGGCAGGTTCGCGCGATGGATACAGGTCGTCCTGCTGCCCCGATTCGAAACCGTTCAGCAGCACGGGAGCATCCCCCCAAACCCGGCCGATCCAATAGTAGCAGAAAGCACGCACGAAAAGCGCATTGGCCAGCACCTGGTTTTTTTCAGACTCGTTGGTGAATTGGATGTTGGGCGTATATTTCAAGATCAGGTTGCAATCGTTGATGGTTGTATACAGGTTGGCCCAGTTTGCGTGGGTATGTGTGCTGTTCAGCTGATTGGAAAACGGATCGCTGTAGGTTGCGTTGGTCGCCAATCCAGCACCCCATAAGCCCGAGCGGTATTCGCCCCAGAAAATGTATGCTGCCGAAAACGTCGACCTGAATTTATTGAATGTACCGTAAACGGCCGCCTTGGCATCGCCTTCGCTTGCCCACATCGAGTTGGCGGTAATGGCACTTTCCAGGTCAACGTTCAATTTATCGTGGCAGGCATGGAATGCCAGCGAGCAGGTGGCCATTCCAGCGATAAGATATAATGTAACTTTCATAATTCCGTAGTCTTATAAGGTGATTTTGGCTCCGAAGGAAAATCTGCGAATCGGAGGGTAATTGTAATAAGATGCGTTGTAAGTGGTGGATGCACCCACTTCGGGAGAGATACCCATGCCCTGCACCGCAGAGAAATAATGGAGGTTGTTTCCAGACAGTGTGAATGTGAGGTCCTTGATCCCCAATCGGCTGAACACCTTCTCGGGCACCCGGTACAACAGACTGACTTCGCGTATGCAGAGGTAGTCGCCTCTGTAATTGAATACGTCAGATGTGCGCGAGAAATTGGAATTGCCCACGTCCGGATCGTTCGCCGTAAACCGAGCATACTTCGTATCGTCCCCCTCGCCCGTCCAGGCCTTCTTCACCTCGTCTACCAACGTGTAGTTGTTTGCAAAGGTGTTCATGAAGTAGCGCATGTAGGCATTGTGGTTGATCGAGTGCCCCAGTGCCCAGTCGACGAAGACATTCAAGCTGAACTGCTTGTATGAAAATGAGTTGTTGAGCCCGCCCGTGGTGTGGGGCACCGTTACACCGAGTTCGAATTGGTCCCTGCTGGTAATCCGGTTGTCGCCATCGCGATCCAGCCATTCGTAGTCGCCGGGCAGCTTGCGGCCGCGTACACTTTGGCCGTCTGCCGGATCCCAGCCCCGTGCACTTTCGTCGTAGCGGGCGTTGGCCGCCTGTTGGGCATTCTGGAGGATGTGGTCTACCGTATAGCCGTAATACCTATACAGGGGTTCCCCCTCGGCAGTGCCGCCGAAAGCCGTCCCATCGGCCAGCGTGATGCCACCTATCCTGTTCCTTTCGCGGCCATTGTCGGGCAGTTCCAGCACCTTGTTCTTCACAAAACTCCACGTCAACTTCGAATCCCATGAGAAAGCGCCTCCGGTTATGTTTTTGGAAGAGACTTCGAAATCGTATCCATGGAACCGCACCTTGCCGATGTTGGTCTGTACCGTGCTGAATCCGCTGGTATTGGGCAGCTGCATGCTGAATAGCAGGTCTTCCGTAATCTTGTTGAAGTAATCGGCACTGATGGAAATCCGGTTTTTCACGATGCTCAGATCAAACCCGGCATCGAGTTGGGTCGACGTTTCCCAGGTCAAATCGCGGTTGGGCATCGTTGCGGGAACGATACCCGCATTGCCGTTGTACCGTGCATCGGTTGCGTACCTTCCCAATGCATCATACAGGCCGATGGAATTGTTGCCGGTTTGGCCGTAGCTCGCCCTGAGCTTGAGGTAGTTCACCACCGGGCTGCCGTGCAAGAAATTCTCTTCAGAGACCACCCAGCCGCCGGAAACACCGGGGAAGAAGCCCCAGCGGTTCTCTTCGGCAAATAAAGACGACCCGTCGAACCGGAACGTGGCCATCAACAGGTATTTTTGGAGGTAGTCGTAAGATAGCCGCCCGAAGTAACCGATCAACACTTCCTTCTCGAAGTTGCTGTCGGCCCCCGTCTTGTTGGGTCCGGCGGTCAGCGTGGGCACCTTGTCCGAGCTGGCCCCCGTAGCGCTCGCCGAAAACGTTTTGTTGTCGGTTACTTGGTATGAGTAGCCCACCGTTCCGGAGAGTGCATGCGTATTCCGGAAGCGCTGGTCGTAAGAAAGGTAGGCGTCCAGTTTGGTCCGGCCCAGTTCACCGAACCGCGACCTGGTGGTCCGCAGACCACTGAATTCATGGGCTTTTTCGAAATAATCGGCTTGGACAACGTGGTTGTAATTGGAGAGCTGTACGTTCGCCTTCAGCTGGTCTACAATGCGGTAGTCCAACCCGCCGATCAATGCCAGCCGTCTGTTCTTATCCGTCTGATCCCGCGTGTAGTCCCACCAAACCGGGTTTGGGGAAGACGCGTTATAGCCCGGTGTGGGGCGTCCATCGGCATAATAAACCTTTTGGGTGGCCGGTGTGGCGAGCCCACGGGCGATGACGTTCATCTGGTTTTCGAACTCGCTCGACAGCGTACTCGAAAAATCGAAAGCCGTATTCAGCGAAAGGCGGTCCGATATTTTGACATCCGAGCGGGCGCGGGCGCTGTACCGTGAGTATCCCGTACCCAACGCCACGCCCCCATCGTCCGTATAGCCGCCACTGGCGGCGTACCGGATAAACTCATTGCCGCCGTCTATGCCAAGGTAGTAGTTCTGCCAGAGCACGTCGCGGTACATCAGCGATTGGTAGTCGTTATCTTGGTATATGAGCGTTTTGCTGGGGTCGAGCGGGTCGGGCATGGAGCCGTATCCGGCGGGGACCGCTTCGCCCGGCTGAAGGTAGCGCGTGGAATAGATCGAGTTTTCGTCATTGCCCGAACTGGCAGAATAGCCCGAGGCGTTGTTATATTGCGGGTTGGAGCTCACGGCTACCGCCGGCCGCACCGTGCTGATGTAGTCCCTGGCGTTCATGAAATCAATCAGTGTTTCGGGCTGCTGGTGGGCCAGGTCCATATCAAAGGTAATACGGGGTGCCGTTGATGCAGACCCTTTCTTGGTGGTAATGAGGACCACGCCGTTGGATGCCCGCGAGCCGTAGATGGCCGTCGATGCCGCATCCTTCAGCACCTCGATGGATTCCACGTCATTGGGATTGATGCCCGAAAAAGCCCTTTCCACCCCATCGACCAGTACCAGTGGGTCGTTGGTTTTGTTGATGGAAGAGCCGCCCCGGATCCGGAATATCGCGTCGGCACCCGGGGTGTTGTTCGATGAGTACACGCGTGCCCCGGCCACCTTGCCCTTTAGCCCTTCACCAACGGTGCTGATGGGTATGTCCTGCAGCACCTCCCCGCCTACCCGGGTAATGGCGGAAGTAATGGTGCGCCGCGACTGGGTTCCGTAGCCCACCACGACCACCTCGTCCAGGTGCGACTGCGACTCGACCAACACCACATTGAGCACGTTGGAGGAAGGAATGGGCAATTCCTGTGTTTCGAACCCGATTGCCGAGAACACAAGTACCCGATGCCCGGCGGGCACATCCAGGCGATAGCGCCCAGCGGCATCGGTAAGGGCCTGTACATTCACGTCTTTTAGTGAAACGGTGACGCCCTGCAACGGCTCGCCGCCTACGGTGGTGGCCACACCGCTCACCACGTTGTTTTGAGCGTGCGCTACTTGGATCGGAAAATTCATCCAACCAACAAGCAAACAAATAGATAACGATAATAATCTCATAATTTCAAGTCTATTTTTTTAGTAAGGTTCCTAATAAGCTTTCAATCGCATCATCCAGTTTATCATTCCAATTGGTTTAATAGTCCTTATGTAGAACATATTGACAAATATAAACGCTTTGCTTTCATACTTCCAAATATTTTTTTCATCTATTTAAATTTGCTTTTTTTCGGTGATGAAGCTATCAGATTTATTCATCCCCCAGTGTGGTCTGAAAAATCATGATGGTTTCATTTCCTTTGGGAGCTCGGCTTAGGGCGTTTTATCTACTTTATCCGCTCAAAATGCGGGCTTAGGTGTTCCCTCATCCCTTGGCGGAAATCTTCGGGGCCACCTTTCTTGAGCAGTTCCAACAGGTCGCGATGGGTTACCCGCCCTACTTTCGCCTCGCCGTTTAATTTGGCTTCTTCACTCACCACGTATTCAAATACGGGCAGCAGCATGTTCTGGAAGCGCATCAGCGTATCGTTGCCGCTCATTTGGTAGAGCTTTCCGTGGAAGGCGATTTCGTATTTCACTTTGAAAGGAAGTTGTATTTGGTTTACTTCCTTATTGACGATCTGTTCCAGTTCCTTCAGGTCCTGGTCCGTTGCACGCACAAACAGCACGTCGGCCAGGCCCATTTCCAGCACCAATCGAAGTTCAAACAGGTCTTTCAGTGTCTTTTGATCCAGGATCAGCGGGTCCATCACCCGTTCGAACCCGCCCAGCACATCGGGTTCGGCCAGGACCATCCCGCGTTTTTTCTTGGATTCGATCATGCCCAGCATCTTGAGGCGGCTCAATGCTTCGCGCAGCACGTTCCGGCTCACATCCAATGCCTCGGCCAGCTCCAGTTCCTTCGGTAGCGCATCGCCGGGTTTGAATGCTTTCTTTTTCAAGTATTCCCGTAAACGCAGCTCCACCACGTCTGCCATGGTAGAAGGTTCGATCCGCCCGATATCTCGGCTCAAATTAGTGCTTGCCATTGTTCATGTGAGATTGTGCGGGCAAAATTGCATTTTTTTATTATGATTATGTAGAACAAAATGAAATATTGGTGTCGGTATCCCTTCCATTGACCCGGTTTAACCACCTGGCCTGTAATGGAAAACGGGGTCATTTTGAAATTGGCAGAAAGGGATGAATCAGTCGGGGGTTGTCTACAAAAGTTACCATTCCGCAAAACTACCGTCTTCGAGCCGCCAGATGGGATTGGTCCATTGATGGCCTACCTGCTGCGCACGCAGCAATGCCTGCTCATCGATCTCCACGCCGAGCCCCGGCTTTTCGAACAGCTGGATATAGCCGTCTTTCACGGTAAATACTTCCGGATTGGCCACGTAGTCCAGCAAATCAAAGCCTTGGTTGTAGTGGATGCCGATGCTGCTCTCCTGGATAACGGCGTTGATGCACGAAAAATCGATGGTGAGGGCGGCGGCAAGTGATATGGGCCCCAGCGGGCAATGGGGCGCCACCGCCACGTCATAGGCCTCGGCCATGCTGGCGATGCGGAACACTTCGGAGATCCCGCCGGCGTGGCTGAGGTCGGGCTGGATGATATCCACATGGCCATCATGCAGCAGGTGCTTGAAGTCCCACCGGGAAAACATCCGCTCACCCATGGCAATGGGGATGCTGGTATAGGCGGCGATTTTAGCGAGCGCCTCCGCGTGTTCGCTCAACACGGGCTCTTCGATGAAGAGCGGATGGTAGGGTTCCAGTTCATCGATCAAGCGCCGTACCATCCCTTTGTGGACACGCCCGTGGAAATCGAGGCCTATATCCAACTGGTCGCCGAACGCTTCGCGCAGTAATTTGATGTTGTCGACCACCGTGGCGACATCGCGCTGCGAAGCAATCCAGTCTATCCGGCCGGTGGCGTTCATTTTCACGGCACCGTAGCCCTCGGCAATCCGGTCCTCGGCCTGCTTGATGACCACATCGGGGTGGTCACCCCCTATCCAGCAGTACATCTTCATCTGCTGGCGCACCGCCCCTCCGAGCAACTGGTAAACGGGGAGGCCTGCCGACTTTCCCTTGATGTCCCAAAGTGCCTGGTCAATACCGGAGATGGCACTCATCAAGATGGGGCCGCCACGGTAAAAACCACCGCGGTACAGCACCTGCCACACATCCTGTATATCGTGGGCCGACCGACCGACGACGTAGGGCGACAGTTCGTTGACGCAGGCGGCGACCGTATCGGCACGCCCCTCCACGATAGGTTCGCCCCAGCCGATGATCCCCTCCTTGGTGGTTACCTTTAGGAAAAGCCACCTGGGTGGCACCTTGAACAATTCGAGTTTTTCAATGATCAGTTTATCTTGCATGATAGGTTGTTTTTATGATACTACGGTAGCGGAACGTAATTTCGCAAGGTGTGCGCCAATGGCTCCCACATCGCCCGAAAGGATGCTGCCCCCCATGCCCACACCCACCGCGCCTGCGCGGAGCCACTCTTCGGCATTTGAAAAACCAACACCGCCCACAGCGATAAACTTGGCTTGGTTGTATGGGCCCAGCAGTGCCTTCAGATAAGCCGGCCCCAATACCGAAGCGGGGAACAGTTTGATGAAATCTGCTCCGTGGTGAATGCCTTCGGCCACCTCGGTAGGTGTAAGCGCTCCCATCAATACCGGCACGCCGGCGCCATGCGCCGTCGTGATCACATCCACATGCATATTGGGGGTAACCAAAAACTGGGCACCGTATGACAGCGCTTCTTTTGCCAATGTCTCGTCAAGGATGGTCCCTGCGCCGACCAGGATGTCGGGATACCGCTCACGTGCCTGTTGGATGGTCCGTCCGTAGCCGGGCGTATTGCTGGTTATCTCCAGCACCTGTATACCGGCGGCTACCAAGGCGGCTACCGTGGGCAATGCCTCTCGCTCTTCGGCTACCCGCACGATGGCAATCACCTTTTCTGCTTGTATTCTTGTACTGATTGTTTCTTTCATCTACTCTTTATTTTTTGTTTTTCATTCGCCAGCACCTGTCCCGCCTTAGCGGGATGGAGCCTTTGATGATTAAAGATAATCATTGCCCTGTGTGCTTACGATTATTTAAATCATGTCGGGTTCATAGTTTCATGTCATGAATCCGCACCGTTTGGTGGCGGCTACGTGGTCAATTCTTCCTGGAGCTGCTCGAGCGATTTATTCTTGGTTTCGGGGAGCACGAACCAGGCAAAGAACAAATTGGCCACCATGGCTACCGCGAAAAAGCCGAATATGTAGGCCGCTCCGTTGCCGATACTACCCACGATAATAGGAAACGTCCAAGACAATGCCGTGTTCCACACCCAGTGGGTCATGCTCCCGAATACCTGCCCTTTCGCCCGCACGCTCGTAGGAAAAACCTCGGCTATGAGTACCCAGATGACGGCACCCAGCGATATGGCGAACGAGGCGATGAATCCGATGAGGTAAAACAGCATCGAATACCCTTCGAAACTATCTTCATAGAAACCCTTGGCCGCCAGGCCCAGCGAAACAATCATGCCGATGGAGCCGACGATCAGCAGCTTTTTGCGCCCTACCCGGTCGATGATGAGCATTGCCAGCATGGTAAACACGAGGTTGGTTACGCCGATGATGGCCGACTGCATAAGCGCGGAATCGCGGAGCAGGCCAGCGGTTTCGAAGATACGTGGCGCATAATAGAGGATGGCATTGATGCCCGACAGCTGATTGAACGTGGCAATCAGGAAGGCGAACAATATGGGCCGGTAGTACTTGCGCTGGAATAGCCGCTCCTCGTGCAAGGACGATTGGAGCGAACCCTTTATCGCCTCCAGTTGGGCGGTGATATGCGGGGTGCCTATTTTCCGGAATACCTGCCCGGCTTCGTCGCTGCGTTGCTGTTTTACCAGCCACCGCGGGCTTTCCGGTATGGTAAAAAGCAGGATGGCAAATAGCGCCGAGGGGATTGCCAGCACGCCCAACATCCACCGCCAGTCTTCGGGCACACCGCTGAGCCAGTAGTTGGATGCATAGGCCGCCACAATACCGAAAACGATGTTGAACTGGAAAAACGCCACAAACCGGCCCCGCCAGTTGGAGGGGGATATCTCAGCGATATACATGGGTCCTACCACAGACGATGCCCCCACGGCGATACCGCCAATCAGCCTGAAAAACAGGAACGAATGCCAGTTGACGATCAGTCCGCAGCCCAATGCGGAAACTAGGTAGATCACCGCTACCCATTGCAGCGTCGGTTTCCGTCCGTATCGTTCCACGGGCTTGCCACAGACCACGGTACCGATGATCGTACCGATCAGGGCGATGGCAATGGTAAACCCGTGCCAATAGTCCGTTAACCCATATACTTCCTGTATGGCTGCCTCCGCCCCGGAAATGACCGCGGTATCAAAGCCGAAGAGGAAACCGCCCAACGACGCCACAAAGGCAACGTAGAACATGTAATTGTTGATTTTGCTCATATTGGAATAAATTGGCCCTAAAAGTACGGTTATTTTTTCTTTTTTCTCACATACGGAAGGTCCGTGCCACACCATTTCGCTTTTTATATGTTATGTGATAAAAAGCGGCAGAAAAGAATGCCGGTGGTGTAGCATTTGTCCACGTCTGCTCGTCAACAAGATATGATGAAAAAATTGAATCTGATCGTTGCCCTTGTGGCCGTTGTGGTGCTGCTTGGCAGTTGTTTACGGGGCGGTGATCCGCAGCCCCAACTTGTTGGCGGCACTACATTTATCAACACGTTTATCGAAGCCAATGCGGCGTATTACTACATAGACCGCAATACGGTATCTGGATTGGACCCACTCCCTTACCGGAGCTATGGCCCCGGCATACCCGTGTATGTGTACCCCGGCGAGGGCCGCCGGTTGGAAATCTATTCGACGTACCAGGACAACCGGCTCGTAGACACGGCCCTTACCGTACGGGATAGCGTATATTATTCGTCGATCCTCTTCGGCACGCACGATGACCCGCGGCACTTCATTACCGAAGACCGGGTTCCCGAAAGCGCAGCGGACCCAACGGCCATCGCTGCGGTGCGGTTCTTTAACCTGGCGAATACCGATCGCCGTGTGACCCTCCATATCGGCGATATCGAACCGGTAGCGGCTTTCCGCAACCGGCCCATCGAAACACCGCAGAGCGGTAAGCAAAACGAGGGCTTCATTCCCGTAACCACAGGTACCTATACCATCCATGTAACGGATGAGGCCGGCGAAACGATGGCTACGCGGCAAGGTACGGTTGCCCTGCCGGCAGGCAGCTACACCAGTGTTTTCCTCACGGGCGACGAACGGGATCCGAACACGTTCTATGTAGGTATCGTACGGCAATGGGTAAATTAACTAACGGTAATTTCTGATGGAAACCAACTACCTCCCCCGCTTACCCCTTTTTATCGGGCTTATCGGGCTCACCTTGTTTGCCGGCTGCATAAAAGAGGAAGAACCTGCACCGGATGTCCGCTCGGGCCTCGCTGTGGTCAACTCGTTCTTGGAGGCGCAAGCGATCCTCCATCGGTTGGATGTAGGCCGTGGTCTCCAGCAACTGAACCAAGGCCAAGGTTACCGGGGGGTCGATTACTACGCCGTACCGAGTTACGAAAGCTGCCGGTTGGAGATCATCTCGTCCAACGAAGGTGCGCAACTGGTAGATACCACCTTTGCACTGGAGGAAGACAAATATTACACATCCTTCCTTTTCGGCACGGAGGCGGCACCCCAGCATTTCGTCACCAACGACCGATTGCCGGCCGGCACGGAAGACCTGAAGTCGATTGCCGGCCTTCGTTTTTTCAACCTGGCCGAGTCGACGCATCGGGTTACCCTGCAAGTCGCCACCGCCGAGCCGATGGCTCCTTTCAGCAACCGCCCTACCGAAACGCCTGCAACCGCCAAAGCGGCGGAGGAATTTATGCCCACCACCCAAACGGGAACGCACGTGCTGACCATACGCGACGAAGAGGGAACGCAGCTGGCCAGGCGTACTGGCGTGGCCCTGGATCCGGGCGATTACCTGACCGTTTTCCTAACGGGCAACGGCAACGAAGCTGCTCCCTATTACATCGGCATCGTACGCCATCGGGGGCTTCGTTATGAAGCCGGCGAATAACGGCAGCCGTGGCTTCATCAACGCCACCCCAGCGCCGGGGCAACGTGCTCCAAGATAGCGGAAAGCACATGGACGTTGTAATCGACGCCCAGCGTATTGGGCACCGTCAAGAGGAGCGTATCGGCTTCCTGTATCGCTTCGTCGTTGGCCAATTCCTTGATGAGCCGGTCGGGTTCGGCAGCATAACTCCGCCCGAAAATAGCGCGCTTGCCCGGTTCGATCGTTCCGACCTTATCAACGCGACCAGCTTCCTGTCCGAAGTAATGGCGGTCCTGGTCGGTGACCAGCGCAAAGATCGACCGGCTCACAGATACCCGCGGTTCGCGCGTGTGCCCGGCTTTTCGCCAAGCGTCTTTATACAGCCTGATCTGCTCCGCTTGCTGCACATGGAACGGCTTGCCGCCCTCGTCGTACTTCAAGGTGGAGCTTTGCAGGTGCATCCCATTTTCAGCAGCCCAAATAGCGGTTGCATTGGACGCGGCGCCCCACCAGATGCGTTCGCGCAACCCATCCGAATGCGGCTCCAGGCGCAATAGGCCCGGTGGGTTTGGAAACATGGGGCGGGGATTGGGCTGAGCGAACCCTACCCCTTTAAGCCGTTCCAGGAACTCCAATGCTTTGCGGCGCCCCATGTCGGCATCGGTTTCCCCTTCTTCTAATCCGTAACCGAAGTAGCGCCACCCATCGATGACCTGCTCGGGCGAACCCCGGCTGATGCCCAGCTGCAACCGCCCACTCGAAATCAAATCGGCGGCTCCGGCATCTTCCACCATATACAACGGGTTTTCATAGCGCATATCGATCACGCCGGTTCCGATCTCTATGGCATTTGTTTTGGCACCGATAGCTGCAAGCAACGGAAAGGGCGACGCCAGCTGCGCAGCAAAATGATGCACCCGGAAATAGGCACCATCCAGTCCCATTTCCTCGGCGGCAACTGCCAGATCGATCGACTGGAGCAACGTGTCGCTTGCTGTGCGTGTTTGGTAGGCCGGATGATCGGACCAGTGCCCGAACGATAGGAATCCTATTTTCTTCATATAGCAAAGGTACGGAATATCCCGCATCGCCTAGCGGATACGCCTATTATATATCGACACCCAGGCCGCCATAGCCAGCTGATTTTTTTTCTGTACTTTTGCCGCCGTAGTTGAATTGAGATCATGAACGAGCGTACCAAAAAAATCTTCCTTGCTATTTGCATCATTCTCCCATTTTTGCTGTATTGCTTCTATTATTACAGCCAGATGTTCAAGAACGCACCGTTCCGGTTTGCGGATTTCGAATCGATTGTGCTTAAATACGGTGAAGGCGACGACCTTGTCAATCAATTTGATTCGAAGACGGGCCTGTACCGATTCCTCAACAAGCAGGATTCACTGGTGGTAGACACCGTGAGGTTACGCAAAGACGATGTGCAGTACCTGCACGGGAAAGCGACGCAACTGGGGTTCTGGAACCTGCCGGACGACATGACCACGGGGGAACCGGACGGAACAACGCCCGTGGCCCGCTTCTACCTGCAGTTCAACTACAAGGAAAAAAGCAAAGAGGTGACGCTGGATGCGGATTTTAACGGCAATACCAAAATGCGCGACGTGGCCAAAACGATGGTCGACGAGGCGATGCGCCTGGTCAACGATGCCCGTATCCGTTGATGCCCCCCGTCCTACCCATTGCTTTGCCGGATAGGCACCGAGGCGGCGGCTTCACCGCCAACCCCACGCGTTGACAACCCGAGGCTACGCACATCGTCGGCGGCGGGCGCTTCAAACACCTCCAGCCCGAAATACTTGACCGAAGCCAGCAAGTGGTCGAAAATATCGGCCATCGCATTCTCGTAGATGGCCCATTGGGTATTGGAGGTGTACATATAAAGCTCTATTGGCAACCCAGTTTCCGTGGGTTGCAATTGGCGTACAACCATCGTGTAGCCTTTGTGGATCAACGGATGCTGCGCGGTGTACAGCGTGATATACTGCCGGTAAAGTCCTGCGTTTGTCATCTTCCGCCCGTTCACCGGCATGGTCGGGTCGGCACCGCTCTCCAGATTATATTGCTCAATCTCTTTCTGCCGCTCCTCGATGAACGGTTTCAACAGCTGTATCTTCTTGAGGTGCTCGATTTCTTCTTTTTCCAGGTAACGTATGGTGGATATCTTGATGCTCACGGAACGCTTGATGCGGCGCCCACCACTTTCATGCATACCCCGCCAGTTCTTGAACGAGTCCGTAACGAGGTAATGGGTGGGTACGGTGGTGATGGTCTTATCCCAGTTCCGAACCTTCACGGTATTGAGATTGATTTCGAGCACATCGCCATCGGCGTTGTACTTGGGCATCTCTATCCAATCGCCCACACGTACCATATCATTGGTAGATACCTGTATGCTGGCCACGAAGCCCATGATAGTATCTTTGAAGACCAGCAGGAGGATAGCCGACGCAGCACCCAGGGCACCCAGGAAAGCCCAGGGCGATTGGCCGGTAAGCATGGAAAATATAATGATGCCGCCGATGAAAAACATGAAGATATTGACCACTTGGAGGTAACTGTCCAGCGGCTTGTCTTCAAACCCTTTCTTGGTGCGCAGGTGATCGCGGATGGACCGGAGTACCGCCCGGAAAAGCAATACCCATACAACGACCAGAACAACGTCGAAAAACTTCCGCACAGGGCCGATCCAATCCGGGAAAGCGGAAAAAACGACGGGGATGAACTGGATGGAGATGATAAGCGGCACCAGTCGCGCCAGCTGGGCCATGGCCCGGTTGCGCACGAGGTGGTCATCGAATTTGGTTTTTGACCGCTTAGCAAAAAGCGCCAGCGTATTGACAAGGAATTTACGGAGTACATGGTAAACAATGCTCAATAGGATGCATAGCAGCGCCAGCAACACAAAAAGGTTGACGATGTCCGCCTGTTCTACAGGCACTCCCCACCCGATAAGCGTTTGGTAGGTCCATTGATAGATGATGTTTGACGAGTTTGCGATGGTAGGTATTTCCATAAAGTAACTGATTGAACGGTAAAAAAGAAGACGTAACGGGCAACAAAGTTACAGTTTCTCTACGAATAACAAAACCACGCGAGGAGTACCACAGGGAAATCGCTTTTAAAAATACGCGGCGAGCAGGCTGCTTCGGAAATCGTCATCCAGGGCAGCGCGTTGCCTCTTTTTAGGCTTACTTAACTTTGATTCG